>CP073759.1:675192-1012788 GCA_018398995.1 Methylophilaceae bacterium | reverse complement strand
TGCCAGAGCCTTGTTCTCGTGAGATGAGTTCACACGTGTTTAATGTGCTTGCGCTCACCTTGGTTTGAAATGCGAGTGGGTGTTGAGGACTGGCGACAAATCCATGTGGATGTATTGCAATTGGCGCTAGGTCATTGTTGATTTCTTTAGGTGGCCTGCCCATGATGGCAACATCAATGTCGCCTTCTTTTAGTAATTGGATTAATTGTTGGCGATTACGGACTTCAATCTTAATTTGAACGGTTGGATATTCTGCTTTAAATGCCATCAGCAGATGGGGTAAAAAGTGCTGTGCGGTGCTAACTAAGCCAATCTTGAGTGTGCTAAATGCAGTGCCTTGTAATGTGCCCATGATTAATTCTGCTTCATGTAGGGTGCTGACAATACGTTTTGCATAAACAAGAAAGTATTCACCTGCTGACGTTAGGCTGATTTTTTTATTGCTTCTATTGAATAATTTCACTCCAATATCATTTTCCATTTCTTTAATTTGGAGTGACACTGCCGGGGATGTGATGTGTAGTTCTTTGGCCGTATTTGAGAAGTTTAAGTGGTTTGCTGCACTAAGAAAAATGCGTATTTGACGTAAGCTGATGTTTTTCATGTTAAGTAAAACTTAATATAAACTAATAAAATATTATAGTATACATTAACATCATTAATGACTATATTGTTAAAGCTTCCCTGTGGTGATTTAAATAATCAATGATGGATTAAACGATGAGCACTGCCAATATCAGCTTGTTTCAGCATGTCTCTGCGCAAACTATAGCGCAATCAAATGATGACTGTTTGGCACGCCTGCTAGATGCCATAGCAACGGCAACTATCGATATTGCCACATTGGTTGCAAAAGGTGGAACAGCTGAAGTGACCACTAAGCTAGCTAGTCAAAATGTGCAAGGTGAAACGCAAATGCAATTGGATGTGTTGAGCAATGCGATCTTTATTGACGCGTTGAGAGCGACGCAATTGGTGGCAGGACTGGTGTCAGAAGAGATTGATGAGGCAATGCCGTTATCAGCACAAAGCAATGCTGCGCTATTTTTAGTTTATTTTGACCCGCTAGACGGGTCATCTAATATCGAGGTTAATGGTTGCATTGGATCGATATTTTCAGTTGTAAACGCACCCAAAACACGTCCGATTGAAACAGCCCATTATTTGCAACAAGGCAATGCGCAAGTTGCAGCTGGTTATGCGCTATATGGGCCAAAATGTATGTTAGTGCTTACTGTTGGGCAGGGCACGCATGGTTATACATTGGATAGCAATACCAACAGTTATCAATTAACCCATCCTAATATGCGTATACCACAAACAGCAACCGAATTTAGTATCAATGCGAGTAATGAACGATTTTGGGAGACGCCAGTGCAGCGCTATATCGCAGAGTGCAAGGCCGGTAATGATGGTTTGCGGTTGCAAGATTTTAATATGCGCTGGGTTGCCAGTATGGTGGCAGATGTGCATCGCATTTTAATGCGTGGTGGGATTTATTTATATCCAAAAGATAACAAATTGCCATTAAAAGCAGGGCGCTTGCGGTTGCTTTATGAGGCAAATCCAATGAGCTTTATTGTCGAGCAGGCGGGTGGGGCAAGTTCCACTGGCCGGCAACGCCTGATGGATATCACGCCAACTGATATCCATGAGCGTGTGCCCGTTATATTGGGTTCAAGCGCAGAAGTGAATGTCGTTGCGCAATATCACAAGCGATTCGATGACGACAACCCAGCATGAGGCGCGAAGTTGTAGTGTTTGATGATGGCATCAACAATCAATGGTTATTAAGGAGTTTAGGTGATGGCATTAGTCACATTAAGACAATTACTTGATCATGCGGCGGAACATGATTATGGTTTGCCCGCGTTCAATGTAAATAATATGGAACAAATACATGCGATCTTATTTGCGGCAAATGCTGTTGATAGCCCTGTCATTTTACAAGCCACAGTAGGCGCACGTGATTATGCTGGCGAAGTGTTTTTACGCAAAATGATTGCGGCGGCCATTGAGCAGTATCCGCATTTACCTATCTGTATGCATCAAGATCATGGTGTTTCTGCTACGGTTTGTTTAACCGCCATTCGGAGTGGTTTTTCTAGTGTCATGATGGATGGCTCTCTGAAAGAGGATGGCAAAACGCCTGCGAGTTATCAGTATAACGTTGAAGTAACAAAGCGAGTGACGACGCTAGCGCATGCAGTCGGTATTTCTGTTGAAGGTGAGCTGGGCTGTTTAGGTTCGTTAGAGACAGGAGAAGCGGCTGAGGAAGATGGCATTGGTGCTAGTGGTGTGCTAGATCGAGAACAATTATTAACTAGCCCAGAGGAAGCGGTAGCCTTTGTGAATGAAACACATGTTGATGCGTTAGCCATTGCGATTGGTACGAGTCACGGCGCCTATAAATTTAGCCGACCACCAACCGATGATGTGTTATCCATTGCTAGGCTAAAGGCTATTCATGAACGTTTGCCCAATACGCATTTGGTGATGCATGGCGCATCGAGTGTTTCTCAGGATTGTTTGGCTACCATTCGCCAATATGGCGGCGATATTAAAGAAACCTATGGCGTGCCTATTGCCCAAATTGTTGAAGGCATTAAACATGGTGTGCGTAAAGTGAATATTGATACAGATATTCGATTGGCGATGACGGCTGCTATTCGACAATTTATGGGTGAAAATCCAGCAGTGTTTGACCCAAGACAATATTTTAAAGCGGCAACATTGGCCGCTCAGCAGGTGGCTCAGGAGCGATTTGAAGCATTTGGTAGTGCCGGGCATGCTAGTAAAATTAAGGCGATTCCAATTGAAGCAATGGCCCATCAATATGCGCAATTGCATCATGATATCGCCAGTTAAAACAACCACATGTTAAGGTGAAATGGGTAATGCAAACACGTAAGCAGCTGGTGGTTGGAAACTGGAAATTACATGGCAATTTACTAGAAAATGAAAGATTATTATTGGCAATGGCAATAGACTTAACACAGCTGAGCAATGTAGATTGTGGCATTTGCTTGCCTTATCCCTATTTGTTCCAAGCACAAAAAATATTGGCTGATACGCGCATAGGGTGGGGCGCGCAGAATGTAAGCCAGTTTGTACATGGGGCTTATACGGCTTCTGTATCAGCAGAGATGATTGCAGATTTTGACTGCTCATACGTGATTGTGGGCCACTCGGAGCGACGCACATATAGCCATGAAAGTAACCAAACGGCGGTCACTAGAATTAAAAGAGCGGTTGATGCAGCAATAACACCCATTTATTGTGTTGGGGAAACGCTGGAAGAGCATGCCGCTGGCCAAACTAAACAGATGATAGAAGCGCAGGTGTTGGCGATATTTGATTTAGATGAGACAACTTTAAGTCAAGCAAAAGCAGTGAACTTAGTTATTGCGTATGAGCCTGTGTGGGCAATTGGTACGGGCTATGCGGCCGACCCAGACCATGTACAAGCAATTCATTCATTCATTAGACGATTAATCAAGCAATATGATGCGGATTTTGCAAAAAAAGTAAGGATTATTTATGGTGGTAGTTTGACGCCTGACAATGCTTGCAGTATCTTGACCTTGCCAGATATTGATGGTGGTTTAGTGGGGCATAGTGCACTAAATGTGCTAGCCTTTACACAGATTTGTCGTGTGGCATCAAACACCGGCGCATGTCAGACGCTCACGCCAGTAGAGATCAATTAATGCGTGTACTTGATATGAATCAACATCAGAAGCGCCGCTATATTTTATTATGTTAAATCTGCGAACTATAGACGCTTAACAAGACTCAATATAATCATGGATAACCCATCAGTTACATTCAGTAAATTACCTGCGAACAGTGATGAAATAACTGACACTGATAGCATTTTGCTTGCGCTGGATGAGCCCGATGAATGGTCAAGCTTTAGCACCAAGTTACCAAATGTTGAGCACACGTGGGAATCCCATTTGGCAGTGGAGGGCATGCATTGTGCTTCATGTGCGCTGAATATAGAAAAGACAGTCAAAGCTTTGCCAGGCATTGTGAGTGCAGAGGTCAATGCAACCAGTGGCCGCGCACGTTTAGTGTGGTCTTCAGAACATACAACCCCCTCAATATGGATGGGGGCGATTAATCAGGCAGGTTATCGTGCTTTACCAGCAGCCGATGCACTGGTGCGTAATGATAGGCGTAAGAGTCAGCGCTTGATGCTTTGGCGTTTGCTGGTTGCTGGTTTCTGTATGTTGCAAGTCATGATGTATACCATGCCAGCCTATTATGCGAGCCCCGGCGAGATGACACAAGACACGCTTAATTTGATGCGCTGGGCTTCGTGGGTGTTAACCTTGCCTGTGATGCTTTTCTCAAGCGGCCCATTTTTTAAAAGCGCACTAACCGATATTAAACAGCGTCAAATTAGTATGGATTTTCCCGTGTCTCTTGGGATTTTGATTGCTTTTTTGGTCAGCTCTGCGGCAACGTTTGAACCAAATGGATGGTGGGGATCAGAAGTCTATTTTGATTCGTTAACCATGTTGGTGTTTTTTCTGCTTACTGGGCGCTGGATAGAGTTACGCATGCGTAATAAAACTGCAGGGGCACTGGATGTATTGATGCGGCGCTTACCCAGCATCATCGAGCGTCTCAATGCTGATGGCCAATTTGAACGTATTGCGGTAAGGCGCTTGATGGTAGGCGATGTGGTGCGTGTGCTGCCCGGTGAGGCATTTCCAGCAGATGGCATCATTACATTGGGAGATACCAAAGCAGATGAATCATTACTGACAGGAGAATCTCGTCCTGTCTCAAAAGCCTTGGGCGTTGAAGTGATTGCAGGCAGTCATAATTTAAGTGCAGCGGTGCAAGTGCGTATTACACAAATTGGAGACAATACGCGCTATGCCCAAATAGTCGCATTAATGGAGCGTGCGTCAGTCGATAAGCCGAGATTAGCTATATTGGCCGATCGTATTGCGCAACCATTTTTGCTGTTGGTATTGTTGGCGGCGGCTGGTACTGCGCTTTATTTATGGCAAGTCGATCAAAGTCGTGCGTTAATGACGGCAGTAGCGGTACTGATTGTGACCTGTCCTTGTGCACTCTCTTTGGCCACGCCCGCAGCAATGTTGACTGTGTCTGGCAAGTTGGCGCGCACGGGTATCTTAGTACGTAAAATGCAAGCGCTGGAGGCATTAACCAATATAGATACCATTGTGTTTGATAAAACGGGCACGCTAACATTGGATAAAATGATAGTGGGCAACATTTCAGTTAGTGGTATTTTGAGTGAGACGGAAGCCTTGCAAATCGCCGCCGACATGGCACGACATTCATTACATCCAGTTTCACGTGCCTTGGTAGAGGCGGCAAAATCGGTAGCGCTCAATAATACTAAGTTAGTCAGCGCCGTACAAGAAGTGTCGGGAGCAGGTTTAACAGCAAAGTCAGCGTGGGGAAATCTAAAATTAGGCAATACAAGATTTTGTGATTTGACTGCCGATGAGATGGCAAACAGCGAAGGATCTATGGTGCATTTAGTGTCCGATAAGGGCTGGTTAGCCAGTTTCGCAATAGTTGAATCAATTAAACCAAGCGCGGCATCTTGTGTGCGTCATGTCACAGAACACGGTTTGCATGTTGCTGTATTATCTGGTGATAAATTGGCTTCGGTGCAACGTGTTGCAGAAGCTGTTGGTATTCAGGCTGTGTTTGGTGATTGTAGTCCGCAAGATAAATTGGCGCATATTCAAGCCTTGCAACAACAAGGCAGAAAAGTATTAATGGTCGGTGATGGTTTAAATGATGGACCAGTATTGGCGAGCGCACATGTTTCAATCGCGATGGGGCAAGCTGTGCCATTGGCGCAAGCGCAATCTGATTTTGTTGTGATGAATGGCGATCTTGCAATGGTGCCCTATTTAATCGGGCAAGCGAAGCGAACCATGCGTATCGTTAAACAGAACTTAACATGGGCGGCTATCTACAATGCAACCTGCGTGCCGCTTGCGGTTGCTGGTCTGTTGCCAGCATGGTTGGCAGGATTAGGCATGGCGCTGAGTTCACTATTGGTGATTTTGAACGCGGCGCGCCTGGCAAATATTGATACAATTCAGGGCTAGTAGTTTTCATGGACATTCTCTTTTTACTCGTTCCTTTGTCAGTCATTTTGGTTTTAATCATTTTGGGTGGTCTTTGGTGGGCAATCTATTCAGGTCAATTTGAAGATATTGAAGAAGAGGGTGAGCGTATATTGCACGAAGATTGATTTGTATCAAATTGGGATGGGGGATTTTCAGCATAATCCCTCAATGTCGTTAAAAATGAGGGTAAAAAAATGCAAAGTTTAGGAAGTGAATCGTTGACTTATCACGATACAGCGGTAAGGCAGTTTTCTATTATGGCGGTTGTTTGGGGGGTTGTTGGCATGCTGGTTGGGGTGATTATTGCTGCCCAGCTTGTTTGGCCTGAACTGAATTTGGGCTTGCCATGGACCAGTTTTGGTCGGTTACGTCCGTTACACACCAATGCTGTGATTTTTGCTTTTGGCGGTTGTACGCTGTTTGCGACTGCTTATTATGTGGTGCAACGTACCAGTCAAGTCAGTTTATTTATGCCAAAACTGGCCGCTTTTACCTTTTGGGGTTGGCAAGTTGTCATTGTTGCCGCTGCCATTTCACTGCCATTAGGCTTTACGCAAAGTAAAGAATATGCAGAACTAGAATGGCCAATTGATTTATTAATTGCCGTGGTTTGGGTTTCTTTTGCAGTTGTGTTTTTTGGCACGATTGCCAAGCGTAAAGTAAGACATATTTACGTTGCAAACTGGTTTTTTGGTGCTTTTATTATTGCAGTTGCTTTGCTGCATATCGTCAATAGTGCAGCTATCCCAGTGAGCTTTATGAAATCTTATTCTGCTTACGCTGGTGTGCAAGATGCCATGGTGCAGTGGTGGTATGGCCATAATGCCGTTGGTTTCTTCTTAACCGCAGGGTTCTTGGGCATTATGTATTACTTTGTACCTAAGCAAGCAGAGCGCCCAGTGTATTCATATAGCTTGTCCATTGTTCACTTCTGGGCATTGATTTTTACCTATATGTGGGCAGGTCCGCATCATCTACATTACACAGCGTTGCCAGATTGGACACAGTCATTGGGCATGGTGTTTTCATTGATTTTATTAGCACCAAGTTGGGGCGGTATGATTAATGGCATGATGACCATGTCGGGTGCATGGCATAAATTACGTACGGATCCTATCTTACGTTTCATGATTGTTTCATTATCTTTCTACGGCATGAGTACGTTTGAAGGCCCAATGATGGCGATTAAAACGGTTAACTCACTTTCTCACTATACTGATTGGACAATTGGTCATGTGCATTCAGGTGCTTTAGGTTGGGTTGGTTTAGTTTCGATGGGTGCGCTTTATCACTTAGTACCAAAATTATTTGGCAAAGAAAAAATGCATAGCATTAAAGCCATCGAATTACATTTCTGGATGGCAACAATAGGTATCGTACTTTACATTGCAGCCTTGTGGATTTCAGGTGTGATGGAAGGCTTGATGTGGCGTGCAGTGAATGCTGATGGCACATTGGCTTATACCTTTGTTGAAAGCGTAAAAGCCAAGTTCCCATACTACTTTATTCGTTTACTGGGTGGTCTACTTTACCTTGGTGGTATGGTCGTTATGCTTTGGAATGTATTGAAAACAGCGACGAGTGGTCAGCCAGCAACGGCAACTATTCCACCTGTTGCAGCTCACGTTTAAGGAAAATGTTATGTCAGATTTAAATGATAAAAAAACAGGCTTCAGTCACGAGAAGATTGAAACCAATAACTTTTTGATGATTGTATTGATATTGGTCGTGGTGTCGATTGGTGGGCTGGTAGAAATCGTGCCTTTGTTCTTTCAAAAGTCGACAACTGAACCTATCAAAGGCTTGGAGCCATACACACCGTTACAATTAGTTGGGCGTGATATTTATCAGCGCGAAGGGTGCTATAACTGTCATTCACAGATGATACGACCACTAAGGGCAGAAACATTGCGCTATGGCCATTACTCTGTTGCAGGTGAGTTTGTTTACGATCACCCGTTCCAGTGGGGCAGTAAGCGTACTGGTCCTGATTTGCATCGTGTGGGTGGGAAGTACAGTGATGAATGGCAACGTATTCATCTAATCAATCCGCGTGATGTGGTGCCAGAATCGATTATGCCAGCGTATCCATGGTTAGAAAACGCACCAGTGAATGCCGATATTGGAAAAAATATGGCGGCATTGCGTAAAGTGGGTGTGCCATATACCGACGAACAGATTGCAGGTGCGGCGGCAGAAGTGGAAGGCAAAACAGAGCTAGATGCCATTATTGCTTATATGCAAGTGTTGGGCATTCATCTTAAATAAATAAAGAATGGAGCACCTGATGGATATCAACTTATTACGTATATTAGTCACATTGATTAGTTTTATTGTATTTGTTGGCATTATTGTTTGGGTATGGCGCCATCGCCATACTGCAGATTTTGAAGAGGCAGCCAGACTGCCTTTTGATGAAAAATAAAGGAACGTAAAATGAGTGATTTTTTCAATAATTTTTGGCCTTACTTTATCGCCATTATTACGGTTGTTGGCATTATTGGTTGTGCATTCTTATTATGGTTCACAAGCAAAATGAAAATCGTGAGTAAGAACGGTGACAATACCAGTGGTCATGTATGGGATGAAGATATAACCGAAATGAATAATCCACTACCAAGATGGTGGGTGTGGTTATTTATTATTACCATCATTTTTGGTTTTATTTATTTGGCACTTTATCCCGGTTTAGCCACCTATGATGGCTCAAAAAACTGGACGCAAGAGAATCAATATCATGCAGAAGTTGCTGAAGCAAATGAAGCATTGAAGCCACTTTATGCTAAATTTGACGGCGTGTCAGTAGAAGCGTTATCCGCTATGCCAGCGGCAAAAGCAATTGGAGAGCGCTTGTATATGAATAATTGTGCACAATGTCATGCTTCTGATGCGCGCGGCGGCAGAGGATTTCCTAATCTTACTGACCATGATTGGCTTCATGGCGGTAGCCCAGAAAAAATTGAAGAAACCCTAATCAACGGCCGTAACGGTATGATGCCGCCAATGGGTGCCATGGTAGGCAGTGATGAAGATATAAAAAATCTGGCTAACTACGTACTCAGTCTTTCTGGCAGTATGCACGATGCCGCGAGAGCGGGTTTAGGTGAAGCTAAATTTGCAACATGTGCAGCTTGTCATGGTCCTGATGGAAAAGGCAATCAAGCATTAGGCGCACCAAATTTAACTGATAATATTTGGTTGCATGGTGCTGGTGAGGCGGCGATTATTAGTCGTATTAAAAACGGTATTGTTAATCAAATGCCTGCGCAAGAAGATAAACTCACCCCAGAACAAATAAAAGTATTAACGGCTTATATTTGGGGATTATCAAATGGAACAAAACATTAATATTAATCGTGAGTTTGTAAAAAAAGCATATGACTGAAACTAATAACGCCGTTATTGAAGAAAAAGCCACCTCGCCGCAAGAGGTGGTTATTTCTTTATATAAAGCAGAAGATAAGATATATCCGCGCAGTATTTTTGGTTATTTTGCTAAGTGGCGATGGGCAATGATTTGGCTCACGCAACTGTTTTTTTATGGTGTGCCTTGGTTAGAATGGGGTCAAAGACAAGCACTATTGTTTGATTTGCCAGGCAGACGCTTTTATATTGCTAATCTGGTTTTATATCCACAAGATTTAATTTATCTAACAGCCATTTTAATTATTTCAGCACTGTCCCTGTTTTTATTTACGGCAATTGCGGGCCGTTTGTGGTGTGGCTATACCTGTCCGCAGACCGTTTATACGGAGATTTTTCTTTGGATAGAAAGAAAAATTGAAGGTGACCGTGCCAAAAGAATGCGATTAGATGCGGCGAAAATATCGCTAGAAAAGTTATCGAGAAAGTCTGCTAAACACTTTGTTTGGATTGCGTTTGCCGCTTGGACAGGCTTTACATTTGTTGGATACTTTACGCCAATTCGTGAACTTGCATCAGAAATGATGCAGCTTAATCTTGGTTCATGGGCAACGTTCTGGGTGATTTTCTATGCCTTTGCAACCTATGGAAATGCCGGTTTTATGCGTGAGCAGGTTTGCAAGTATATGTGTCCTTATGCCCGTTTTCAAAGCGCGATGTTTGATGATGACACGCTGATTGTGACCTATGATGAAGCGCGCGGTGAACCAAGAGGGGCAGGCTCACGTAAAAATACGACTAAAACGGAATCATTAGGCGCTTGTATTGACTGCAGTTTATGTGTGCAAGTCTGTCCTACCGGGATAGATATTCGTGAAGGCTTGCAGTACGAATGTATTGGCTGTGGCTTGTGTGCCGATGTTTGTGACGATGTGATGGATAAAATAGAACAACCTAGAGGCTTAATCAAATATACCACACAAAATGCGATGGATAATCACTGGACACGCAGTGAAATGCTGAAACGTATTTTGCGACCACGGGTGCTGATTTATTCAGCGATATTATTTCTATTAATCGCGGCTTTATTAACAAGTTTATGGTTCAGAACACCGTTTAAAGTCAACGTTGTTCGTGATCGCTCGGTACTCGCAAGGCTGGTAGAAGGCGGTATGTTAGAAAATGTGTATCGCTTACAAATCATGAATGCCACCGAGAATAGACACCAGTATCGTCTCAATGTGAATGGCTTACAAAACGCAAAAGTTGGATTTAAAGGCAGCGATAGAAACCCACTGATTACAGTAGAGCCGGCTGAAGCGCGTTGGATAGTGGTAGATGTGACATTACCCGATGGCTCGCTAGAAAGCGGTAAACATAAAATTGAATTTGAAATCGAAGAAGTAGATAGTCAAGAAACATTGATTGAGAAGTCGATATTCCTGGTGCCTAGATAATTGTATTGCCGTTAACAAGGAAACGAAATGATAGTTGAAGATACAAAGCCGTGGTGGAAGTTTGGGTATGTGTGGATGGTCATAGGCGGGCCTTTGGTGGTGATCATTGCGTCTTTTATTACCTTTTATTTTGCAATAAAAACCCCTGATCCTGTGATTGAAAACTATTATGTTAAAGGCATGGAAATTAACAAAACGCTTGCCGCAGAAGCGCTGGCAACAGAAGAATTAGCACCTGCAATGAAGGCGCGTAACCATGCTGCCACTGGTATCAAAAAACCGATAGATTAAGCGCTCACATGCACAGCAACGCCTAGCCCAGCAATCTGCGCTGCTAAATCGTCTAACCACGTTGCAGATACTTGACCGATTCTAGCCGCTTCAGCTTGCATAGATTGGCGCGCAACTCCATACAGGTGTACACCTTTAATCACGTTGCTGACTGATGTGATGCGCGTTAAATAAGCGGCTATTTCCTGTACTGAAGGCGGCGCCCCGTCTAAGGTAAAGACGCATGTTTGTATAAAAGTAGGACATGCTACCGCACATTGTTTTAAACGATTCATGTGACTATTGGGATCGATATCTACATCATTGATACGCATTATTCCAGCTTTAGTGCCCGCATCTAATTTAAACCACACTTCGCCATTAGCATAAGATAATTGGTGCAGACTAGCCAAAACGGATGGCTTGTTTATCAGACTGCCATTGGTGATAACACGAATTTTGATATTGCCCAGCAAATTAACGTCACTCAATATCTTAATGACTAAGGGCACGATGCATGGAAATTCAGGTGCGCTTGTTGGTTCGCCATTGCCTGAGAAAGCAATATCTTGTAGTTGTCTATCTGACTGGCTCACTTGCCTTTGCATAAAGTTACCATGCAGTATGTCATTTAAAAAAGTGCGAAGCTCTTGTTCTAATAGCACCAAATCGATTGGCGTTGGTTTGCCGCGCGTTAAGTTGGGGACATTGCAATAGATACAGCGCCAGTTACAAACATTATTCACATTCAGATTGATGCCGATAGAAACACCACCTGCTCGTCGGGATACGACTGGATAAACATAATGGTAACCGCTGTCGCGATTATGGTCGGTGACGGTTAAGACTTTTTTCAATGTATTGTCATGATTAAACAAGTAGTAGACAACAATTAAAGTTTGGCGGCAGTTTAATTACAACTAGATAAATTAAAAATTTTCTTCAATTCGTCTGCTTTAATTATATGCACATAGCGCTGTTTAACTTCAATAATGCCTTCTTCACTAAACTTTGAGAAAGTACGGCTGACTGTTTCTAGCTTCATGCCGAGATAACTACCAATCTCCTCACGCGTCATTCTTAAAATGATTTCTGATTGCGAGAATCCACGCGCATGTAAACGTTGTAGTAGATTCAACAGAAACCCAGCTAATCGTTCTTCTGCCCGCATATTGCCCAGTAACATCATGACGTTATTTTCGCGCACAATTTCACGACTCATGATTTTGTGAATATGACGTTGCAATTGCGGAAATTCTCGAGAAAGCGCTTCGATATTGGCAAACGGCATCACACACACCTCAGCATCTTCTAATGCAATGGCATTGCAACTATGTAAATCATTCACAATACCATCAAGACCAACAATTTCACCCGCCATCTGAAAGCCAACCACCTGCTCTCGACCATCTTCAGTAGAAATGCTGGTTTTAAAAAAACCAGTACGAATAGCAAATAAAGATGAAAAAGCATCGCCGTTACCAAATAATAATTCACCTTGTTTAACTTTGCGACGCGTCTTGACGACTTCGTCAATTTTTTTCATGTCTTGATTGGTGAAGCCTAACGGCATACATAACTCTCTCAGATTGCAATTTGAGCAAGCAGTTTTGAGGTCTTGGGAGATTGATGCTGCATCCATGTTTTATCTAATTTAAGTGGCTAATTGAGCAACACTAATATGCGCTTAATAGACATTAAAGTCTAGTGTAACGCCAATTATTGTTACTTTTAACTAATGTTGATTTGTATCAAAGCTAAACATCTATTTTATTTGAATAATAGCATTTAAATGAGGAGTAATAAATGATTGAAGTCGACAATGGCCATATAACAAAGGTATCAACAGATCTGCTGCAAAAATATGATATAGCAGGGCCAAGATACACCTCTTATCCTACGGCAGATCGATTTGTAGAAGCGTTTACAGAAAAGCACTACAAGCAAGCGTTGCAGATACGCGAAATTGGCCGCGCCTCCTTACCGCTATCACTTTACATCCATATTCCTTTTTGCGAGTCTCTTTGCTTTTTTTGTGCATGCAATAAAATGGTCACCAAGCATCACCGGCACAGCACCACTTATTTGCAGTATCTAAGCAAAGAAATGGATCTACATATCGCCCATTTGGGTAAAAAGCCCAGTGTTTCTCAATTACATTTAGGGGGTGGCTCACCAACATTTTTTACCGATGTAGAGTTGACTCAATTGATGAGCGAATTGAGAAGAAAATTTCTTATGTCGCCAGTTGGGGAGTATTCAATTGAAATTGATCCGCGAACTGTGGATAAAACACGGCTCAATAATCTGCGCGCTTTAGGATTCAACCGATTGAGTTTTGGTGTGCAAGATTTTAATGCGGATGTGCAGAAAGCAGTGCATCGTATACAGCCATTTGAGCAGGTAATGGCGTTGGTGAAAGAGGCGCGACATCAACAATTTGAGTCACTCAATGTGGATTTAATTTATGGTCTACCGCAACAAACAGCGGATACCTTTTCACATACAATCGATCAAGTCATTGCCATTAAACCAGACAGAATCGCCTTGTATGCATATGCCCATTTGCCAGAGCGATTTAAACCACAGCGCCGTATCCAAACAGAGGCTTTACCAGCGGCAGCTATAAAATTAACAATGCTGTCTACTGCGATTGCTAAATTGATTGCAGCAGGTTATGTCTATATTGGTATGGACCATTTTGCGTTACCAGAAGATGCATTGGCAGTGGCAAAACGACAAGGCCGCTTGCATCGTAATTTTCAAGGATATAGTACACAACCGGACTGTGATTTGATTGCGCTGGGTGTTTCTTCAATTGGACGGATAGGTGCCACCTATAGTCAAAACGCAAAAACAATCGAAGAATATTACGATACCTTGGATCAAGGCCGATTACCGATTGTACGGGGTTTAGCATTATCAAGTGATGATTTGATAAGGCGTAGCGTTATCATGTCTATTATGTGTCAAGGCGAAGTGCAATTTGAGCCAATAGCATTGGCCTATATGATTGACTTTAAGCATTATTTCTCTAACGAGTTGGCAGCATTACAACCATTACAACATGCCGGCATGGTGACTTTTGATGAGGAAGGCTTATACGTAACAGAAATAGGGTGGTATTTTGTGCGTGCCATTGCAATGGTGTTTGATCAATATTTACAAGTTGATCAAACACGCGCACGATTCTCAAAAATAATTTAAAATCCTTAGATGGAGACACCGCTAGCACTGACGACACTTTTAATGGGCTTAGCGGGTGGGCCGCACTGTATTGCAATGTGTGGTGCTGCCTGTGGTGGCATGCAAACAAGTAATATCGGTCTGCAAACAGCCAAATTTCATAGTGGGCGCATCATTGGTTATGCTATTTTAGGCGCCATTGCAGCAGCTTCGGTTAATACGCTGGCTTGGTTTTCTGAACAAACCGCAGCGCTACACCCACTCTGGACATTTTTTCATGTATTGGTCTTTGCATGGGGCCTCATGTTAATGATATTTGCTCGTCAACCTGCATGGGCTGATCGTTTTGGCCGTCACATTTGGGGCCGCGTTCGTCAATTTTCACAATTATCAGGTGGTGGTTTTTTGACAGGTGTACTGTGGGCACTTATGCCATGTGGTTTGCTATATTCTGCATTATTGGTGGCTTCCCTACATGCAAATCCAATACAAGGCGCATTCAGCATGGCTACATTTGCATTGGGCACTAGTGTGTCATTGATGATTGGACCGTGGTTTTGGTTTAAGCTAAAAAATGGATTCAAATGGATAGGCGATAGCAATAGTATGCGCTTGGCAGGTTTTTTTCTAACGGCAGTTGCTGCCTGGGCAATTTGGATGGATGTGATGCATCAAACTAAAGTGTGGTGTAATTAAATGTGATAAAAAAATCCCTACCGCAAGCGGCAGGGATTAGGGAGGGACCAGCAATCGTTATCTGTATGCGTGATGGTATGGTTAGAATTTTTTACCTACACCAAAACCAATCACCCATGGATTAATATCTAAGCTGTCAATTTTTCTCCAGACATTGCCTGTAACAGCGCCACGTAATTTAACATCAGTATCAATGGTGACGTATTTAACATCTGCATTGAGTAACCAACCATCTTTCAGATTAATGTCGACGCCAGCTTGTAATGCCCAGCCCCAACTATCACTATCTACTTTAATTTTGTCGCCATTAATAGCACCTGCACGGCCTCTTAAATTGCGGTCAAGAAAGGCCGTGTAATTAACACCAGCACCAACATAGGGGTCAATCATTTGGTCGGGATTAAAATGCCATTGGGCGGTTAATGTTGGTGGTAATAAGTTGACACTACCCAAACCTTGATCGCCAACAACGCCAGCTGCGTCGCCTGAGATGCTTACATTATGGCGAGTACCCAATGCTAAAATGAGTTCTGCTGCAATATGCTTGGTAAAGTAGTAAGAGATGTCTAATTCAGGTATCACTTTATCACTGACTTTTAACTCCGCACCTGGTGACATCACACTAGCGCCAAGTAGTGTGTTGACATCTTTACCTAGGCTACTATCTTCATTTGGGCTGACATTCACTGCACGTACACGGACTACCCAATCACCCGCTTCAGCTTGGGCTAACATTGGCGCTGCCAATGTGGCTACCATTGATATTGCAAATAGTCTTTTTTTCATTTCATTCTCCATAAATGATTGTTTTTAACTGTTGATGGAGGAATGATAAGAGCAGGCTAGCTTGGGCGCTTTGATGTAAATCAACAAAGCTTGATTAGCAGTCTTGATGGCGCTTTTGAGGTTTTATCTAGGTCTCTAACCAATAAAAAGACAGTGGCGGAATAATGAGTGCATCATTGTTGATGGTTAATATGTCACCGGTAGCCATATTTTTTGCCACTGCATATTTCAAAAAGCCGTTTTCTTTTAAAGGGCTTACTTCTAAACCTTGTTCAACATCACTAAAATTGCAGACAACTAATACCCGTGTACTAGCAGATGCGTAGTTGAACCTAGCGTAAACTAACAAATGCGGGTTGTTTGTTGCGATGAGTTCGCGATTGTTTTTGTCGGCAAAGGCCGGAATCTCTTTACGGATGGCAATCAACTTTTTGAGCGCATTGAAAATACGATATTCAACTGTACCTGTTTGTTTTCTTCTCTCTATTTTGTCCCAATCCAATTGCGGGCGATGCGTCCATCGGTTGTCATTGCGTTTGTGAACGTCATTCAAATAGGAATCATCATTCAAGGTACCAGTGCTATCACCATAATATAAAAGGGGAATGCCACCAAAAGAGAGAATGACACTGTGCAATAAAATAATGGTTTTAATCGCGGATGCTATTGCTTCTGGATTTGCTTCTTCTAGTGCTGTTTCTAAGCCAGCTAACGAAGCTAATGAGCCAGAGATACGGGCATCACCAGTTTTTTTATTAACACCAAAAGCAAACCCCTTGGCATTAGACATGCCATAGTTACCTGTATAGTAATCGACCAAAAATCGTCTATGCAAAGTAGGATCATAGCCTGTATCAATAATGTCAGTGTCACTAAATCCCCAGCCAATGTCATCATGACAACGAATATAGTTGAGCCAAGTCGCGCGCTCTAGTTTTTCGGGAATACTGTGAATGCCTTTATTGAGTAGCGTTGTGTTTTTTGTGGCAACAGCCTCCCAAAGCAATGCCATTAAAGTGGCGTTGTAAGCAATTTCACACTCTTTTGCATTAATGGCATCTTCGCCAAAATATTTAACTATTTCAGTGGGTGCAACAATTGCTTCAGCAATGAATAACACGCCTGGTGCCGTGACTTGGCAGCAGTCTTTAAATAACTGTAATATCAAATGGGCTTCTCGTTCATTTTGACAGCTACTACCCATTTTTTTCCATAAAAAAGCAACTGCATCAAGGCGCAAAATATCAACACCATGATTTGACCAATACAATAAAACATCCAGCATCTCTATAAATACAGCAGGGTTCTTATAATTTAAATCCCATTGAAAATGGTTGAACACCGTCATCACCCATTTCTTAGATTCTGCATCCCAGGTAAAACTATTAGGCGCAAATTCTGGAAATACCTCAGGCATGGCTTCTTCATAAATATCCGGTATCTGCCTGTCATCAAACATGTAGTAATAATCTTGATATTGCTGATTACCTTGTCGCGCTTGTTGTGCCCAAGCGTGCTGGTTCGATGTATGATTGACTACAACATCCAAGGTAATGAGTGTTTCGCGCTGCTTTAAATTCTTGATCAGCGCGTCAAGCTCGTCTAGCGTGCCATAACTGTCATCAATTTTGCGAAAGTCTCTAACTGCATAACCACCATCATTTTCAATTTCAGGGCAATCACAAATGGGCATAATATGAATCATATTGATACCTAGCTCTTGTAAAAAATGTAGCTTAGATTGCATACTGTTGAGGTTTTTAGAAAATCCATCGCAATATAGAGCCATGCCTACCCATTTTTGACTTAAAAACCAGTCGTGATCTTTTTCGCGGGCTAAGTCAGATTCTTTTAGTGCTGGTGCACGCCTAATGTATTGTTGTGCCATCGTTTGGACAAGAGACTGTAACTGCTGTTCAACATCATCTCGCTCACCATATAAATGATGAAAAATTGAATAAATAGCAAAAAAGTTAGCGCCTAATCGTGTATAGAAATGTTGTAAATCAGCATCATTATTTTTAATATCGATATTAATAAGAATATCGTTCAGTAACGCATGTGAAACTTGTTCATACATAGTCAATAACCAATTTTATTAATTTATTGTGCATTTATTTGTCCGAATTGATAGTGTTGTATACCTTCGAGAATACCTGCAGCATAATGACCTTGCGCAAAATACACTTGATCAAGCCCGCGCAGATTGTCTAGTTCCTGGCTGTGATTACCAACAACAACACCCAGGGTATCACCCACCAACATTTCACTGTCGTTGCCTGAATCGCCAGCGGTTAAAAATTGTGCCAGCGGCAAATCCCACTTATAAGCTAAATAGCGAATCGCATGTCCTTTAGAGGCTCTAATTGGCAAAATATCCAGAAACTCGTTGTGTGAGTAAATCACTTGCGCATGCAGTTTTAATTGCTGCAGGTGTTCATTAATGACTGCCAGCGGCGGTAGTGCATCAGGCGTGACTAAATAGCTAATTTTGAATTCACGTTGGTTTTCATCTGTTTGCAATCGGATGCCACTAATACTGTTCATCGCCGCCACTAAATCATCGCGACGCCACAAATGTTTGATGTGATTAGACCAACCAGTATCCGATTTTAATGTGGTGCCATAATTAATTTCACTGCCAACAGAAGTAATAAAGACATCAGGCATGGGGACATTATTTTTTTGTAATATTGCCACTGCGCTTTCCAGTGGTCTGCCCGTAGCAATACCAAATGCTAAATCACCAGATTGGCCGCGTAGCCATGAAATTAATGTTTGTAAACTATTTTTATCGCCTAATAACGTATTATCAATATCGGTAATCAGCGCAAATTTAGCTAATGGCATGGTTGATTTTCCTGCATTTAATGCTGTTTTATATTGGCGTTTAATTCTTTTACGGTCTCTGTGCAGTAAGGTGCGCACTTCTTTCATATACTTTTCTACATGCTTTTCCCAAGTGTAGTGGCGCTTGATATTACTCAACCCATTTTTAGACAGTAAGCGCCATTGTTTACTGTCAGAGAGCGCTACTGCTAAGGTGCTGGCAATGGCGTTGCTATCAAGCGTATCTGTTAAAAAACCACTGCGACAGTTACTGACGATATCTCTTGGTCCACCATCATTGGATGCGACAAAGGGTAAGCCACTCGCAACGGCTTCAATCAAAGTTAAACCAAATGGTTCTGTGAATGCAGCATTGATAAAGATGCCTTTTCTCATCGCAGCGTAACGATACAGTTCAGGAATCTCGTCTTGAGAAATGCTTTTTGGAATAGCCACTTTCCCCCACAAATCATATTTATCGATATCCAATAACAAGTCATTCATGACTTGTTGCTGAGATTCCTCTAATGCATTTATATCATCACGTGTGCCAGCTACAATCACCAAATTAGCCATTGTTTGTAATGTTTGGCTCTGTCCATAAGCGGCCATTAAACCGCTTAGATTTTTACGTATATCAGGTCTACATATGGTGAGAATCATCGGCTTATCTTTTTTGAGAATAAACCGATCAATGGCTAACTTTAGCGATTCATTTATACGATAGCCTCGCAACGGAGGTGAAAATCTAGAGGTATCAATACCTGGTGGAATCACTTTGTAACGATTGTCATCATGGTTGCGGTACATGCCGTATTGATCATCTATTTCTTGACGGGTACTTGTGACAATTAGTGAAGCATCTTGAATAATATCTTCTTCTACTGCGATGCGATGTTGCAGATTGAATTGCCGCTCAACGGCAGATGCTTTCTTACCCGATTGTAGCAAACGATCGCGCTTAGGACGGCCGAGTGAGTGGCCAGTAAAAATTAGAGGGATACCCAATAAATTAGAAAGCTGTCTACCAACATAACCCGCATCTGCATAGTGCGCGTGAATGAAATCTGGAAGCTGACCTTGCAACCGTAAAAACTGTAAGCACTTGTCCACCATTTGATCCAAATGCTTCCATAATAATTCTTTACGGATATATTTTCTTGGCCCAGCTTCTAGCCGAATGATTCTTGTGTTTTCACTTAGCTGTTCTTCCGCGCGCGCATAGTCAGCAGCCACACTATCATCATCAATTAAACGGGTAAGCAAATCCACTTTGCCAACTTGCGGATGCTTGGCAAGTGCTTTTGTCATTTCGACGACATATTTCGTTTGCCCGCCAGTATCAGCATTAATGCCTAACTCCATGTCATTTGCACGAATCAAACCATGCACACTGATCATTAAAATATAGAGTGGATGGCCTTGATCATCATTTGAGAATGCTTGCATTAAAACCAGCGCTCAATGTAGGGCAAATAAAACGCATGCGTCTCTGGCGCTGCTCCTCTAATCGTACAAATAGCAGAGGCAAAAATATTGGCACGCATCAGAATTTGTTCCATAGGCCAGTGATGGAGTAAACCTAATATACAAATTGCGGCAAATGCATCACCTGCACCAACCGTATCAACGATTGCTGCTGTCAAAGCCGGCGCTGCTACTTTGATTTCTTCGCCATTACTCGACAATACCCAGGCGCCTTTTTCACCACAAGTCACAAATAAGTGTTTTAAATCAAACTTTTTAATGAGAAATGATGCGCGCTCTTGATTATTGCTGAGCGCAGGCTCGAACATATCGCAAACGATGGCTAGCTCATCATCATTCATTTTGACAATTTCTGTGCGCAACAGCGAACGTCGAATCATGTGCTTGTTATACCAAGGTGCACGTAAGTTAATATCTAAGAATCGTGGGCATTTGGCACCACTTAAAAACGTATCTAGCGCGAGACGAGATTGAATGCCGCGTTGGGCTAATGTGCCAAAGTAAGCCAAATCTGGTTGGTTAGCCAGTGTTGTTAAGTGAGCCATACCAGTATGAATATGGTCATAAGCTTGGTCGGGTTCTATTTCAAAACGATGTCGGCCGTTTTCTATCTGTACTATGACCTGCCCAGTTGGGTAAATCGAATCCAATTGAATCCCTGATTGATCGATATCGAGAGCAGATAGTTCTGCAAACAGTGTTTTTTTAAGGGCATCATTGCCCACTCTAGAAATCAACACAGGGTGCTGCTGGAAAGCGCGTAAGTGTCTGGCAACATTATATGGCGCACCGCCAAGCACAGTGGCATCGGGGAATATGTCTGCTAACACCTCCCCAAAAATAGCAACGGTAAATTTGGTCTTGTTTAAATGACTAGACATGTATTTTCATTCTAACATTTAAAAAGAATGCATAACGCTTTAAAAAATTCTGATACTGATAGATGGTGTTTCCTTGTGATGAAAGTTGTTGTTAAATAGTGAAGAGAAACGCTACCTATTTAAAATAGACCATTTAGCTTTAAAATTCAACCATTTCAAACTCAGCCTTAGATACACCACACTCAGGACACATCCAATCAGAGGGCACATCTTCCCATTTAGTGCCTGCGGCAATACCATCTTCAGGCCAGCCTTTTTCTTCCTCGTAGATTAAACCGCATACCTTACAAATCCAAGTTTTCATGACGCCTCCTTTAAAGTGAACAATGTATTTATTGTAAGGTAGTTTGCACGTATTAGCCGCTTATGTAATTAATAAACAAATAAAAAAACCCGCTTACGCGGGCTAGAGAGGGGGAGTTACATCAATACCTAGTATATGCCCGATTAATGACAGTAATATGTCAATAATGGTTAATTATTGAGTTAAGCTTAATCGTGCAATCAATTGCTCATCAAACGATTTGCGTATGGGTTGTGAGATTGGGCAGGTCTATTGTATGGCAAAGCCAATATCACTTCATGCGTTGGACAATTGCTATAGTGTATGTAAGCAAACGTTGATCAAAAGAGATGACCAAAAAGCCCGCGTGAGCGGGCTAAAATGGCCTGTTGATCTCAACATCACATTAGGTTAAATCAATCGATCGGCATTCATCACTTTTACCCAAGTGTCGACAAAATTTTTCATCAATATGCAACATCTAAATATGATTAATTTTAACGCTAAACAATTACTTAACGAAGCTAATAAGGAGGCTAGGCCTCCTTATATTCATTCAGAAAATGGCTGTGGTCTTGGTGTAGCATCTGATGATGGTGGGAGTAGCGGCAATTGGAATGTTGGTTGATCGCCTGTTAAAGTTTTTAAGAATGCAACAATCTGTGCATTTTCCTCAGCACTAAATGTTCTGCCAAGTTGCAATCTGCCCATGATATCAACGGCTTGCGTCAGCGTGTCAGCTTCACCATCATGAAAGTAGGGATAGGTTAACTCCACATTTCGCAAAGTTGGTACTTTAAAATTAAAGCGATCCGCATCATTACCCGTCACTGCAGAGCGGCCTTCTGAAGGGCTGGAAGCATGATATGGCTCAACTATACCCATTTTTTGGAAAGAATTTCCACCTACAGCAGGCCCATTATGGCAGGCAACACAACCGCTACTTTTAAAGAGGTTATAGCCAGCAAGCTCGGTGGGACTGATAGCCTCTTTATCTCCTTTTAGCCACTGATCAAAGCGCGAGTTGGGTGTAACCAATGTTTCTTCAAAAGCGGCAATAGCGAGTGTCACTTCATTGATCGTAATTTCCCTGTTGCCAAAAATATCTTTAAATTCGTCAACGTAACCAGGTATTGAACGCAACATGTCAACGGCAAGCTGATGGGTGAAAGCCATTTCACCAGGGTTGGCAATTGGTCCTGCGGCTTGTTCTTGCAAATCAGCGGCACGACCATCCCAAAATTGCGCTAGGTTCAAGCTCGAATTCAGTACAGTAGGCGAATTAATGGGTCCTTTTGACCAGTTGTGACCAATCGATGTTTTTAAATTATCGGTGCCACCTGCGGATAAGTTATGACAAGAGTTACAAGAGATAAAGCCTGATTTGGATAATCGAGGATCAAAATATAACTTACGGCCTAAATCGACATATTTTTGATTTTTAATCACTGCTGGTTGTATAGGCTTAATCGGTTCATTGGTTTCAAATTCAACTGCCATTGTTGTAGTTTTATCGTTTGCAGTATGTTCTATATTTTGATTATTGTCTTCACACGCCGCCACTAAAAAAGTAGAGCCTATTAACAATAATATCAATTTCTTATCCATATTTAACGCCTTTTCTTTTGTACTAAATCAATATGGATAATGTATTACGAATAAAAAATTGCATATTGATCTATGTCAAAACGCTGCTGCTTCAACCATAAATTAAAGCATGTTCATGTATTTCATGACTTGGTTTGAGTTGCAGGCCGTTATTTTTTATTATAAAAATAAAAAAACGGACACTTTAAACATAGTAAAGTGTCCGCTAATTTAAGATAAAGCTTAACGGTTACCGATCAAATCAAATCGATCAGCATTCATCACTTTTTCCCAAGCACTAACAAAGTCTTTTACAAACTTTTCTTTTGCGTCATCTTGCGCATACACTTCAGCATAAGAACGTAAGATGGAGTTTGAGCCAAACACTAAATCAACGCGAGTGGCTGTCCATTTCACTTTGCCTGTCTTACGGTCACGAATGTTGTAGAGCTGATTGCTGGTTGGCTCCCATACATTGCCCATATCCGTTAGATTGACAAAAAAGTCATTGCTCAATACGCCTTCACGCTCAGTGAAAACGCCATGTTTAGTGCCACCATGATTGGTGCCAAGTACGCGCATACCACCAACTAAAGCCGTCATTTGGTAGGCAGTTAGCCCCATTAATTGGGTGCGGTCTAGCATCAATTCTTCTGTGGACACAACATAATCTTGCTTGACCCAATTGCGATAGCCATCATGGATAGGCTCTAGGACGGCAAATGACTCTACATCTGTCATGTCATCTGTTGCATCCCCACGACCAGCAGCAAATGGCACAGTTACATTAACGCCAGCCTCTCGTGCCGCTTTTTCAACCGCCGCTGTACCTCCCAACACAATTAAGTCGGCCATGCTTACTTTTTTACTAAGACCTGCTTGCACATTAGCGAGCACATTGAGCACTTTTTCTAGTCTGGCCGGTTCATTGCCTTCCCAATCTTTTTGCGGTGCCAAACGTATGCGTGCACCATTTGCACCACCACGATAATCTGAACCGCGGAAAGTACGTGCGCTATCCCAAGCGGTAGAGACCAGCTCTGGGATGCTCAAACCACTGTTTAATAACTGGGTTTTAAGGTCTGCAATTTCTGCCTCAGTTAATTGGTAATCTACCTGCGGAACAGGATCTTGCCAGATTAAATCTTCTTTAGGGACGTCTGATCCTAAATAACGGCTCTTAGGTCCTAAATCACGGTGTGTTAATTTAAACCAAGCCCGCGCAAAGACTTCAGAAAAATAGGCTGGATCTTTGTAAAAGCGCTCAGAAATTGCTCTGTAGATAGGATCTTTAATCATGGCCATATCAGCATCAGTCATGATGGGATTGTAGCGAATAGATGGATCCTCTACATCAACAGGCTTATCTTCTTCTTTAATATGGACAGGTTCCCATTGCCATGCACCTGCTGGGCTCTTTTTGAGTTCCCACTCGTGGTTCAATAACATCTCGAAGTAACCGTTATCCCATTTGGTTGGATGCGTTGTCCAAGCGCCTTCTATGCCGCTCGTAACAGTATCTCTTCCAAAGCCTTTTCCTTTTGGATTATGCCATCCAAATCCTTGCTCATGCACATCAGCCGCTTCTGGGTTATCTCCTAGTAGCGTGGCATCACCGTTGCCATGACATTTACCCACGGTATGACCGCCGGCAGTCAGTGCAACCGTTTCTTCATCATTCATTGCCATACGCTCAAACGTGATGCGTATATCATGGGCTGTTTTAAGTGGATCTGGATTGCCATCAACGCCTTCTGGGTTAACATAAATTAAGCCCATCATGACAGCGGCTAATGGATTTTCCAAATCACGTTCACCTGAATAGCGACTATTAGCACTGCCAGTAGGCGCCAACCATTCTTTTTCCGAGCCCCAGTAAATATCCTTTTCTGGATGCCAAATATCAGCGCGGCCACCTGCAAAACCATACACTTTCAAGCCCATTGATTCATAGGCGATGGTGCCTGCCAATACGATTAAATCAGCCCAAGATAATTGATTGCCATATTTCTTTTTAATTGGCCATAATAAACGACGTGCTTTATCAAGATTGACGTTATCTGGCCAACTGTTGATTGGTGCGAAGCGTTGGTTACCAGTGCCAGCGCCACCTCGACCATCAGCAATACGATAAGTGCCTGCAGCATGCCAAGCCATCCGAATCATTAAGCCGCCATAGTGGCCCCAGTCTGCTGGCCACCACTCTTGACTATCAGTCATTAAGGCATGTAAATCTTGCTTGACTGCGTGTAAATCTAATTTCTTAAATGCTGAAGCGTAATCAAAATCTTCACCCAAAGGGTTTGTTTTGCTATCGTGTTGATGAAGGATGTCTAGATTGAGTGATTTCGGCCACCAATCCATATTTGCTGTGGCCGCTGTTGTATTGCCGCCATGCATGACTGGACACTTTCCAGCAGAAGTAGTAGATGGTTTATTTTCCATATTAAAATCCTTTCAGTTAATCAAGTGAGTATTAACAAGTATGTCCATATTGTGCGAGTAGTTCAGTCATCATAGCACTGATAATTTCATATTGATTCATGTTTATCTCCAAAGAAACATCGCTAACTACGATGCATAAAAACGATTGTAGGGTGATTTTTTTGATTTGGATAATTGTATATTCTGATTCTATTGATAAGAAAAATTAATCAATGTATGATAGTAACACTATTTGATGAAGACAATGTGATGACATTTATTGAATTAAAATTTGTACTGGCCGTTGCCCAGGAACGAAACTTTAGGCGAGCAGCGGAAAAATGTTTTGTGACACAGCCCGCTTTAAGCTTGGGGATTAAAAAATTAGAAGAAGAGCTTGGTGTCTCCATTTTTGAGCGCAGTAGAAGCGAGGTAAGCATCACAGAAATTGGTGGGAAAATTATCGAACAAGCGCAAGTGATTGTAGAAGAAGCCACTCGGTTAAAAGAGATGGCTAAGCTTGGTAATAATCCGCTGCAGGGTTTATTTAAGCTTGGCATGATTCATTCAGTGGGCCCTTACTTATTGCCTGAGATTATTCCTATTTTGCGCCAAACCGTGCCAAATATGCCGTTAGAAGTAGAGGAGAATTTAACAGCCAATCTAGAAATACAATTGAAAACAGGTGTGATTGATGCCGCTGTGGTGGCGCTCCCGTTTAATGTGCCAGGTATTGAGGTACGTAATTTGTACGATGAAGATTTTTCTGTGGTTGTGCCGGCTAACCACCGTTGGGCGCATAGAAAACAGATCAATCCTGAAGAATTATCTGAAGAAAAAGTATTGTTGCTCAATAGTGGTCATTGCTTTAGTAATCAAGTGACACAGGCGTGCCCTGAATTGTCACGCAAAGGAGAGGTGCTGCAAGGTAACTCCTTAGAAACCATTCGCAACATGGTGGCTTCAAATTTAGGCATCACAGTATTGCCAGCAACAGCCACTGTTGCAAGATATGACAATCCCCTATTGAAGGTAATTCCGTTTACTAAACCCATTCCAACAAGAAGAATTGCGATAGTTTGGCGTAAAAGCTATGTGAGAATAGAGGCGATTGAAAAGTTAGTAGAGGCAATTGTGCAAGTGAATCATGCATTATTGCAATCTGATAGTTAGTAAAACAATAAAATGCGGTAGCTGGCAACGCTAGGGTCAGCAACATGCAACAATAGCGTTAGCGCTGCAGTTTCCTGCGGTGCAAGTCCGTTTTTAATGTT
This sequence comes from Methylophilaceae bacterium, assembly GCA_018398995.1. NCBI lineage: Bacteria > Pseudomonadati > Pseudomonadota > Betaproteobacteria > Nitrosomonadales > Methylophilaceae > Methylophilaceae bacterium. The sequence goes on along the minus strand of CP073759.1, from coordinate 986,133 downwards.
ATCAATAGAGCTTAAGTAATTTTTTGGCGTAATTAATTTTTTAATAACAGCACGATCATCACTGTCAGTTAGCGTAAGCTCTATATTTGGATAAGCTTGTGGATAATGCGCATTGTTGGTAATAGAGCTAGAAAACTTAATCACAGATTGATAGGTGTCATCTTCTTGCATGTCAGAATCACCAATACTGATTAAGTCTAAATGCTTTGATAAATCAATGGTGCATTTCAGCGGGATGCACGCGCGTTCAAGCAACGGTTTGATGACGGGAAACTGTCTGGCAACAGCATGTCTTAAAAAATAAGTAGCTTGTATAGCCGCGAGGATGATGAGTAAAAAGCAGATGAGTTTGATTAGAGAAGAATACTGACTAGGCTTATTAGCAGGCCTTGTACTCAAAAAAATAGTGTCGACATTAACGGCTGGTTCTTGTATTTCAGCTTGTGATGCCAGCTTGCTATCCAGCTCAGCCTCATCGTTTGGTGAGCTAATATAATAATCAACGTCGGATGAAGATATAACATCTGACGCTGTTGTATCAGGCTGTTCAATTAATGAATGAGATTGCGTTAATTCATCAGTATTCTCTTGCTTATGCTCAGTGGCAATCTCCCCTTCAGTTGTCAATGCATGCGCACTTTCAACATCTGCTTCACTCACGCTTGCTGGATAATCCTCAGTACTGCCGTTTTCATCGGTCACTTCCGTCAATCTATTTTTAGCATTAAACACATGGTCGCAGTGACCACACTGCACCTTGCCTCGATGGGCTTGAATGAGCGTATCATCGAGTAAAAATTGGGTGCCGCAGTTAGGACAAGCAGTAACGTATTTCATTTTTTAATGCCAGTAAGCAGTATCCATGCATCTTTTTGTCTTGGAGCATCCATTGTAAACCATTCAGAATAACGAGCAATAAGCCCATCAGTTTGCTCTGCTAAAATACCAGATAATGCAATTTTGCCACCCGTTTTACAATATTTTGCAAGTGCAGGCGCTAGCACCATCAGTGCGCTAGATAAAATATTAGCCACAACAATATCGAATGTTTGATTGCTAAAATCATTTGCGTCATAAAAAGCAATATCTGTCGTTGCATTTTGATCTGCATTAAACCGACTAGCAATCAACGCTTGATTGTCTATGTCTACCCCCACGGTATTGTGAGCACCTAGTTTTTTAGCAGCAATAGCCAAAATGCCCGAACCGCAACCATAATCTAATACATCACCTAAATCGTGCTGCCGCGTTAGCCATTCTAAACACAAGTGGGTGGTAGGATGACTGCCGGTACCAAATGCAAGCCCAGGATCGAGAATAATATTAATAGCCTGCGTATTTGGGCTAGTATGCCATGTTGGCACAATCCACAAGTTATCGGTGATATGAATCGGATCAAACTGGGCTTGTGTCGCGCGCACCCAATCTTGCTCTTCTATGGTTTCAGTGACATAACTAAATTGCTGAATGTTTGTCTGTTGTTGCAGCGCATGCAATAGCGCTGTGACGTCAGTCGATTCATCCAGCATTGCTGTCACAATATTTTGTTGCCAGATACCTGGTGGCGGATCGCCAGGCTCGCCAAAGATAGCCTGCTCTGCAACCGTTTCTGCATGGGCATCTTCAATACTGGCAGACAGCGCGCCTAAGTCCATTAGAGCATCACTAATGGTATCTGCATTTTGGTCGTTTGCTTGAATTTTAAGTAATAGCCAAGCCATTACTATTTGCTCGAAATACCCAGTTTCTCTTCAAGATAATGAATGCTGGTGCCGCCTAAATGAAAAGCTGCATCTGCCATTAAGTCTGAATGTAACGCAATATTGGTTTTAATACCCTGCACAGACATCTCAGATAGAGCAATACGCATACGGGCAATGGCTTGTTCGCGTGTTGCGCCGTGAGTAATCAATTTGCAAATCATTGAATCGTAATAGGGAGGAACTACGTAACCGCCATAAGCGTGAGTATCAATACGCACACCAGGCCCGCCAGGCATATGGAACCGATCAATTTTGCCAGGTGACGGCACAAAAGTATATGGATCTTCTGCGTTAATCCGGCATTCAATCGAATGACCATTTAGTTGCACATCTTTTTGACGAATGGTTAATTTTTCACCAAAGGCGACTAGAATTTGTTGCTGTACTAAATCCATGCCAGTGATCATTTCAGTCACGGTATGCTCAACCTGTAAACGGGTATTCATCTCAATAAAAAAGAACTCACCGTTTTCATACAGAAACTCAAAGGTGCCGACACCATGATATTTAATTTTGCGACAAGCTTCAGCGCAACGCTCACCAATTTTGTCGCGCAAACGCGTGGCTAGTAATGGCGAAGGCGCCTCTTCAATGATTTTTTGATGACGACGTTGCATAGAGCAATCTCGGTCACCCAAGAAAACAGCATTGCCAAATTTATCTGCAAGTACTTGAATCTCGATATGACGTGGATTTTCTAGATATTTTTCCATGTAGACAACAGGATTGCCAAAAGCACTTTGTGCTTCTGCTTTTGTCATATTAACCGCATTAATAAGCGCTGCTTCAGTGTGTACAACGCGCATACCACGACCGCCACCGCCACCAGCTGCTTTAATAATAACGGGATAACCAACTTTTTTTGCCGTTGCTATAATCGTAGCAGGATCATCAGACAGTTCGCCATCAGATCCGGGTACACAAGGGATGCCCGCTCTTTTCATTGCATCTTTGGCAGAAACTTTATCACCCATCAGTCGAATGGTTTCGGCTTTGGGTCCGATAAAGGTAAATCCACTTTGCTCTACCCGCTCTGCAAAGTCGGCATTTTCAGATAAAAAGCCGTAGCCTGGATGAATGGCTTGTGCGTCAGTCACCTCTGCTGCGCTAATAACAGCAGGAATATTTAAATAACTTAAATTAGAAGCAGCAGGTCCGATGCAGACAGACTCATCAGCTAGTTTGACATATTTTGCTTCTTTATCGGCTTCCGAATGCACGGCGACCGTTTTAATTCCCATTTCTCGACAGGCACGTTGCACACGCAGTGCAATCTCACCTCTATTTGCAATCAATATTTTTTCAAACATACATTAACCAATCACAAACAAAGGCTCACCATATTCAACAGGCTGGCCATTTTCAATTAATACTTTCTTCACCACACCAGCTTTATCGCTCTCGATTTCATTCAGCAATTTCATGGCTTCGATAATACAAAGCGTATCGCCAACTTCAACTGTATCGCCCACTTCTACAAATGCCTTTGCCTCAGGGGAAGAGGCGCGATAGAAAGTGCCAACCATCGGTGACTCTACTACGTGACCTTGTATCGCTTCTGGCGCTGATTCTGTAGTGGTTGATGTAGCAGCCACAGGTGCTGCAACTTGTTGTTGTGTAGGTTGTGCAGCGTATTGTATGGGCTGCGGTGCAAATTGTTGTGTTGCACGGCTAATACGAACTTTTTCTTCTCCCTCGGTAAGTTCGAGTTCAGAAATGCCTGACTCTTCAACCAAATCGATTAGTTTCTTTAATTTACGTAAATCCATGGTAACTCCTCAAATAAACTTATTTTTATCATTTGCTATTTAGTCGATTAATCGCAAAACGTAGTGCCGCATCATAGCCATCCGCGCCTAAGCCGCTAATGACACCTACTGCTATATCGCTAAAATAAGAATGATGTCTAAAACTTTCGCGGGTGAACACATTCGATAGATGGACTTCAATAAATGGGATATTAACAGCGGATATTGCATCTCGAATAGAAACAGACGTATGCGTAAACGCAGCAGGGTTGATAATAATGAAATCCACCTTTTTGGTGGCTAATTGTTGAATTTTTGTGACAATATCAGCTTCTGCATTACTTTGATACGTTTCTAGAGCAATATTTGCGGCTTGCGCTGTTGCTTTGAGATGATCATTGATATTGTCCAATGTTGTGTGACCATAGTGTTCAGGCTCACGCACACCAAGTAGGTTTAGATTGGGGCCGTGCACTACCAAAATTGATTTTGCTGCCATTTTCTATTACCTGGCCACTCGTTGAATATTAATCATAATGCGCAAGTTTGACGAAGTTAAGCCATTTTGTCCAGCTTATTTACAACATTTGAGCGAAGTTAAAGTACTGTTTATCGTTTGAAGATTAAGCTAAGCAGTTGAATAAAAAAGTGAAGTGTTAGGGCAGTAATTGAAGCAATGCTTGTTCCAAAAGTGCTTTAGAAATGCGGCCAAAATACGTTTGAGCAATTGTACCATCGGGTTTAATAATCACTGTATAAGGTAGTGCACTTTTATTATTACCTAGCTGAAATGCCAGATTAGCCCCCGTATCTTCTGCTGCCAGCAATGGGTAGCTTATCTGATGTTCTTCAGTAAACGTTTTAATCAACTTCACATCATCTAATGCAATACCAATAACAATCACGTTTTTATCTTGATACTCGGTATTGAGTGCAGATAATTCTGGCATTTCTTCGCGGCAAGGTGGACACCATGTTGCCCAAAAGTTAAGGACAATGGTTTTGCCTTGCCATTGGTTTAGCGCCTGAGGCGTGCCGTTTTCGTCAGGAAGCGTGGTAGCGAACAGCTCGGCAGTGGGTGACATGGCCTCCTTTATATCCATTTTTTCAGAGATAAAATAGCCAGTTACTGCGATGATTACGAATAAAACAGCAGTGCTTAAAGGTGAGATAAGTTTGTTTAGCATAATGATTGATGGCTTAAAATGTATTCAGGTTAACAAGTAATCAGTGGGTTACATTCATCCGCTTTTAGCGCATTTACGCGTTGCACAGTGGCTAAAAATCGAGAGGCATCTTCATAGCCAATCACACGAATGGTTTTAATTTCTTGCCCAGAACGGTTGAAGAAAATAATGCCCGGCGGGCCAAACAAATTAAACCGTTGTAATAAAGCCAAGTCTTCTGGCGTGTTGGCTGTCACATCGGCTTGTAATAATACAGCATCTTTAAGTGCTGTTTGCACCGCAGGATCGCTAAACGTTAATAAATCCATTTCTTTACAAGCGGTACACCAATCAGCATAAAAATCGAGCATGACAATGTTGCCCTGCGCGTTATCGATGCGTGCATCCAGCTCTGCGGTATTCTTCACACGAATAAAGGGTAAATGTGACTCGGCTGGTTTATTGCTTGATAAGCTCAGACCAGCAAGCGGTTGTAAAGGTGATTTTGCGCCTGACACTGCGCCAATTAACATCGCGATGCCAAGAATTAACAGCATGATGCCAATCCCTTTCCAAAAACGCATCCAGGGATGTGATCTGCCAGTATTGCTGTCTAACGGTAAGCTATCCAATGCGTGTAAATAGATAGCAGGAATAATCAGTAAAGCTGACCATAACAGCATGGCTACACTGGTTGGAATAATGGGTGAAACGATAAAAATAGCAACAGCTAGCATGATGACACCAAACAAATTACGTACCGCTGTCATCCATACGCCCGCTTTGGGTAACACATGGCCAGCTGATGCACCAATGAGTAATAATGGCACACCCATACCAATGGATAGTGAAAATAACGCCACACCGCCTAATACAATATCGCGTGTTTGACTAATGTAAATTAACGCACCCGCTAATGGCGCGGCAACGCATGGGCTAACAATTAAGGCAGAAATAATACCCATTACAAATACGCCTAGAAATTGGCCGCCTTTGAGTTTATTTGACGTCTTCACCATGCGCTCTTCGATTGCGCTTGGCAAACGTAACTCATAAAAACCAAACATAGAAAAAGACAAAATAACAAAAATGAATGCAGTCGCTGTGAGCATCCATGCACTTTGTAATGCGTTACTGAGTAGTTGACCTGACAAGCCGGCGGCAATGCCGGCGATGGTATAACTGAGCGCAATACCTAATACGTAAGCCAGTGAAAGATTAAAGCTATGTAGCCGACTAGTTTCTTTTTTATGCGATTTTTTATCACCAACAATAATGCCCGATAAAATAGGAATCATCGGTAGTACGCAGGGGGTAAATGACAGCAGTAAACCAAAGCCGAAAAACCCTGCGGCGATTAACCATAGTTTGCCGCTTTTTAATAAGCTGGTGGCTTCATCTTCTTCGCTCACTGGCACGCTGGCAGTCTGGCTGCTGATGACCGCTTCAGATAAATCAATATTGAACGTTTTTAGCTGCGGCGCGTAGCAAAGTCCTTTCTCACTACAACCCTGAAAACGCGCTTGCATCACGACATTTTGCGCGGCCTTATTAATGTTAATTGTGGCAACAAAATCATGGTGATACACTTCCTGCCGTCCAAAATTAGGGTCGTCTTTAATATCGCCTGCTGGCAAATTGACCGTGCTAATGGTGCCTGAAGTTGCCTCTTTAATTTCAAATTGAATGCGGTCTTTATAAAGATAATAACCCGGCGTAACGGTAAATTTTGCTGTTAGCGTATGACTATCGTTGGCTGTCACATTCAGCTGAAAAGCTTCATCGGGATGCAAGAATTTTTCATCTGCATCATCAGTAAACAAACTAAAGCCGCTGCCACTTTCAGCATGGCTATTGCTAACAAAGCCGAGCTGGATCACTGCCAACAAAAGCATACTAAAAGAAACTACTAAAGCAGAAAAGCGTCTTAACATCGTTATCCTATTGAAAGTTGCGCACTCACCCATTGTAAATAAGCATGATAACCACCATGTACATTGAGTGCGATGATGCCAGGAAGTTCGTATGGGTGCATCTCTAAAATAAGGGCTTCCACTGCTTGATAGCAACGTTGATGTGTTTTAATCTCGAGTGGAAACTCAGTTTGTGTTTCTATTGTACCTTGCCATTCATAAACGGATTGACAGGCTGCACCAATATTGACACAGGCCGCTAGTTTAGCGGTAATCAGTGCATTTGCAATATGTTTAGCACAATCTAAATCTGGCACATGTACCAGCACCACTATGCTATTATTTTTTTTGCCTTTATTCTTGTCTACAATAGGCTGTTTTGAAATACGATGTTTAGACATTGTTTATTGTAATCAATCTTTTCATCTATTAAGGATCTGAATGCGTTTATTTATCTTACTCATTTTACTGTCTTTTCCCATAGCAGAGATTTATCTGCTACTTGAATTGGCTGACGAATATGGCTGGTGGCTACTATTATACTTAGTCGTCATTACCTACCTTGGCTTACAACTCATTAAAGGTGAAAGACAAATGATGTCTGCCAAAATGATGCAAAGTTTACAAACAGGCGGCAATCCTTTTAAAACGATTATGGGTAGCGCCCGCAATTTAGTAGCGGGGATTTTATTGGTTATCCCGGGCGTGATTACCGATATTATTGCCGTTATTCTCCTACTCATCCCCATTCAACAGTCTCGTATCGATAGCAATGCTGGCAGTTATCAATCGGGCGGTTCAGGAACAGACAATCATGGATTTGAAGGCCATTATCGAAAAACCAATACTCGCTCAGCCAATGATGACATTATTGAGGGCGAATACGAGGAAATAAAAGAACCTAAGCCCGATGCAACCATTATTTCTATCGACAAAGAGACGGACAAATAAGCGAACAAATTTAGGAACTCAATATGGCAAAAGTCACTATACAATCCAGCGGCCATGTGTTTGAAGTCAAGCCAAGCCAAACCGTGTTAGAAGCCGCCATTGAAAGCGGCATTAATTTACCCTATGGCTGCCGCACAGGCGCTTGCGGCTCTTGCAAAGGTCAATTAATTTCAGGCAAAGTCATGCACGATGACTATCAAGGCAGCGCCATGACCGAGGCAGAGCTAGCACAAGGCAACGCATTATTTTGTTGCGCAAGACCATTAGAAGACTTAGTGATAAACGTACGCGAATCGATGCAAGCAAGCATAAAACCGCGCATCTTACCCGCTAGAGTCTCAAAAAAAGAATTACTAGCGCCTGATGTAATGGCGCTGCATTTGCAACTACCGAGCAGTGAGCGCTTACAATTTCAGCCAGGCCAATATATCGAATTTATTTTAAGAAATGGCAAACGCCGCGCGTTCTCTATTGCCAATGCACCGCACGCCGATTACGGATTAGAACTCCATTTACGTTTAGTGAAAGGTGGTGAATTTACTGAATATGTCTTTAATGAGCTAGCAGAAAAAGCCATCATGCGCATAGAAGCGCCATTTGGCAGCTTTCATCTTAGAGAAGAATCAAACAAACCCATTATTTTCGCCGCCACAGGCACAGGCTTCGCACCGATTAAAGCCATTATTGAACACATGCTTTACAACGACATTCAACGCCCGATGACCTTGTATTGGGGAGGTCGCCAACCAATTGATTTATATATGGATGATTTATGCAAACGCTGGCAACAACATGTGCCCACGTTCACCTACGTCCCAGTCCTTTCAAAACCACCTATTGATTGGGCGGGTAGAACAGGTTACGTGCAACAAGCGATTACAGAGGATATCCCCAATTTAAGTGGTTATGAGGTGTATGTATGTGGTTTGCCAAATATGGTAGACGATGCACAGAAACAGTTTGCAGTGCATGGATTGGAAGAAGAAGCGTTTTTTAGTGATGCGTTTACCTTTGCGCCTAAGTGATAGGCTAGTGATGCCTATTTAGTTATGCGTATGATTTAAGTTAAGGGGAAATAATGACAACAGCAATTTTGTCCTTCTTGGGAGTAGTTATTGGCGCCTCTCTTCAATACATATTTACTCGGCATATTGAAACTCAGCGTTATCAAAGGAACCTACGGTCAACAGCTTACATGGACTATCTCAAGTGCGTCTGCGAGCAGGCTCAGTTTCGCTTATTAGAAAACACAAGGGAAAAACAAGAGCTATTTGCACTTACTGGCGACACCAAGGCTAGAATATGCCTATATGGTTCAAAAGAAGCAATTTAGGCTTTCTCCAAATTCGAAGAATTAGGTGCAACTATGAATACAGTAGAGCAACGTACTTCATGAACTGACATGGTTTCAATAATGAGAGCGGATTCTGGAAGTGAGCTAGGTGTTAAAACAAAAGATATGCAAAATGTTCTTTTAGGGCCTGAGAAAAAAGCCAAATAGGTCGCAATAACTGCAAAGCATTGCGCCGTATGAAGCTTCTTTGTGGTAATAACCAAGTCGGGGGTAGCCCGACAGCTAGTCACTTTCTTTTGCTTGTGCCAAAGAAAGTAACCATACCCGCACGGGGCATCCCCAATCTCGCTAAATGCTAAAGCATTAAGTCGGTTGAGGCGGGTTCCTTGCGTTGCTCAACAAAATAAGCGGCTGTACCCGTAGAGGGCTTCACCAACTTCGCTAGCTGCTAAAGCAGCAAGTCAGTTGAGACGGAACTCGCCCTAACAAGCCACACAAACCGTGACTTGTCGCGGTGCTCAAACAGGTCCTCGCCTTCATCTTATTTTGTCTGCGCTACTCAGCTTGATAAAGGGGAGGCAAGTCAAACCCAACTTAGAAAGTTGTCATTCAGTGATGCAATGATGAATCTTCGATTGGGTTTACGCCCCTTGCGGTCGTGGTGACGGGGTAGCCTTTTCTTTCCCCTGTTTCTTTTGGCTAAGCAAAAGAAATAGGGTCGCCGTCGCGCGAAATGGTTTAAGCAGGTATTTTGCAGAGCAAAAACTCGCAAAAGCGACTTGTCACAGATAATCACTTTCCTAAGAAGCATCACCAAACGTAAAAAAGCCCTCAAACGAGGGCTTTTTAGTCGATAAAACTAATTAGTTATTTACTCAATACCCAGCAATTCAACCTCAAACACCAATGTCGCATTTGGGCCAATCGCTTGACCAGAACCATTAGGTCCGTAAGCTAAGTTTGATGGAATGGTGAGTTCAAATTTATCGCCAACACTCATTAATTGTAGTGCCTCTGTCCAGCCAGCAATCACGCCACCAACTGGGAATACGGCGGGTTCACCGCGGTCGTATGAGCTATCAAATGGCGTGCCATCAATGAGTGTGCCTTTGTAATGTACTTTTACCGTATCGCTTTTTGTTGGCTTTTGGCCATTGCCACTCGCGAGGGATTTATATTGCAGGCCACTATTAGTGGTGATGACGCCGTCTTTTTTGCTATTTGCTTCTAAATAAGCAGCGCCTTCTGCAATATTGGCTGCATGCTTGGCTTGTTGTCGTTCTTCGCTTACTTTTTGAATTTCTTCAATCGCACTGCGCTTTTCTGCTTCTGATAAGCGTGGCTGATTGCCCGCAACCACATCGGCTACTGCCATTGCAAATGCATTGGTATCTAATTCGATGCCATCATTTTTTAATTGATGGGCCATGTTTTCACCAACAATATAACTTAATCGTTGATCCAAGGTTTCTAATTGTGCTTCTTTTGTCATTGGTCTTCTTTCTTTCTGGTCTCTAAACTAGAGATTGCGTTAAAACAGAATCATGTCTTTATTGATTTCAACCGGCTTTTGTTTGGATTGCGGTCCCAATTTTTGGTTTGGGTTCAGTCGCTGAGGATGGAATGAATCAACTAAACAGTATTTTACTTGCTATACGCTCAGGTTTCTAGTTTTGGCTTATCTGTTGATTAATGCAGCTAGCATCGCTTCATCGCCTGGTGCGCTCGCAATCTTGACATGCAATCCCATTTGCAATGGCTGTTCAGCCACTCTTGCATGATTAACATAGATAGTGATTTTTTTTAACCAATTCGCTTTGCCCGCCATGGCTAATAAGTAGCGCATGGCTTCTGAGCTGGTGACGACGACGGCCTGTAGTTTGCCGTCATCATACGCTTGCGCGAGTAATTGGCAGTTGGTTTGCGGATTAATGCGTCGGTAGCACTCGGCAAAAGAGACTTGCGCGCCACGCTCAGTTAGCGTGTTTGCCAATACATCGCGCCCGCCAATGCCACGAACAATCATGATTTTTTTGCTTTGCATGGTTTGCATTTGTGGCAAGGAGAGTAAAGACTCACTATCAAAGCGGCCTTGAGGTATAAGCACTTTATTAATACCAAACGCTTGTAGGCTTTGCGCTGTTGTTGGGCCAATGGCCGCAAATTGCAGATGGTGAGGAATGCCTTGTTTAATGAGCCTTGGCAAACTGTTTTGCACGGCGTTGCTACTGATAAATATTATCCAATCATAAGTATTAATATCAGCAATCACTTGTTCAAAGTGTGTGTAGTCATCTAATTCGGCAATCGCAATCAGTGGAAACGCAATCACATGGCCACCTGCCGTTTGGATGAGTTGAGTCAGCTTTTTAGCTTGGTCAATTGGGCGTGTTATGGCAACCCCGATATTAGCCAGTGCCAATTCTGGCGTTGCGCCCATTACTTAACGCCATCCAATTCAGCTAAGATTTTATCTGCCCCTAGACTGATTAATTTTGCAGCTAATGCCTTGCCAATTGGCTCTGCATCATTTGCATCACCTGTCATGGTTTCACGTAACATTTGTTTGCCATCAACGCTGGCAACAAAACCCGTGATGCTGATGGTGTTGCCTTGTTTGGTAGCAAACGCGCCTAATGGTACGGTACAACTGCCCGCTAATGTGCGGCTAAAACCGCGCTCGGCTGCAACACATTGCGCAGTATCAAGATGATTAAGTGGTGCAAGAACCTCTATCAAATCCGTTCGGTCCGATCGGATTTCTATGCCTAAAGCGCCTTGGCCCACAGCAGGAATGCTGTCTTCAGCTGAGATGAGACTGCGAATTCTATCGCCCAATTCAAGCCGTATTAAACCAGCCGCTGCCAATATAATCGCCGCGTATTGACCCTCATCTAATTTACGTAAACGTGTTTGCACATTGCCACGTAATGATTCGATTTTTAAATGCGGAAATCGTGCTTGAATTTGGCTTTGACGCCGTAAACTAGAGGTGCCAACAATACTGCCATTGGGCAAATCGGCTAGGCCATCATAATCATTTGACACAAACGCATCGTGCGGATTCTCTCGCTCGCCTGTTGCCACCAGCGCAAAACCTTCTGGCATATTCATGGGTACATCTTTCATACTGTGTACAGCTAAATCGGCACTGCCATCTAGCAAAGCATTTTCCAACTCTTTGATAAATAAACCTTTTCCGCCAATAGTAGCAAGCGGCTTATCTAAAATTTGATCGCCTGTTGTGGTCATGCCTACAATTTGCACATCACAAGTTGGGTATAAAGATTGTAATCTGGCTTGAATATGCTTGGCTTGCCACATGGCAAGCGCGCTTTCGCGCGAAGCAATGACTAATTTTGTTGGATCGGGTAAGCGTGTATTGTTCATAGACAGGATTTTAGCATAGGCGCAAGCGTATAAAGTGCTATAAGAAATAGTGATTTTTAGGGTAAGCTAATGGATTACTGAGTTGGTTAACCGCTATTGAAGCGGTGCTCAGGCTTAAATTTGGGAGATTTTTATGCAATATCAATTAGACGTTTTTCTTGCTTCATTAAATCAATTTTGGGTGCAGTTAGTTAATTTTGTGCCTAAATTGCTGGCAGTTATTGTGATTTTGTTTTTTGGTTGGATGATCGCAAAACTAGTTAGAACTGCAGTAAAGCACATATTAGAGCTGGTTAAGTTCGACAACTTTGCGCAAAAATCTGGGTTAGAAGCGTTTATGAACAGTGGTGATGTCAACGTCACACTCAGTGGCATTATTAGCCAAGTGGTGTATTGGTTAGTCATTATTATGTTTGTGATTACAGGCGCTAATATGCTGGGATTAAGCGAAGTTGCACAATTGCTACATGACTTGGCTGCTTATTTGCCGCGCATTATTTTAGCCATTTTAGTGATGATATTTGGTACCTTGTTAGCACGTTTTATCAATCGATTAGTGTTTGCTTGGTTGCACAGCATTAAGTTTGAACGCGCTTTAGTGGTCAGTACCACCGTTGAATATGGTATTCAAATTTTGGCACTATTTATTGCTTTAGAGCAATTAGGTATTGGGGTGCAACTAATTAACTCATTATTTGTGATTGTGTTTGGTGCAATATTCTTGGCCTTGGCTTTAGCGTTTGGTTTGGGTGGTAGAGACCGCGCTGCTAAAGTAATAGAAGAATTAAGTAACAAAAACAAAAAATAAATGCCAGCGTCGTGTGACAGCAGTATTTAAGGCTTGCGGATTAAATGCTGTTGTCGACGACTGACCTTAATGGTTTCAGTGACGCCTTTTAAAATGGCATGCCATTGCAAACGATGGCTGTCATCCTTACGTTTTTCATAGCCACTGATATGGCGTTGTGTGACTAAACAATTGCGGTGTAAGCGAATAAATACCTCACCAAACTCTGCTTCTAATAGGTATGCTTTTTGTTGTGTGCGTAGCGTAATATATTTAAGTTCAGCACGGCAATAAATAATGTCTTCAATCGGAATTAAGACAATACTGCCTCTTTCATGAATGCTTAAATGACTGCGCGTTTTTTGCAATGGTTTAAGAGCTTGCAATGCAGGGGTTGATATGGCTTTTGCCTTTTCAATCGCTGCTTGTAAGCGCTCTAGCCGAATCGGTTTAAGCAAATAATCAATGGCGTTTAAATCAAATGCTTTAATTGCATAAGCATCATAAGCAGTTGTAAAAATAATCTGTGGTCTGGGCATTAATTTTTGCATATGCTGTGCCGCCTCAAGCCCGTCCATCAGTGGCATTCTAATATCAAGTAGCAGCAAATCTGGTTGTTGCTGCGTGGCTAACTGTACCGCTTCTTTGCCATTCTTAGCTTCAGCAATCACCGCTACATCCGCAATTAATATGGTTAATGATGGCGGCATTATGGCGTTACATAAGGGATACGAATGGAGACAACATATTGACCATTCTTGATTTGATGAAGGATAGACGCTTCTTAATCAAAGTGCAGTGCTAGCCGCTCTTTAATATTATTTAAAGCCATTTTGTTACCCGTATGATGATTGCTGTTGGCACGGTATGGATTACTCATTTTGATGCGTAGTTCATTCGCTATGTATGTTATCACGACTGTAATCTCGCCGCCTTCTGCAATGGGTTCGATGCCATGATAAACCGCATTTTCGATCAACGGTTGTAAAATCAATGGCGGTACCAACGCATGTGCAGTGATATCATCGACTTGCCAGTTAACCCGCAAACGTTCTTACATACGCAAGTTTTCAATGTGTAAATATTGTTTGCAAAGCGCAATTTCTTTTTCTAGTGGCACTAAATCACGGTTTTCTGCCATTAAAACCCGAAATAAATCAGCCATATCTTCCAAAGCTGTTTCTGCGCGTTTGGGTTGGCTACGAATTAAAGACAGCACGGCATTAATACTATTAAACAAAAAGTGTGGACGAATACGCGCTTGCAAAGCTTGTAAACGGGCTTCTGTAATCGCAGGTGAATAGGCACGTTGCCGTAATTCAAAATAATAAAGCATGGCAGCCGCGGTTGCTATGCTAAGTATTGTTGTGCGATAAACGGCTGTATTGAATTCAAAAAAGAAGAATTGCGTAAACAGTGCAGAAATTAAAGCGGCAACTACCGTGACTACACCCAAAATAATAACAACACTTTGCCAATAACTGCGTTTTTTTAATAGGGGATAGAGCAGGTAAAGCACAAAAATGCTGAGTAACAGCACAGGTTGCACCACCGTTGAAAGCTCGGTGAGTATCGATACAAACGCATGTAATTGTGCGCTGATTAACACCGCAGCCAGCATAGTTAGCACATTCACACCCACTAAAATGCGTAGCAAAATGCCTAAATTTTGCAAATTGGGTAACTGTGTATTTTTACTCACCATTGCTCGCTTTTACTCATAGTGCGTTCTCAGTTAAAATGTCTATGAATCTTACCTGTAAGTGTATTATTATTAAACCATTTTTCAACAACCATAACCAACCATAAAGCTAGCTAAACTGTGTCAGAACATACTAAACAGACAACATCATCCCTCAATGCAAAATCACAAGCGTGGTCTGGGCGTTTTAACGAACCGGTGGCCGAGCTGGTGAAACGCTACACGGCTTCTGTTGATTTCGATAAACGCCTAGCCGAATTTGATATTCAAGGCTCAATTGCACATGCGCAAATGCTAGCGGCGCAGCAGATTATTTCAGCAGATGATTTAACAGCAATTGAAAAAGGTTTAGCTGAGATTAAACAAGATATTCAAGCGGGCAAGTTTGAATGGTTATTGGATCTTGAAGATGTCCATCTGAATATTGAAAAAGCATTAACTGATAAAATTGGTGATGCAGGTAAGCGCTTACACACCGGCCGCAGCAGAAATGACCAAGTAGCAACCGATATCAGACTTTATTTGCGCGCCGTGTGTGATGATGAAATTGTTGCCATTAAAAAGCTACAAATGAGTCTGCTAGATTTGGCCGAGCAACATGCAGATACCATCATGCCAGGCTTTACCCATTTGCAAGTAGCGCAACCTGTGACCTTTGGCCATCATTTGTTGGCCTATTATGAAATGCTCAACCGCGATGCATCGCGGTTTGCCGATTGCAGAAAACGCATGAATCAGCTGCCATTGGGTGCTGCGGCTTTGGCGGGCACTAGCTATCCAATTGACCGTGAAATGGTGGCAACATTATTAGGTTTTGAAGGTATTTGTCAAAACTCTTTAGATGCGGTTTCAGACCGTGATTTTGCTATTGAATTTACCGCTTGCAGTGCGCTAGTGATGACGCATTTATCACGTCTTTCTGAAGAGCTTATTTTATGGAGCTCGCCACGTTTCGCTTTTGTAGAAATTGCCGATCGCTTCTGCACGGGCTCTAGCATTATGCCGCAAAAGAAAAATCCAGATGTGCCTGAGCTGGTGCGCGGCAAAACAGGTCGTGTGAATGGACACTTGGTGGCGTTATTAACCCTGATGAAAGGTCAGCCACTGGCTTATAATAAAGACAATCAAGAAGATAAAGAGCCGCTGTTTGATACGGCAGATACGCTATTGGTCACCCTGGAAATTTATGCCGATATGATGCGCGGCATTACTGTTCATAAAGACAATATGCGCCAAGCTGCTTTTGAAGGTTATGCCACGGCAACTGATTTGGCCGATTACTTGGTTAAAAAAGGCATGCCATTTAGAGACGCACATGAAGTAGTGGCGTTGGCAGTGAAACAAGCCATGCAAAAACGTTGCGATTTATCTGAGCTCAGTTTGAGCGAACTACAAATATTTAGCCCAACCATCACAGAAGATGTCTTTTCTGTATTAACATTAGAAGGTTCGGTTGCTAGTCGCAATCATGTTGGTGGCACATCGCCACAACAAGTATTGCAAGCGATTGTAAAGGCTAAAAAAACGATTCATTCTTAAAGGCGCATAATATGCTGATAAAAACAATTCAATTGCCATTATTATTGATAATACTTATCTGCTTTAGTTTGAGTATCACGCAAACTAAAGTAGCCAATGCCCAAGAAACCATGCAATGGGAAATGCAGCCGAATGAAAGTTTAATCGAGCTAGCAGCCATGTTTTATCCCAAAAGCGCTGCTATGCAACGTGTGTTTATCGCCAAAACCCAGCAACTCAATCAAGAGACGCAAATGTATGCCGATGCCAATGCACGTTATCCAACCTCAACCCAAATTGTGATTCCAACTCTTAAATCACTCTCAGTAAGGGGCACTGGCGTCAAAAAAAGTAAGCGTTCAAGTAAAATGAGTAAACAGCTTATTTTGGATGAGCAAGAGTTAACAGGGAAAAAACAAGCCTTAGACTCAGCAATTGCAGAAAAAAATGCACACCTTAAAGTTCTAGAAGATAAAGTGAATCAATTAAAACAACAATTAGATACACTCAGTCAAATTACAATTAATAATCAATCCGCTGGTGGCGCACCACAAAGCTAATCTCTCGCGTTAGTTGCTACTCTAAAAAAATCGCCAGCAAATCATTTAAAAAGCGTTGCCCCAATAATGTTGGTTTAATCTGTTGCGCGTCTCGCGTAATCAAGCCTTTTTCCTCAGCTAGTTTCAAGCGTTTGGCAATGGTGATTAAAGGCAATCCTGTCCGCTCCTGAAACAAATCGGCATCAAAACCTTCCGTTAATCGCAAGGCATTCATCATAAATTCAAAGCCAAGATCTGCTTGAGCAATAAGCAAGGTGCTATCAACCGCATTGCCCGCTTCCGCGTTTTCCATAAAGGCTTTGGGGTGTTTATGCCGTGTCTCGCGCGTGATTTTATCGTGATAACTCAGCTTGCTATGCGCCCCAGCACCAATGCCCAAATAATCGCCAAACGACCAATAATTTAAGTTATGCCGCGCTTGCGATTTTGGCAGACAAAAAGCAGACGTTTCATAATGCACATAACCATTTTCCGCCAAGAGATGCTCTATTTCCTCTTGCATCTGCGCACTTACATCATCATTCGGCAAACTCGGCGGCGTGCGATAAAAAGGTGTATTCGGTTCTAACGTTAAATGATAAAACGACAAATGATCAGGCTTTAGCGCAACCGCCTGTTGCGCATCTTGCAAAGCATGCGCCAACGATTGTTTTGGCAAACCATACATTACATCCAAATTCACACGGTCAAAAGTGGCTAAAGCCAGCTCTGCCGCCGCAATCGCCTGTTTGTCATCATGAATTCTGCCCAATGCTTGTAAATAATCTGCATTAAAGCTTTGTATGCCCAAAGAAACCCGATTCACCCCAGCCGCTTTATACCCCGCAAAATGCGCCGTATCCACCGTGCCAGGATTCGCCTCTAAAGTCACCTCCGCCGCATACTCTAAAGGCGTCAACATATTCACCGCGCTCAGTATTTCTGCAATAGAATCAGGGCTAAACAAACTCGGCGTGCCACCACCAAAAAACACACTCCGAATTTTGCGCCCATATACCCGCGGTACAGACTGCTCCAAATCCGCAATCAACGCTGCTACATATCGTTGTTCAGGAATCTCCGCCCGACTCTCATGCGAATTAAAATCGCAATAAGGACACTTTTTCACACACCAAGGAATGTGAATATAAAGCGATAAAGGCGGTGAGTTTTTTAGGCCGGATTTGGTATGGCTGCCAGTGGTAGGGGCATGTTGGTTAATTGTGTTGAAATCAGCGACTGGGATAATGGGGATCATGGGGGTATTATAGCTTTCTAAGCAGCATAAATTAGTGATAAAAGAGTTGAATGAAATTTGAGCGTCAGTTTATATTCTAGTAAATTGAGGATTCAATCTAGTATTTAAGGAAAAATAAAAAATGGAAATAACAATAAACCTTTAAAATCATAAGCTTACAGAAATCTACCAGCATAAAAATCCCATTAAGCTGGAAACCGTCCAAATAATAATGTTATGCGGGACACCATCCTGTATAACAGACTGTTAGTAGACAAAAATGTCTGATAACTATTATAAATATAAGGCTATCTCCCTCACCTCAGAAGGTAAGCTGGATAAGCGTTCGGTCAATCAGGTCCTAGAGCCAATAGCTGAAAGTTATTTGTATTTGCCGACCCGTGAAAAATTGAACGATCCAAACGAAGGGATATTTCAAAATCAGATACAAGCAGGTATCACAGCATTTCTTCAGGGCTTGGTTGGTATTGGAGAGCGAACTGAATTAACCAAGTCACTTTATGACTTGGCGCGCCAAATAAGTCAGTCAACGGACAATAGCGGTGTGTTTTCGCTATCGAGTAACGTTACTGATGAATTGATGTGGGCGCACTACGCTGCAAGTCATTGTGGCATTGCAATTGAGTACAACCTTGCTCAATTAACACGGTTTTGCTCAAAGCAGCACCTCCACTGCTTTGGAGTGGATTATGTAGATAAGCCTCCTAGCCTTGATATGCAACATTTGCAAGGCAATGCTGAAAAAGCCGTTCGAGCAATGCTCGGGCATAAATCTCCGAGGTGGAGCTATGAAGAAGAATTTCGTATTCTTTTGGAGAATATTCACGGCCCAATCCCTCACGATTATCGTGCGGTAAGAAGTATAACTTTCGGGTTAAAGGTGCCTGAAGAAGTTCGAAAACAATTCTACGAAGCCACAAAACATAAGGTTCCGAAGTATTACGAGATTGTCAAAGTACCAGAAACATATCTGCTAGAAAGAAGGCCTCTAGAGGAACTTTCTGGTAAGAGCCCAACAGGCGAAAAGGCTAGAGTGGAATGGGCGGAGTATTTCACCACATTAAATGAAAATGTTAAGAAACACATGGTTGAAATTGCACAGCGGGAAATCGAGAATGATCCCCATTTCGAAGAGTTGATTCAAGCTGAGAAATCAACCATAGACCCATCCAAGGCCGTCCTGCAGTACGAAGCAAAGCATCACCTTGGCCTTGAGCATTGGTCAAAGTACACGAAGCACTATTATGCTCTATAGTTCACGTAGATACCGTTAGCCCCGTCAACTAATTAATCCGTTAATTTGCATGTAATTCAGGTTTAAATGGTGTTTGAGATTTCAACACAGCTTGAGCAATCGTAATAATTTTACGCATTAGCGCAATGATGATTTCTTTTGGCGCTTTGCCATTCGCTTTTAGCCTTTCAACAAACCCCACAAACGCTTTCTTACGCCCATAAGTGGCTAATGCCGGCATAAAAAGCACTTTTCGCAAATCAGCATGGCCTACCTTTGAAATGCGCGACCTTCCTTTGACGCTAGACCCAGACTGCCAAGGCCTAGGGTTTAAACCAGCAAAGGCAGCCGCTTGTTTGCCACGGCCAAAACGTTCGCCCGTGCCAAGATATGCCAATAGCCACGGCGCTGTTTTATCACCCACACCTGGGATGGAGTCTAGTAAGGTTTGGTTTTGTTTTAAGGTTGGGTCTTGGTCAATATGCTGCTCTATCTTTTTAGTGAGTTGTTTGATTTGCAACGCGAGGAAGTCAGCTGTTGCTGCAATACTTTCATTGACTGAGCCTGTGCTGGTTTTTAAACGATTACACTCAGCCTGATGGCTGTCCTTCAAATGCTCCAATTGCCGCATCAATTGCAACAGTTCTCGCTGGTTGACTGGCAATGGCTCCCAAACCTCAGGTTGCTCTCTATCACAAAAGCGCGCAATTAAACGCGCATCTTGTAAATCAGTCTTGCCACGTTGCAACATGCTTTTACCATAGGCTGATATTTGGGCTGGATTCACGACACTGACCTTGTGACCGTTATCGGCTAGGTAAGTAGCAAGTGCTTCCCAATAAACACCTGTGGCTTCCATACAGGCATGTACATGCATCACTTTTTGCTTCTTTAACCACTCAGCCAATGCATTACATCCTACTGGGTTATTTTCAAATACTTTGCTTTTGAATTTAGTCTTAACCATCAACGCAACATCAAACTTATGTTTCGCGATGTCTATACCTAAGATGTGTGTTTCTTTAATGATAGTGTCCATGATTGATCTACCTTGTAAATGCGGGCTACATTGTAAAATGTGCCTAGGATACCGTTCGAGCTTAGATGGATAAAACTGATGAAATGGGCTTTATCTACGCGACGGGCTTGAAAACCCAAGGGCGCACACAACTCCATCTCATCAGGTGTAACATAATTAAATATTACACCTAGTTATAATACAAGGGCGTACCCGCTTGCGGTACGCCGCATGAAATATATGCTAAGCACCAACCAAGTCGATTTTGCGAGCTTTTGCTCTGCAAAATGCCTGCTTAAACCATTTCGCGTGACGGCGACCCTATTTCTTTTGCTTGTCCAAAAGAAATAGGGGAAAGAAAAAGACACCCTGCTATCAAGCCCTACGGGTACCTTGCGTTGCTCAACAAAATAAGCGGCTGCGGAACTCGCCCTAACAGACTACACAAAACGTAGTCTGTCGCGGTGCTCAAACAAGTCCTTGCCTTCATCTTATTTTGTCTGCGCTACTCAGCTTGATAAAGGGACAGTAAAACAACCCAACGAGGATGGAATTTACATTTCCGTCATTCCCATGCAAATGGGAATCCATTTGAGTTTAAAGATTTAATTTGGATTCCCGCCTTCGCGGGAATGACGGTGTTTAATGTTTGTTCAGTGATGCAATCGTCCAAATACAGGAGGTGTTGCGCCCCCTTTAGCCATGCCGAGCAACGGAGGTAAGCAAGGGGATTTCGTCGAGGACTGTTTGAGCCATATGGTTTTTTATATGGCGAGTTCCGCAGACGCCTTGCTTGCTGAGTAGCACAGGGAAGCCGAAGGCCTTGGCGACGGGGTGCCGTTTTCTTGGGTTACTTTCTTTTCAGGCAGTTAAAAGAAAGTAACTCGCCTAAAGGCGAAAAAGAATCTATCAGAAGAGAGATAACTAATGCACTTAGCTCGGAGGGCGGAATCGTTTACAGTCCGCTGCATGACAAGTCACACAATTACATACGGCGTACCGCAAGCGTGTACACCTTACGTTAATGTTGATTTAATCCATCTCTGCAATCACTGCCAAAAACGCTGCCCCATACCGCTCTAATTTAGCCTGCCCAACACCGCTAATCAACCCCATGGCGTTCAAATCTTGTGGTTTTTGATTCAAGATTTCAATGAGCGTGGCATCATGAAAAATGACATAGGGTGGTACACCTTGTTCTTTGGCTAATTCCATGCGTTTGGCTTTTAACGCTAGCCATAATGGGTCGTCATTGGCGCCTTCAAAGGCTTCTTTTAAGCGTGCGGAGCGTTCGGCTTTGCTGGCGCGTTTTTCTGGGGTGGCGTCGCGGCGTAGCCAAATTTCTTGCTTACCTTTTAATATTGGTCTTGCTGATTCGGTTAGGCGTAATCCGCCATAGGCCTCAACATCGGCTTCTAAAAAGCCTGCGGCAATCAGTTGGCGATAGACGCTGCTCCATTGCGCTTGATTGAGCGCTTTGCCGATGCCGTAAGTGCTTACGTTGTGGTGGCTAAAGCGTTCGATTTGCGGTGTGTTTTTACCGATGAGCACATCAATTAAATGCCCTGCGCCAAAGCGTTGGCCTGTTCGAAAAACGCAAGAGAGTGCCATTTGTACCGCTTCGGTGGCTAGCCAAGTATCAACAGGGTCTAAGCAGTTATCGCATTGGCCACAGTTGCCAGGATGCGTTTCGCCAAAATAGCGCAAGATGGTTTGGTGGCGACAAGCGGTGGCTTCGCAATAGCCGAGTAGGGCATTGAGTTTCATTTGTTCTAAGCGTTTGCGTTCTTCCGATGCTTCGCCGCTATCGAGCATTTGCCGCATAGAAACCACGTCACCCATGCCGTATGTCATCCATGCGTTGGCGGGCAAACCATCGCGACCTGCGCGGCCTGTTTCTTGATAATAACCTTCCATGCTTTTGGGTAAATCCATGTGCGCGACAAAACGGACATTGGGTTTATCAATGCCCATGCCAAATGCAATGGTTGCCACCATGATAATGCCTTCTTCGCGCAAAAAGCGCCGTTGGTTTTGCTCACGGGTTGATGCGGGCAAACCAGCATGATAAGGCAATGCCGACCAGCCTTTATCGCTTAGCCAAGCGGCGGTTTCTTCGACTTTTTTACGCGATAAACAATAAATAATGCCGGCATCATGAGGGTGTTCGCGTTCTAAAAACGTGAGTAATTGCTGACGTGCATTATCTTTAATGGTGACGTGATAGCGAATATTGTGCCGATCAAAACTTGAGACAAATTGTGCGGCGTTTTCTAATGCCAGTTGCGAAATGATTTCTGCGCGGGTTGGCGCATCGGCAGTGGCAGTAAGTGCAATTCTTGGCACATGCGGAAAGCGGTTGTGCAATACCGTTAATTGTCGATATTCAGGTCGAAAATCGTGTCCCCATTGCGATACACAATGCGCTTCATCAATGGCAAATAGTGCCAAGCCGATGTGCGTGTTTACTTCTTCTAGTAAGCCTAAAAAACTGTTAACCGTAAGCCGTTCGGGTGCAACATATAATATTTTAATGTCGCCTGCTAATGCTTGGCGGGTGATGCGCTGATTATCTTCAGCGCTTAGGCTAGAGTTTAAAAACGCCGCCTTTACACCTAATTGTTGCAAGGCTTCTACTTGATCTTGCATGAGCGCAATTAAAGGCGAAACAACAATGGCCAATCCATCACGCGCAATGGCAGGAATTTGATAACAGAGTGATTTGCCACCACCTGTTGGCATTAGGACTAAAGCATCTTGCCCTGCAATGACATGTTCGACTATGGCTTGTTGCTTATCTCGAAAGCGGTCGTATCCAAATGTGGTTTGTAGAATTTGAATAGCGTCAGCCAAAACTGACCCCTTTGCGTGTACTGTTTGTTGAGTGATTACTTGATAGTGGTGTGAACATGTTGCGTATTGTACGCAAACTTTAAACTACAAAAGTAGAAAAATAAAAGGAAGTTGGGAAATAAGCTAAACACTGTTGGCGGAAAAGAATTTATCCGCCAACAATTGCTTATTTAGTGTTTCTCGCAATGCTCTTTCTCAGGATGGCACTCTTTGTCGCTAGCAATAGCAACGTTTGACATTACAGCGAATAGTACAAATAAAACTGCAGCAAATTTTTTCATCGTTTTTTCCTTTTAGAATATAAAAATAACTGCAAAACAGACTGTTGTTTAGATTGTTTTACAGTATGAATTTATATCGTCCAGCCTTTTATCAACTTGAGGAAAATGTAAAATTATTTTTTTTCGTAAGGATTGAATAGGCTATCCACCAACGCGTGCAATGCCTCGCGCATTTGTTTTTCTGATACTTCCATTAACAAGCCATCCTCAAATGCATCTTGCGTGATTTGTTGTATCTCATCAAAGTTTTCTTTCATCACGCGAATTTTTTCGGTGCAAGCGACAATACTTTTATCATCGCGTATCCAAATGGGTAAAGTTATTTTTGACATAATGGTATTGGGTATCTTAATACGTTAAGTGTTCAATCAGATGCAACATTTTGCGTAATGCTTGACCACGGTGGCTGATTTTATTTTTAATTTCTGTGCTTAATTCTGCAGCAGATTTTCCTGTCATGCTATCTAAAAACAGTGAGTCGTAGCCAAAACCATTTGTACCACGTGGCTTTTTAAGGATACTACCTTGCCACACGCCCTCTGCAATGAGCGGCTGTGGGTCATCGTGTCGGCGCACCAGCACCAAGCAACAGTAATAGTAGCCAAAACGGTTTTCATGTTGCTTTAAGGTATTGATTAAATGCGCGTTGTTATTAGCATCATTGCTTGGTTTGCCAGCAAAGTAAGCCGATTGCACACCTGGCTCGCCATTGAGCGCTTCTAAACACAGGCCAGAATCATCTGCAAGCGCTGGTAGATGGGTGGCTAGGCTAGCATGCCGCGCTTTAGCCAACGCATTTTCGATAAAGGTACAATGCGGTTCAGGCGATTCTTTTACATGATAATCGGACTGCGGCACAACGGTAATATTCAGCGGGGATAGCATGGCTTCTATTTCGCGCAATTTACCCTGATTGCCAGTGGCGATAACGAGCTTTTTAAACATATTGTTTTAGATACCTAACACTTGTTTTTGTAATGCGAGTAGTTGTTTGATGCCCTGCTCTGCCAAATCAGTCATGGTGGTCATGGTTTCGCGGCTAAACGGTGCGCCTTCTGCTGTACCTTGAATTTCAACAAAACCACCGCTACTGGTCATGACAATATTCATGTCTGTGTCACAATCAGAGTCTTCAATATAATCCAAATCTAATACTGGCGACCCCTTGTAAACGCCAACAGAAACAGCCGCCACCGCATTGGTAAGTGGAGATGCTGCGAGTAAGTTTTTACTCAGTAAATACGTAATGGCGTCGTGCATAGCAACATAGGCGCCGGTGATGCTAGCGGTCCGCGTACCGCCATCAGCTTGAATTACATCACAATCAAAATGAATTGTGCGCTCACCCAATTTTTTTAAATCAATTACCGCGCGCAAGCTTCGACCTATTAAGCGCTGAATTTCTTGCGTGCGGCCAGATTGCTTGCCCTTAGCCGCCTCTCGTTGCATGCGGCTACCTGTAGAACGCGGCAACATACCGTACTCTGCTGTTACCCATCCCTGTCCTTGTCCTTTTAAAAAGCCTGGTACTTTTTCTTCTACACTGGCTGTGCATAGCACATGTGTATCACCAAACTTAATCAGGACTGAACCTTCTGCATGTTTGGTGTAATGTCGAATGATGTCAATTTGACGTAATTGATTATTCTCACGGTTGCTGGGGCGATGAACAGATGGCATGTTGGATAAGCTTTTGATAAAAAAGCCTATTATAAAACATGCAACAGAGATAGGGCGCTAAATTCCTTTTTTTGGTTTGGTTCTATTGAGCGCCGCTTGAATCTCGGCTAAGGTTTTCTCAATGTCATCATCTGTAAAATCATCAACTTGATGCACATTGCTAGGGCTATAGGTGACAGGATTAATAATCGTTGTGGTTTCACTAAAGGGCATTGCCTGTGTAAACACAACATGATCACTTAATTGTTTATCACCCCATTGTAGGGTAATCGCGCTCAAATTATCACCATACTCATTGGATGCTTTTTCTGCGGCATCCATCAATACATTTGTTGCTTCTGCCACATTGTCATGCGTATTGAGGATTTTTTTAATTTCTGCGTCTTTTAAACAGCCCCAAAGCCCATCAGTACAGAGTAGTACTGTATCCCCTTCTGCGAGTTCCATTCTGTCTGAAAGATCAATTTTAGTTGCCTCTTTACCACCGATACAATTGTGAATTTTGTTTTTATAGGGATGCGTTGCCATTTCATGCTTGCTAATCAGGCCACGATTGTATAAAGATTGCACAATCGAGTGATCTTCAGTGCGGAAAAGTAAATGCTTGCCTCTAAAATGATATAGACGAGAATCGCCCGCATGCGCACAATACAGAAAGCCGCGTTGAATAATGGCAGCGACAATAGTGGTGCGCGGCGACTCAGATAACTGTTGGCTTTCGGTGACATTTTCAATCATATCGTGTACCTGTTGGATATGATCAGTCAAAAACTTGGCCGGACTATTAAGCAGGGGTCTAGCGAGCCTTTGAAAAGCATCGGTTAAGGTTTGAATGGCAAGTTGTGCCGCAATTTCGCCATGTCGATGCCCACCCATGCCATCTGCTAATACCAGTAATAAGCTATCTTTGCTATAGGAGTAGGCTAACCTATCTTCGTTGTAGGCTCTTTGACCTTGGCGACTATGTTGATATATCGTGAATTTCATCGTTATCGTAATGGGACTCTGCTAAAAACAGCTTGAATTTTTTGAGCAATAGTTAATTTTTTAGGTTGGGCAGCCGCGGCAGGGTTCATTAATGCTTTTTGTAAAGCAAATACCCTTTGTGGCCTATCTAAATAATCCAATTGCAAACAACTATCAATAATGGCGAGTAACTCAGGACTATAAATGCCCTCACCAATACTAAAGGCGGACGGTAGAAAATCTTTTTTAAGCCGTTTATTAGCGGCAATGGGCGCGGCTCTTGATAAGCAAGAATACATGCTTGCCCCAATGCTGTAGATATCACTCCATGGACCTAATTTCTTGCGGTCGTAATACTGTTCTGGTGGTGCAAATCCTGAAGTAAAGCTGGCCGGTAACTTCGATTGTGCTTCTGATAATGTTTGTCTGGCGGAGCCAAAATCTAATAATACGGGAGAGCCATCTAATCGGATATAAATATTGGCAGGTTTAATATCTAGATGTAATAGTTTTTGTGAGTGCACCTCTCTCAATCCATTCAGGAGTTCGCCAAAGACTCGCCGTACAAACTGCTCGCTGACTGGCTCGGTTTCAGCAAGAATTGAAGCTTGCATCGATCTGCCACGCTCGTATTGCATGACCATATAAACCGTGTTGTTTTCTCTAAAGAAGTTAGTGACGCGCACGATATTTTCATGATTAATCTTTGCAAGTGCCAAGCCCTCTTCAAAAAAACACTTGAGGCCGTGTTTAAAGGCTGTTGCATCAGCATTGGAACTTAACATGACCGTGGCGCCCTGCTCGCGTAACGCTAGTCCCGTTGGCATATACTCTTTGATGGCAACCGTATTGTTATCGCTATCTTGTGCAAGATAGACAAAACTAAAACCACCCGTGCTTAACACTTTGGTGATGGTATAGTGTTGTAGTTGATAACCAATGGGTAAAGTTTGATTATTCGCTTTTTCCATGTTAATTATTGTGTTGAAATAAGATATTACCCATCATAAAGTGCTAGACATTTTCTCATGAAATCAACTGGATTTGATACAATTATCAGTATTTACTTTAAGATTGAAATCTTTTTTTGAATAAACCGACATGATTACCAGTATGACAGGCTACGCATCACATGAGCGCAATACCAATAATGGCGTATTGCAAGTGGAGTTGCGCTCCGTTAATCAACGCTATCTTGAGCTGCAGCTCAAGATAGACGATAGTTTTCGAGCACTAGAAGCACAAGTGCGCCAGCTGCTAAAAGAAAAACTGGGTCGTGGCAAAGTTGAGTGTCGCCTGCATTTATCTAAGCCAGTGGACCAAGAAACGATTGAGCTGAATCATGCGGTTCTGCAACAGATTGCTGCATCGGTTGAAGCGGCGGCTGATTACTTTCCAGCTAGCCAAGCAGTGAATGTAATCGATGTTTTGCGTATGCCAGGTGTGATGGTGACCCCGGTATTAGACGGCGATGCTTTAACTCAAGATAGCATAGCGGTGCTAACTATTGCATTGGACAATTTAATTGCAGCCAGAGCGCGTGAGGGTGAACAATTAAAAGCCATAATTCTTGCCCGTTTAACAGAAATTGAATCGCTGATTGTGACGGTGAAGCCGATGTTGCCAACCATGGTAAAGGCGCATCAAGATAGACTGCTAGCAAAATTATATGAGGCGCAATTAAGTCATGACGAAGAACGTATCCGTCAAGAAATCATCCTATACACCCAGCGTATTCATGTCGATGAAGAGTTATCGCGTTTGGATGCTCATGTGCATGAAGTGAAGCGTCTTTTATCTACAGGCGGCATGGTTGGTAAGCAATTGGATTTCTTAATGCAAGAAATGAACCGCGAAGCGAATACATTAGGCGCTAAATCGGTTGCAATTGAAACCACACAAATTTCCATGCAATTGAAAGTTTTGATTGAGCAAATGCGTGAGCAGATTCAGAACATAGAATAATATTTCGTCATCTTTACCCATAAAATCAACTAAAATAGACGCATGATTTCAGGTAACTTATTTATTATTACTGCTGCATCTGGTGCAGGTAAAACCAGTTTGGTAAAAGCGTTGTTGGCAAAAGAGATGCGTGTGCGACTCTCTATTTCTCATACCACAAGAAAACCGCGACCAAGTGAACAAGATGGTGTGGATTATCATTTTGTGAATGAAGAAGCGTTTTTAGCAATTTTTGAAGCGGGTGGATTTTTAGAAAGTGCAACAGTGCACAGCGCGCGTTATGGCACTTCTGAGCGGTCGGTAAAGGCTGCTTTAGCAGCGGGTGACGATGTGATTTTGGAAATTGATTGGCAAGGCGCTGCACAAGTCAAACAGTTATTTCCAGAGGCGGTGAGTATTTTTATACTGCCCCCTTCTATTGAAACTTTAGCGCAACGCCTAAAGAATAGAGCACAAGATAGTGAAGCCGTCATTGCCGAGCGCTTGGCGGCGGCGCGTGAAGAAATGCGTCACTTAGTGGCGTTCGACTATGTTACAATCAATGATCGATTTGATCTTGCTTTGCAAGACTTGATTGCGATTATTCAAGCGCAACGACTAAAAACAGAGACACAACTAAAGCGCCATAGCGCGTTAATTCAAACACTGATTTAATTTAAAGGGTATTCACCATGGCACGTATTACTGTAGATGATTGTTTAAATAATATTCCAAATCGCTTTCAATTGACACTGGTGGCAGCCTACCGCGCACGTCAAATTGCCAACGGTTCTGATCCTTTAGTCAGCATGCATGGTTCGCGTGATAAACCAACTGTGATTGCGTTGCGTGAAATTGCAGCAGGCAAAGTAGGGTTAGAGCTATTAAATAAAAACTAGTTGTCTGTTTAAATTGTATGCCTAAAACCGCTCAACATTCGTCAGCGGCGCCTTTTGCAGAAGAGCAACCCTTGTTGCCTGCAGATACTGAGCATTCACAGCTAACCACGATATTAAGAGCCTACTTGTCGCAAGCCGAGATAGAGCAGGTTTGGGATGCTTATCGTTATAGTGATGCAGTCCACAAAGGACAAACGCGCCGTTCTGGCGAACCTTATATTTCTCACCCAGTTGCTGTTACTTGTATTTTAGCCAAATTGCATTTAGATGTACCAACGCTGCTGGCTGCTTTGTTGCACGATGTCGTTGAAGATTCTGAAGTGTCCAAGGAAGATTTGAGTGAGCGTTTTGGTAAACAAGTTGCAGATTTGGTTGATGGCCTTACTAAGCTAGACAAAATTGAGTTGCAAACAGCGGTGCAAGCACAAGCAGAAAATGTGCGAAAAATGCTGCTGGCAATGAGTCAAGATGTCCGGGTGATTTTGGTTAAATTGGCAGACCGTTTGCATAATATGCAAACTTTAGATGTGATGAAGCCAGCAAAGCAGCGGCGAATTTCACAGGAAACGTTGGATATTTACGCCCCAATCGCCAATCGTTTAGGGCTTAATGTGATTTACCAAGAGCTTGAAGATTTAAGTTTCAGGTATATCTATCCCAATCGTTATAACGTGATCGCAAAAGCGATTAAAACCGCGCGTGGCAATCGCAAAGAAGTGATCTATAAAATGTTAGAGTCGATTAAAACCAAGCTTGCTGAGTCGGGCATTGAAGCAAATGTGGAAGGTCGAGAAAAGCATCTTTACAGTGTCTATAAAAAGATGATTAACAAAGGCCTCAAATTATCGCAAGTGGGTGATATTTACGGGTTTCGCGTGCTGGTGAACGATCTGCCAACTTGTTATCTGACTTTGGGTAGCCTGCATAGTTTATACAAGCCGATTCCAGGTAAGTTTAAAGATTATATTGCGATTTCTAAAGTCAATGGCTATCAGTCACTTCATACGACATTATTTGGTCCTTATGGGACGCCAATAGAAATTCAAATTCGTAGTGTTGCCATGCATGATATTGCGCAGACTGGTGTTGCCGCGCATTGGCTTTATAAAACAAACGACGCGCATTTAACCAGACTGCAACAGCAAACCCATCAATGGTTGCAACGCTTAGTAGAAATTCAAACCGAAAGCGATGATAGCCACGAGTTCTTAGAGCATTTCAAGGTGGATTTATTTCCAGACGAAGTATATGTATTTACCCCTAAAGGCAATATTTTAGCTTTGCCTAAAGGCTCAACCGCGGTAGATTTTGCATATGCAGTCCATACTGATGTAGGTAATTGCTGTGTTGCGGTTAAGATTAATCATGAGCTGGCACCATTGCGAACAGAGATGAAAAATGGCGACCACGTGGAAATTATTACCTCTGCCTTGGCCAAGCCAAATCCAGCATGGTTGAATTATGTGGTGACCGGCAAAGCGCGCTCACATTTACGGCATTACTTGAAATCAATTAAGGCAACCGAATCTACGCACCTTGGTGAGCGTATGCTGAATACTGCACTAAGAGCATTGCATGTTGAACCTGGACAGATTACAGCACAACAATGGAATAAAGTGATGCGTGATTATGGTGCGCAAGATAAAACTGAAATTTTAGCTGATATTGGTTTGGGTAAACGGATTAGTTTAATGGTAGCGCATCAGTTGCTCGCTAGCGATCATCACCACGCGGAGCCTAATGGGCAAAAGTCATTTGATAAAATCACGATTCGAGGTTCTGAAGGCATGGCAGTTCAGTTTGCACAATGTTGCAGGCCGATTCCTGGCGATCCTATTTTAGGTTTCATCAACAAAGACAAAGGCTTGGTGATTCATACTCACGATTGCAACGCAATTAGCAAGTTTAAATTAGACCCAGATAAATGGTTAGATGTTGAATGGGATGCAGATGATAAGCGTTTATTTAGGGTTGATTTGCGGATTGTTGTGGTGAACGAAAGAGGCATGTTGGCAAAATTGGCGGCAGGGATTTCAGATGCAGGATCGAACATTGATAATGTGAGTGCAGAAGAGCCAGATGGAAGCCAGTACATTACGATTAATTTTACGGTGCAGGTGCATAATCGTGTGCATTTAGCAGAGCTAATACGAAACTTGCGTAAGATACCCGAAGTAGTGCGCATTAATCGTTTAAAAGGTAAATACAGAGAACAAAAAATTTAATGAGAGAGAGTGAATAATAGAGATGGCAGATAAGAAAATCATTCAAACTATACATGCGCCAGCCGCGATTGGTACCTACTCACAAGCGGTACAGGTTGGTAAAACAGTGTATTTATCGGGTCAAATTGGATTAGATCCAGAACACATGACGTTGGTTGACGGCATAGAAGCGCAAGTGCGTCGTGTGTTTGATAATTTAAAAGCGGTGACTGAGGCGGCTGGCGGGTCGATGGGTGATATTGTGAAGCTGAATGTTTTTTTAATTGATTTAAATCATTTTGCTTTAGTTAATACTGTCATGGCGGAATACTTTACTGAACCCTATCCAGCACGTGCTGCTGTGGGTGTGGCTTCACTACCAAAAGGTGCTTTGGTTGAGGCGGATGCAGTGATGGAGTTGAGTTAAATTATTCATCAATAAGCAACGTGAATGAGTGCAATCAATGCAACTTTCAGAAATAAAGTCATTTTCTAAGCCACTGATTGCTAACCTTGCTAAGTTAGGGATCAGTCATCCGCAGGATTTGCTGTTGCATTTGCCACTGCGCTATATTGATGAAACACGCATAGTCGCTATTCGTGATTTGCGGCTGGGTGAATCAGCGCAGGTGCAAGGTGAGATCGTACATGCAGAAGTCACTTATCAGCCAAGAAAAGCACTGATTGCACGTATAGAGGATGCTAGTGGACAATTAACGTTGCGTTTTCTCCACTTTTATCCAAGTCAAATTAATGCCTTAAAAGTGGGCAATCAATTGCGCGTATATGGTGAAGTGCGGCATGGTTTTTTTGGTTATGAAATGGTGCATCCCCAATGCAAAGCGGTGCGTGAGTCAACTGTAGTCAATGCACAACTAACACCAATTTATCCGACGACTGCTGGCCTTACCCAGCCAGCGGTTCGTAAAGCAATTGAAACGGTGATGCGAGATGCACAGTTGTTTGAAGAAACGTTACCAGCATCTGCCTATGCCGCGTTGAATTTGCCCACTTTTGCTAGCAGTATTCGTGCATTGCATTCTCCAGAACCAGATGCCGATTTAACTGCATTAGAGCAGCAGTCAACACCTGAGTGGCGCAGATTGGCTTATGATGAGTTATTGGCGCAACAGCTTTCTATGCGTAAACACTATGCAAAAAGACGCAGCATAGATGCGCCACAAATAGCTGTGTCGCACACATTAGTTAAGCAACTGTTACAAGACTTGCCATTTGCATTAACCACTGCTCAGCAAAAAGTCATTCAAGAAATTAGTCAAGATTTAACACAAGCGCATCCAATGCAGCGTTTGTTGCAGGGTGATGTGGGGAGTGGCAAAACCATCGTTGCTTGTATGGCCGCCTTGCAAGCGATTGAGCATGGTTGGCAGGTAGCTTTGATGGCGCCAACTGAATTGTTGGCAGAGCAGCATTATAAGAAGTTTGAAATATGGCTAGCACCACTTAATATCAATATTGCTTGGTTAACTGGTAGTCAACATAAAAAAGACAGAGAATCAGCCCAGCAAGCAATTGCCAGCGGGCAGGCCCAACTTGCAGTGGGTACCCACGCGTTGTTTCAAGATGCGGTGCAATTTGATAAGTTGGGATTAGCGATTATTGATGAACAGCATCGTTTTGGCGTCCAACAACGATTGGCATTACGCAAAAAAGGCCAACCCGAGCCCCATCAATTGATGATGTCTGCCACGCCAATTCCACGTACACTTTCCATGAGCTATTACGCCGATTTGGATGTGTCAGTCATTGATGAGCTGCCGCCTGGGCGAACACCTGTGGTCACCAAACTAATTTCAGATCAACGGCGTGAAGAGATTTTGCAGCGCGTACGTGAGGCTTGCCAAGCAGGCAGTCAGGCGTATTGGGTTTGCCCTTTGATAGAAGAGTCAGAGATTTTGCAATTACAAACAGCAACAGAAACATATGAGAATTTAAAGCAAAACTTTGTAGACTTGAGTGTTGGTTTGTTGCATGGACGTATGAAGCCCGCAGAGAAGCAAGCGGTGATGCAGGCCTTCGTCTTGGGTAAAATCCAGTTATTGGTAGCAACCACAGTGATAGAAGTTGGGGTGGATGTGCCCAATGCCAGTTTAATGGTGATTGAACATGCCGAGCGCATGGGGCTAAGCCAGCTACATCAGCTTCGAGGACGCGTTGGACGCGGTGCAGCAAAAAGTACATGTATTTTACTTTATCAAAATAAGTTATCAGAAATGGCACGTGCTCGGCTTAAAGTCATTTATGAAAACACAGATGGCTTCGCCATTGCGCAAGCTGATTTGCATTTGCGAGGACCGGGAGAGTTCTTGGGGACAAGGCAAAGTGGCGTACCCATGTTAAAAATTGCTGATTTAACGCGCGATGAAGATTTGTTACAGCAAGCTAAAAACATGGCTGATGATCTGCTCACACAACATCCAGAAGCAGTTGACCAACACTTGCAACGCTGGATGCGGCATGGGGTTGATCTAGTGAAAGTTTAGCGAACAATGAGGTGTCTTCTGATGATCATCAGTGTGATCAATAGTAAGCAGGCAATTGCAATGACTGCCGGAAATAAGACGGTTGTGGCGGAGTAATGCTCAAGTGCAAATAACACAAGCATATTGCGTACAAAGAACAGTGCAACAAAAAATATGGGTTCAGAATAAGGCGCGTGATAGACTTTTCTTGCAGTGGGTGCAAAGCCTAATGTGTCGACTAAAGTCAACATTACGACTGCCCATAAAGGATCGGACATCAAATACCAGAGGGGTAGAGCGGACATGGCAACACCAAAAAATAGCCAGTCTTTTTTGGTAATCGTGATGTCACTTCGTTTTAGATAGGCTAAAAAAGCAACCAAGACAGTCATTGCGCCCGAGACACCAATAGGCCAAGCGCCAATACCAGCATGACCCTCCAATTGCGCAAGAAAAACAATGAAAGTGGTTGAGCCCCAAATGATCCATGAGAAGACATGTGGTTTTGTGATGCCTTTTAAAATTCCAGTGATATAGGGCACAAAAGCGAGCAAAGTAAGCCCAATTGCAATAATACTGAGTATGGTTTTATCAATCATGTAACTGGCTATAAGTAAACATTAAATCAATGTAGCATAATTTTTTATCCGATGGTTTTTCGTTTCTAGGGTGTGTGTTATGCGATAATTTACTTTGTGAGAATCTACCCACATACAAAAAAATTACGCGAAAAATGGTTAAGAAAGCCATTATTAACATTGGCTTATCGACATTGGTTAATTGATGATACCTCTTTAACTGCACGCTTACAGCAACGGTATGAAGATTTTTATGTGCACGCCTTATCTCAGCTACATACCAAGCCAATCAAAGATGAAGCCGCTTTATTGAAGCTTAAGTCGTCCATGCATGTGAATGTTCGAGAAGTGTTGCTGATAGGCAAAGGGCGACCAGTTGTGTATGCACATAGTATTTTGCCGGATGCCAGTTTGCGCGGTGAGTGGGTGAAATTAGGCAAATTAGGTAATAAGCCCCTGGGCGCCAGTTTATTTAATGATCCACGTGTAAAGCGAACACCACTAAGCTATAAAAAGCTTTCTTATAATCATGATTTGTATCAAAAAGCAGTCCAATATTTGGACCATCCACCGCTTTATTTATGGGCCAGGCGTTCAATATTCAATTTACAATGCGCTACAATTTTAGTTACTGAAGTTTTTTTACCGAATATTCAAGATGAATAAATGCTTGCTCATGAAAAAATTAACTGCTTATCAACGCTTGATGCGGTTGGACAAACCAGTCGGCATTTTATTGTTGTTATGGCCTACGTTATGGGGATTGCTGCTGGCAGGCAAAGGGCGACCTGATTGGCAAATCGTTTTCATTTTTGTAACAGGCGTTATCTTGATGCGCAGTGCTGGTTGTGTAATGAATGATATTGCTGATCGACACTATGATGGCCATGTAGAACGAACAAAAAATAGGCCGTTAGTGATTGGCGAGGTCACCGTAAAAGAAGCCTTATTGCTGGCTATGGGATTAAGTTTGACTGCTTTCAGCTTAGTTTGTTTTTTAAACAAGCTGACAATATTACTCTCAATACCAGCTTTATTGTTGGCTGCAACCTATCCATTGACCAAGCGATTTTTGGCTATTCCACAAGCTTATTTAGGTTTTGCGTTTGGATTTAGTATTCTCATGACTTTTGCTGCGTTGACTAACCATGTCCCAACACTTGCTTGGTGGTTGTTATTGGCTAATGTGTTTTGGGCGATTGCATATGATACTGAATATGCAATGGTAGATCGAGAGGATGATGTAAAAATTGGCATTCAATCATCAGCCATACTATTTGGCCGCTATGATCTGCTAGCGATTATGCTCTGCTATGTAGCCATGCTTGCTATTTTTATCTATGTGGGCAAATTAATGGCATTTAGCTACTATTATTTTTTGCCGATTTTAGTCGTTGTGGGGCTAGTGATTTGGCAATATCAACTGATTAAAACCCGTAACAAAACCCACTGTTTTAAAGCTTTTTTATCGAATAATTGGATAGGATTAGTTTTGTTTATAGCAGTCTTTGCTGCATATTATGTGTAACCGCTCTTGATGCTTAATTAATCACAATTTATTGATCAATTAAGGTAAATTCAAAGCCCTCACCTTTATCGCCTTTATCTTGTTTATCTTGTTTGTCTTTGTCTGTTGTAATCTCACTCGATTTATTTGTGTTAGCTTGTTTTTTTGTTTTTATTTTCTCGAATAAAGCCTCTTTCTCTTCGGTCTCGGATAATTTATCTGTATTTACTGGCGGTACGGTAGTTGACTGGGGTTGATTGACACTTTGTTGGTTGTCTTGAGCGATTCCTTTTAATAGCGTTAATTCCTCAATTAAATTTCTAGGTAGTCCTTCGCCAGGTGTTGGTCGGTTGTTATAAATCAAGTCATATAAATAAGTCATTGCATTTGCTGTTCCCCATACTTGCGCCAATCCTTGTACTAAACGAGGAAAGTCTTCCAGCGATTCAACAGCATCAGTAGGCTCCTGAGACAAATCAGGAATGTTGATATTGTAGTAAAGCTTACAGTCTTTTTCTGTTTGCTTATACAAATCTACCAAGTTTTCTTTAGCCAGCAAGTCTAGTAAGAATAACCAAATTGTGACCGATTGTTTAGGGTGTTCTACTAAGTAATTCTGTAATCACTGAATCGCCAAGTTTGCGCGCCCATGGAATAAAAACACATCAGCATGATCAAGGACTGAAAAAATTTGCTCATCTTCAATGACGATAGGCTGCTCTTCATTAACGGCCGATTTAAACAAACTGCCAACTGGTGCAGGCGGTAGCGTGTCTTCTTCTATTTCCTCTACTTTGTTAATCTTGTCTTCTAATTCACTTTTTTTGTCAGTGCTTATTGGCTCTTCAGCAGTTTGATTGATATCTTGATTATTGACGCTTAACCATAAAGCTTCCGCATCATCAGCCTGTTTTTGAATCTGTCGTTTACGTAACCAAGTAAACACAATGTAGGCGAGTATCAATAGTAAAATCGCACTGATAAATACCAACAAATTAATGAGTTTATTTTGCTTTGAATGCGTTTGCGCTAATTGGGTTGTTTTTAATGAGTTGTCCGATGTGAGCTTTGTGTTTTGACTCTTTAACTGGTCAATTTGATTTTTCAAATGCGAAATACGGTTGTTGACAACAGTCATCTCATCTTCTAACAACATCTCTTCAGACGTTGGAATATTGCCCTGGTAGGCGTTGGGCGTAGGTTTAACTGCTAATCTAAACGCAGTTTAGCTTCGCTGATTGTCGGTACGCTTAATTGGCCTGAAATAAACAATCTTGGCTCATTAGCATTGCTTGTATTGTTATTCTTCTTCTGTGCAGTATTTTTTGTATTGTTTTGAACACCTTTGGCAGTTGCTTGATTGCCAGTTTGTTTTTTACTAGCTTGATTTGAGGCAGTACGGCGCTCCGTTCTTTTCTTTTTGGGCTGTTCTTTTGCTAGGCCTGATGGTTGCTGGATTTTTGAATCGATAGGGCTATTCTTGATATCATTATTTGTCAGTTCGGTTGTGCTTAATGCTTCAACAACAAGGTTTGTTTGTTGCAAAGAGTTGGCAGTGATGGGCGGATCTAACAGCAAAACATAATTGCGTTCTATCAAGTTATCGCAACCGGCAATGATTGATAAGTTAACAATAGGCTCATTAATGATATTCTGGCTTGTAAGCGTCAGCTTTGCGCTATCATTAGTAATAGGGCTAAGTACAAATTTTAATTGTTGTAGTTGACTGCTAGGGCCCAATGCCAAACAGTTTTCACTTTTTAATTCAGAGGCACCAAAAACAGTAATGCTTGCGTTAAGTGGTTCGCCAAGATTTGAATTCACATTAATCTCACTTAAGCCTAGCGCAAAAAGTGGGTGAGAGAAAGACATGGCAAGAAATCCAAGTGCAACCTTCGCTCTGATGGAGTCTAGTTTATAGCCAAAATACATAGATAAGCCATTATATTTATTTACACAATTTTTTGTTGTTAATTATTGCATTCATGAAACGTGTGCACAGTTGTGTTTTTACATTAAGTAAGCTTCATAAGCAATAGTGTTTTTTGAATTATTCGCTAATCTGATTGATTCGTTATTACAAGTTGTGCAATCTATCGATAAAAAAGGTTAAAATAACAAGCTAAAATCAGAACCGTAGACACTGTTATTATCGAATGCTACCAGATTTAATTCAATTTAGCGTTCAAATTTGTTTGACGGCACTCAAGCAAAAGCATATAATCCGCCCTCTTGATTTTAATTAGCTATATAAATTGGTCGTAATAATATGAAAACGTTTTCAGCAAAAACACATGAAGTAAAACGTGATTGGTTCGTGATAGATGCAACTGATCTTGTTTTGGGTCGCTTAGCCAGTGCTTGTGCGCATCGTTTGCGCGGTAAGCACAAGACAATTTACACGCCTCACGTTGATACAGGTGATTACATCGTTGTGATTAATGCTGATAAGCTACGTGTAACAGGTGCTAAAGCAACTGATAAAGAATACCACACACACTCAGGCTATCCTGGTGGGATTTCAACAACAACATTTAGCAAAATGCAAGATCGCTTTCCTGGTCGTGCATTAGAAAAAGCGGTAAAAGGCATGTTGCCAAAAGGCCCATTAGGCTACGCAATGATTAAAAAATTAAAAGTATATGCTGGTAACCAGCATGATCATGCTGCACAACAGCCGCAAGCATTGACTATCTAAGGTAAAAGAGATGATTGGTAAATATAATTACGGTACAGGACGTCGCAAAAGCTCAGTAGCGCGTGTTTTCTTGAAATCAGGCAAGGGCAACATTATTATCAATGACAAGCCAGCTGATGAATATTTCTCACGTGAGACGTCTCGAATGATTTTGCGTCAACCGTTAGCATTAACTGCAAACATGGAAAGCTTTGATATTAAAGTTAACGTTATTGGTGGCGGCGAATCTGGTCAAGCGGGTGCTGTTCGTCATGGTATTACACGTGCGTTAATTGATTTCGATGCAGCATTAAAACCAGACTTATCAAAAGCTGGATTTGTGACACGTGACGCACGTGAAGTAGAGCGTAAAAAAGTGGGCTTCCGCAAAGCGCGTCGCCGTAAGCAATTCTCTAAACGTTAATACGTTATTCCACTCTTGGAATCTGCTTACAAAAAAGGTCGCTAGCGCGACCTTTTTTTGTTTCAGGTATACTCTAAACAGATTATGGATGTTAGTGAGCTATGATAGATAAAAAATTGAAAGTTGGGATTGTGGGTGGCACGGGTTATACAGGTGTTGAACTGCTTCGTTTGCTTGCAAGACATCCTAATGTAACCATTGTTGCAGTGACCTCTCGTGGTGATGTTGGCATGCCTGTTGCAGATATGTTTCCTAATCTAAGAGGTTTTATTGATATTGCATTTACTGACCCAGAAAATGCTGATTTAACCGCTTGTGATGTTGTATTTTTTGCTACACCACATGGTGTGGCAATGAATCAAGCGCCGATACTATTAGCAGCAGGGACTAAAATAATTGATTTGGCAGCAGATTTTAGATTGCAGGACATCGCAGCATTTGAACATTGGTACAATATGCCGCATAGTTGTCCAGGCGTATTGAAAGACGCTATTTATGGTATCCCAGAGTTGAATAGGGAAAAAATTAAAGGGGCCAACGTGATTGGCAATCCTGGCTGTTATCCAACAACCGTATTATTGGGTTTGGCTCCATTATTAGAAGAAAAGCTGATCGATTTTTCAGTGCCAATCATAACTGATGCCAAGTCAGGTATTTCTGGTGCGGGTAGAAAAGCGT
The DNA here is from genome assembly GCA_018398995.1 of Methylophilaceae bacterium. NCBI lineage: Bacteria > Pseudomonadati > Pseudomonadota > Betaproteobacteria > Nitrosomonadales > Methylophilaceae > Methylophilaceae bacterium. The sequence goes on along the minus strand of CP073759.1, from coordinate 946,678 downwards.
CTGTGGCAACTTTGTTTGCTGAAACAGGGGATAACATGAAAGCTTATGGCGTTGCTGGGCATCGCCATCATCCTGAAATTGAGGCCCAGCTGAAACATTTGGCTGGAAATGATTTACAATTCATTTTTGTTCCACATTTGATTCCGATGATTCGGGGCATGTTGTCTACGATTTATATTAAATTAGTAGAACGTGCCAAAGCAATAGATGTACAAGCTTTGTATGAGCTGCGCTACGCTAAAGAATGGTTTATTGATGTGCTTCCAAAAGGAGCGTTGCCTGAAACCAGATCTGTTCGTGGATCTAATCAGCTGCGTATTGCTTTGCAATTGCAAGCAAACAACTATTTAACACTTGTTGTTGTGCAGGATAATTTAGTAAAAGGGGCGGCAGGTCAAGCTGTGCAAAATATGAATGTCATGTTTGGCTTCTTAGAAAATGCTGGTCTAGATATTGTGCCATTGATGCCTTAATTAATAATGAGGAAACTGAAACGTCAAGTTCGTAATCATTATGGCTATACTGCTAGACGTGTTGCAGTCAGAGCGGATAGACCATGGTATTATAGAGTGGGGATTGGCTTTTTGTGTGTGGGTCTAGGTTTTGGCTTAGCTTATTTAATGATGCGTAATAGTGATTACGAAACAATGAGGGCACAATTAGAAGAAGTTGAGCATAAAAACAAGATGCTTGAATTTAAATTGATTGAAGCAAAGCGAGAGTTGCAAATCGAGTTGGCAACCAATAGTAATCTAGCAAAAGATCTTGCAAATGTTCAAGATGAAATTTTGAAGGCAAAAGAAGATTTATTATTCTATAAAAAAATGACGGTGGAATAGCGCGATTAATCTGTTCTTCTGTTTATAAAACAAGTGTTTTTAAAACAAGGTTGAAGGCTAAAATGTTTTTTAAAAAAGTAAATAAAATCGACAGCCGTATTGATACGTTAATTGGTAGCGACAGCGTGATTACAGGTAATATAGTATTTAGTGGGGGTTTGCGTGTTGACGGTACTATTCATGGGGATGTAAGGGAGCAGGCCGATTCACAAGGAACAATTGTGGTAGGCGAAAATGGGCGTGTGGAAGGTGCTGTTAATGCCACTAAAATAGTCTTGATTGGCTCAGTGACTGGGTCGGTTAAAGCTAGCCAGTTTATAGAATTACAAGCTAAAGCACGTATTAAAGGGGATTTGCATTACAAATCATTAGAAATGCACATGGGATCAGTCATTGATGGCAAGCTCGTGCATAGTGATGGAAATGAAACTGATGAATCACTTTAAAGTCTTAATTAATTGACATAATTGAATTGAAGGAGTCGAAATGAATACAGCAACGGATTTAGTAGATATGGACATACCAGCACCATTGGTATTTACCGATAATGCAGCAAAAAAAGTAAAAGAATTAATCGAGGAAGAAGGAACACCAGATTTAAAACTGCGCGTGTTTGTTAGTGGTGGTGGTTGTTCTGGTTTTCAATATGGATTTACTTTTGAAGAGGAAGTGAACGAGGATGATACGCAAGTTGAAAAAGATACTGTGACCTTGTTAATTGATCCGATGAGTTTACAATATTTAATGGGTGCGGAGATTGACTATCAAGATAATCTGCAAGGGTCACAGTTTGTGATTCGAAATCCCCAAGCAACGACAACTTGTGGTTGTGGCTCTTCTTTTTCAGTTTAGATTACATTAACTCATCGCAATTCGAGCTTTGTACTTTAATTAGATGCTTATGAAAATGAGCATCTTTTTTTTATAGATTGTTTGATTGATAAATGTTTACTAAGATTGTTTAATCTATTGCACAGCAAACGTTATATAGATAATAATGCGTGTTACATCATCTGGTTTTAAGTTCTAATAGTGTAAAAACATCGTTGGTGTATCTCATTCAGTCCCATTAACTTTAAAGGTGTGCGTAATCACCCATGACATTTTTGATTAATTTTCGCAATGATTGAGCACGCATATTTATCAGTATTGTTGCCTTTAACTATCTCAGTCGCTTTTATTGGTGTTGTATTGCCATTATTAACAGAGCGCTTCGGAAGAAAAGTCACTGCTATTACAGCAGCGGCTGTGATGGCGGTCTGTCTATTATTGCTTGCACCGCTTTTTCCAAGTGCTATTAATGGCGAATCGTTAATTACCCATTTTGACTGGTTGCCAAGTTTTGGTCTTAATCTTTCATTTCGCCTTGATGGCCTAGGTATGCTGTTCTCAATATTGATACTTGGCATTGGCATGCTAGTCGTTTTGTATGCGCATTATTATTTATCAGATGATGATAAGTTAGGGCGTTTTTATGCGCTATTACTTTTATTTATGTCGGCTATGCTGGGGATAGTGCTATCAGAAAATCTGCTCATGATGGTGATGTTTTGGGAGATTACTAGCCTTTCATCATTTCTATTGATTGCGTATAAATCAGCATCACACGAGTCAAGAATTGCTGCACGAATGGCGTTAATCGTGACAGGCGCTGGTGGTTTGGCTTTGCTAGCAGGCGTTTTATTGCTTGGGAAAGTGGCAGGTAGCTATGAGCTTACGCAGGTCATTGAAGCGGCTGCTCAGATAAAGTCAGATCCTTTGTACCCAACCATACTGATATTGGTATTATTGGGCGCCTTTACCAAATCAGCACAGTTTCCTTTTCAGTTTTGGCTACCCAACGCCATGGCAGCGCCTACGCCAGTTTCAGCTTATTTGCATTCGGCAACCATGGTTAAGGCGGGTGTATTTTTATTGGCAAGGTTTTATCCTGTACTTTCTGGTACGGATGCTTGGTTATACAGCGTCAGTACTATCGGTGGTATTACCTTGGTCTATGGTGCTTATCTGGCCATGTACCGTAATGACTTCAAAGGCTTGTTGGCTTACTCTACGATCAGTCATTTGGGGTTAATTACTTTGTTATTTGGGCTAAGCACGCCGATGTCAGTTGTTGCTGCAGTGTTTCATATTATTAACCACGCTATCTTCAAAGCCTCACTTTTCATGGCGGCTGGGATTATTGATCTTGAGTGTGGTTCACGTGACATGCGCCGTGTAAATGGGCTATTTAAGTTAATGCCTATCACAGCAACGCTGGCGATGTTGGCGGCAGGTTCTATGGCTGGTGTGCCTTTGCTAAATGGTTTTTTAAGTAAAGAAATGTTTTTTACTGAATCAATCGTTTTTAATGGATTTGGGAATGCACATTGGATATTGCCGATTTTTGCCACTATTGCTGGTATTTTAGCGGTCGCTTATTCAGCACGATTTATTCATGATGTGTTCTTCAATGGTGAGCCTGTTGATTTGCCACGTGCGCCACGTGAGCCGCCAAGATGGATGCGAGTGCCAGTAGAAATATTAGTGATATTGTGTCTACTGGTTGGTATTTTTCCCGCATGGTCCGTGGGCGCTTTACTTGCTTCTGCAGCAAGCGCAAGCTTGCAAGCGCCTTTGCCAGTATATGATTTAAAAATATGGCATGGATTTAATCTTGCTTTTGTCATGAGCTTGGTTGCTTTAGTTGGTGGTATCGCTATGTATATGAAGCGAGCTAAATTTATAGAGTGGTACGATCAACTGCCTACCATTAATAGCAGGACTTTTTTCGAGCGCGCCTATCATCACTTGGCAGATTATTCCGAGCGCATTATAGTATTCGTCGATAATCGATCATTACAACGCTATATAGCAGTATTGTTCAGTTTTGTTATGGTTTATGGCACATGGGCTTTTATCAGTGGTGATAGTGATGTCAATACAGCATCATTGATGCCGCTAGATACAACGAGTGTTATTGCTTTATTAGCCTTAATAATAGGCGTACTCGGTGCAACATATATGCACCATCGACGACTATTAAGCATTATTCTTGTTGGTGTGGTAGGTTTGGTTGTCTCGTTGATTTTTGTGCGTTTTTCTGCCCCAGATTTAGCGTTGACTCAACTTTCTGTTGAGGTTGTTACCACTGTACTGATGTTGCTTGCACTACATTATCTACCGCAATTTACACCTCAAGAATCCTCCCATATGCGCATGGGCAGAGACATACTGCTAGCGCTAGGTGTTGGGGTTGGGATGGCATTTGTTAGCTTTGAATTATTGACAAGTTCCTTTAGCACAATATCTGATTTTTATCTTCAGCAAGCCGTTCCCAAAGGCGGTGGCAGTAATGTGGTCAATGTGATTCTGGTTGATTTCCGTGGATTTGATACATTAGGTGAAATTTCAGTTTTAGCAATGGCAGCATTGGGTACGCACGCCTTGCTCGATCAGCTGCGCTTAATGCAACCAGAGCGTGATAGTGCTGGGCGTCTTTGGGCAGAAGATGCACATCCATTATTCTTAAAAATGTTAATGCGACCACTATTGCCTTTAGCACTGGCTGTAGCCGTTTATATTTTCTTGAGAGGACATCATTTGCCTGGTGGCGGTTTTGTGGCTGGCCTTGTGACAGGTGTTGCATTAATTTTACAATCGTTAGCTGGTGGGTTTTCATTCGCTCAGGAACGTTTACCAAAATCTTACGCACCACTATTAGGTGGTGGATTGGCGCTAGCCTCTGGCGTTGGATTGATAAGTTTTTTCTTTGTCAGCCCCTTTTTAACCAGTACACATGGTCATATTCACCTTGCAATCCTAGGTGAGATTGAATTGGCATCTGTGATTATTTTTGATTTAGGTGTTTATTTTGTTGTTGTAGCGACAGTTTTATTGATTTTGACAGAGTTGGGACGATTGAATATTAGAGGGGAAAAGATCTAATGGAGGCTATGATGGCAACCGCAATAGGCTTACTGTTTGGCTGCGGTGTTTTTTTGATCTTACGTGCTCGCACATTCCCCGTGATTCTAGGCCTCACGCTTATTTCTTATGGCGTTAATATGTTTTTGTTTGCTAGTGGCCGCTTAGTGATCAACGCACCGCCAATTATTCAAACAGGTGTTGTGCAGTATACTGATCCTATCCCTCAAGCATTAGCATTAACAGCGATTGTGATTGGCTTTGGTATGACCGCTTATATTGTGACATTGGCTTTGAGAGGTTTGTCAGAATCGGGTGACGATCATATCGATATGCTAGAAAAGCAAAGCGACACAATATCTAATCAATCACAAAAGCATCGCCCATGAATCATAGTCCGATATTACCCATATTAGTGCCGTTTATGGCTAGCATTATTTTACTCATGCTGACAGCGAGTAAACTGTGCTGGCAACGGGCTATTAGTGGATTTGCCGTGGTTCTGCTATTGGTGGTGTCCGTACATTTATTGTTACAAACTGATCAACAAATACCGCTTGTTTATGCACTTGGCAATTGGCAAGCGCCATTTGGGATTGTACTTGTAGCTGACAGATTATCCGCTTTGGTTGTTTTGACTACGGCAGTCTTGTCAGTCGCTGTATTGCTATATGCATGTGCTGGATTTGACAAACAGGGTCGCCATTTTCACGCAGTGTTTCAATTTCAGTTGGTAGGTATTAATGGTGCTTTTCTAACAGGGGATGTTTTTAATCTGTTTGTTTTTTTTGAAATCATGTTGCTAGCCTCTTATATTTTATTAGCACATGGTGGCGGTTTAAATAAAAGTCGTGCTGGATTCACCTATGTGGTATTAAACCTCGCGGGCTCCGCGGTATTTTTAGTTGCGCTGGGTTTAATTTATGGGACATTAGGCACACTTAATTTAGCAGATATTGCAATTCAATTGAAAATGGTATCCGCTGAAGACGCGTCGTTAGTGAGACTCTCTGGCGCATTGCTGATGACAGTCTTTTTACTTAAAGCCGCAGTATTACCACTTTCGTTTTGGTTACCTCATGCATACGGTGCTGCCGCTACGCCAGTTGCTGCTTTGTTTGTGATAATGACAAAAGTTGGTATTGTGGCTATTTTACATGTGCAGATGATTGCTTTTAGCGGCGCCCCTGTGATGCAAGGCTTACTGGGCAATTGGTTAATCATAGCCGCATTAGCAACAATAATATTGTCAGCGTTGGGCGTATTGAGTACAAAAAATTTACATGCAATTGTTGCGTGGCTCGTATTAGGTTCTGCTGGCTTGCTACTAATTGTGCCTTCTTTAAATAACGTGTTGGTTACCGCAGCTGGCTTATATTACTTAGTGCAATCAACGATTGTTGCAGCAGCCTTTTTTATGTTAGCTGGGTTAATAGAAGCTGCTGATATTCGTATTGACCATCATAAAGTTTCAATCAATAATCTGCTTAAGTTAGGTTTTTTTGTACTTGCAGCAACGGCTGCTGGTATGCCGCCATTTTCAGGTTTTATTGGTAAGTTGATGCTGCTTTTTGCAGTGAAAGATACTGCAATCGCGCCATTAATATGGGTGGTTTTACTCTTAGCTGGACTGATGACAACACTTGCGCTGGCCAAAACGGGTAGTCGACTGTTTTGGGAAACATTAAATGATGATGCGCCGGCAGCACGAGTCGATATCTTGCCAAATACACGTTATTCATATTTAGCCACCTTTAGCTTAATTGCTTGTTCTTTGTTATTAATGGTACTTGCACAACCTATATCCGCATTTACGCAACGAACAGCAATACAATTGCATGCGTCAGAACAATATATTAATGCCCTCATCCCTTATCATACGCATGTGCCAAGAGGAGTAAGGCCATGAACAGGTTGTTGCCACATCCAGCATTATCCGCAGTCATCTTTTTGGTATGGTTGTTACTGAATAATAGTCTATCGGCTGCCCATATGACCTTGGCTTTTGTGTTGGCGATTAGCTTGCCCATCATAACGCAACGATTTTGGCCAGAAAAAACAACCAGTCTGAAGCTCATACCCGCTCTTTTTTTGATTGGCGTCGTGCTATGGGATATTTTGCTTGCCAGTATTGAGGTCGCTAGACTTATTCTGGGACCAGCAAATAAAATTAAGCCAGCTTTTGTCGAGATTCCTTTAGATTTACAAAATCCCTTCGTTGGCACAATACTCGCTAGTATTGTGTCGTTAACACCAGGCACAGTTTCTATTGATATTGATCGTGCCCGATGGGTATTGCAGGTTCACGCGCTGAATGTAAATGATACAGAAAGCCTGATAAAATCCATTAAGACGCGATATGAGAAGCCATTAAAGGAGATATTTTCATGCTAAATTTAGTCATACCCATTGCGTTTACGATGATTGCATTAGCAATGGTTTTAAGTTTATATCGCATGGTGATTGGTCCAGCGATGACGGATCGGATTCTTGCTCTGGATACGTTATACATTAATACAATTGCTTTACTAGTATTGATTGGTATCTATTTAAACAATGCGTTATATTTTGAGTGCGCTTTGTTAATCGCAATTATGGGATTTGTCGGAACAGTAGCCTTATCTAAATATATTTTGCGAGGGAATATTATAGAATGAGTGGTTGGATAGAGTATTTCATTTCGTTTTTGATAATAGTTGGAGCGAGCTTTACGCTGCTCGGTTCTATCGGATTAGCCAGACTACCGGATTTTTTCATGCGCTTGCACGGCCCAACTAAAACAACAACATTAGGTGTTGGTGCAATGGTCATTGCATCAGCTATTTATTTTAGTGTGCTAAATAATGGTATTAGCTTGCACGAAATAGTAGCCACTGTATTTCTCTTTATAACAGCACCAGTTAGCGCTCATTTGCTGGCAAAAGCAGCATTACATCTTTCAAGTGGAACAAACAAAAAGCACTAAGTCATTTCTATGTAGCAAACGTTGTGTGCGCTTAACGCTTCAACCTGATGTCGTTATCGCTCACTAATCGGCACAAATTCACGACGTATCTCGCCAGTATATAGCTGTCTTGGGCGACCAATTTTATTGTCTGGGTTGGTATGCATTTCATGCCATTGCGCTATCCACCCCGCTGTACGAGCCAGTGCAAAGATAGCAGTAAACATCGAATTTGGAATACCCATTGCGCGCATCACGATGCCGCTGTAAAAATCGACATTTGGATAAAGCTTACGTTTAACAAAATACTCGTCTTCTAAGGCAATTTTTTCAAGCGCCATTGCCAGTTTAAACATGGGGTCATCATGAAGACCGAGTTCATTCAGTACTTCATGACAGGTTTCGCGCATGATAGCCGCTCGTGGATCCATATTGCGATACACTCGATGACCAAAACCCATCAGGCGGAAGCTATCGTTTTTATCTTTAGCACGCTTGATAAATTCATCTATGCGACTCACATCACCAATTTCATCGAGCATTTTCAGTGTCGCTTCATTAGCCCCACCATGTGCAGGGCCCCATAGTGAAGCAATGCCAGCTGCGATACAAGCAAAGGGATTTGCACCACTAGAGCCAACTAAACGCACTGTTGAAGTTGATGCGTTTTGTTCATGATCAGCATGTAGAATAAGGATACGCTCAAATGCTTTAGCCATGACGGGATTCACGACATACTCTTCACATGGTGTTGCAAACATCATATACAAAAAGTTTTCAGCATAGTTCAGCTTATTCTGCGGATACATAAAAGGCTGACCTGACGTGTATTTATAACTCCAAGCTGCTATGGTTGGCGCTTTTGCAAGTAATCGAATAGCCGCTATTTCACGAGACTTTGGATCGGTAATATCGGTGTGTTCCGGGTAAAAGGCAGCCATTGCGCCAACCACAGAAACCATGACTGCCATCGGGTGTGCATCCCGACGAAAGCCTCTGAACACATTGTTCATTTGATCATGCAACATGGTATGCCGCTCTATTGAAGTTCTAAAGGCTTTATTTTCATCTGTCTTGGGTAAATCACCTTTAATCAATAGATATGCTACTTCTAAAAAATCACAACGCTTAGCAAGTTGTTCGATTGGATAACCACGATGATAAAGAAAACCTTTTTCACCATTAATAAAAGTGATATTGGAGTTGCAAGAAGCAGTAGATAAAAAACCAGGATCATAAGTATAAATATCGTGATGACCTAATGTTCGGATATCAATGACATCGTTACCCATGCTGCCAGACAAAATAGGAAGTTCAACAGGCGGCTTGTCATTGTCAAATGTAATGGTTGCTTTTGTTGGTTTGGTTGCCATGGATGACTCTTCAGAATAGATTTGTATTAAGAATATTATACGCAAGACATTTAAAATGTTGAGTAAAAATTCTTATTAAAGTACGTTAATTAGGATAAATGGCGCCTAAAACACGTAATCCTGATGCGCCTGTCACGGCAGGTAGATTACTTGCTGCATTATTGATGGTTTGATTAGCTAGCCAAGCAAAAGCAGCCGCCTCAACCCAATCAACATCCACGCCTAATCGATCGGTTGTTAATAAAGGAATAGTATCCAATGCGGCTTGTAATGTATTGCTCAGTAATTGGTTATGTGCACCACCGCCGCATAAATAGACTTCATCAACATGTGGGCAGTGTTGCTGAATGGCTAGGTAAATAGTATGGCTTGTTAAGGTGACTAATGTGCGTGCGACATCTTCTGGTTTGCAAGAAACATTGGCTAAATGACGCATTAACCAAGTCTCATTTAATAAATCACGTCCTGTACTTTTAGGAGGTGGCAATGAGAAATAGGGATCAGATAACATACTTTTTAACAAGGCATCCTGAGTTGTGCCGGTGGCAGCCCATTTGCCATCCACATCATATTCTCTGCCTATTTTTAATTTAACCCAGTGATCGAGTAGCATATTACCAGGGCCAGAATCAAAGCCAATCACTGCACCTGTTTTCGCTAAGTAAGTGATATTGGCAATACCACCCACATTAACAATGGCGCGATTTTTGTGCGAACTTGAAAATACAGCGCTGTGAAAAGCAGGCACCAGCGGCGCGCCTTGACCGCCCGCCGCTATATCACGACTACGAAAATCACCAACAACAGTGATGTTTGTTAACTCACACAACAAAGCATTATTGCCTAGCTGAATGGTGTACCCAATCGCATCATTCAATTTCGGTTGATGGCGGATGGTTTGGCCATGGCAGCCAATCGCAATGATTTGCTGAGCCGGCAGATTACATTTTGTCAGTAAAGCATTGATGGCTTCTGCATATAAACAGGCCAAATGATTTGCCATTAAAGCCGATTTTTCTAGTTCATTTTCAGATTGGAAATGTAAAGATAATAATGATTGTTTTGTTTCTGTACTATATGCCTGAAAATGCGTTGCTACAACCTTACATTCATGCTTGTTGATTGCAGTCAGTGCAACATCAATGCCATCTAAACTGCTGCCAGACATGACGCCAATAAACAGCGGGGCGTTTTTCATTTTTATTTGCTAGCAATTACTGAGCTACGTTTTAGCATATCAATTTTTGCCATATGTAGTGCGGCATTCGCTTTAAACTCATCTATATATTGCGTCTCAAGCGGTGTGCCTGTAGGTAATTTGACTGTCATGGGATCGCGATGAATGCCATTGAGCAAAAACTCATAATGTAAATGGGGGCCTGTGGCCATGCCTGACATACCAACATACCCAATGATGTCGCCTTGTTGTATTTTCTGACCTTTACGTAGTCCTGTAGCAAAAGCCGATAAATGACCATATAAGGTTTGAATACCGTTACGGTGTTGCAGGATAACTGCATTGCCATAGCCGCCTTTTCTTCCTTTAAATTTAACTACAGCGTCACCAGATGCTTTGATACGGGTGCCAGTTGGCGCAGCAAAATCGACACCTTTATGTGCTCTTACTCTGTGCAGTACAGGATGAAAGCGTCCACGACTAAAAGACGAGCTGATGCGCGTGAACTCAAGCGGTGAGCGCAAAAAAGACTTGTGCAAACTCTTACCTTCTGGAGTGTAGTAAGCGGATTTAGTATCCGTTTTGCCAAAATGGATTGCTTGATACGTTTTGCCGCGATTTACAATTTCGACAGCGAGAATATTACCTGTTCGCATCAGTTCGCCGTGGCTATACAAGCCCTCATAGACGACATTAATCGTATCCCCAGGTCTGAGGTCCTGATTGAAATCAATCTCGCTAGAAAAAATATCAGCAATCTTTAACGCGATACTATCAGGAATACCTGCGGCATCAGTTGCGCCAAACAAAGAACTTTTGATAGTTGCCGACTTAAGAATCTGATGCGTAGTGAATGGAATTTTTTCCTTATTAATTTGATAGCCGTCAGCCATTAACCTAGCAACTAAACGATCATCATCTGGCAGTTTATATTCAAGATAAAGTAACTTTCCTTTCGCATCAATCTCAGTGTTGATGCCTCTACCAGGAATAAGTTGCGTATTCAATTCGCGCGTTTCTGGGGTATAGGTAAAAAACTTCAGCGCATCATTATCTTGTACTGATAAACGATTAAAAATCACATCAAGTGTGTCATTGCGCCGTACTTCATCCGTCTGCCAAAAAGTTTCGTTTTGGTTCGGTTGTTTTTGGATAGTTGGCAAAGGAATATTATGTATTGTCGTTTTAATTGGCAAATAACCAGCTTCACTATCGGGCGCAGCGCTCAGCGTAGCAATCAACAGCATAACGGGGAGCATGCAGACTACAAATAACCAATGAAATCTAATCTTGCGCGCAGCTAATAATTTGTTTTGCGTTAGAATAACGTACTTGGCAAATTGGTTTTTTTGAAACATAGTTTAATTAAAGACCATAAGTGCTTGAATAAAGAGTGTATCTTAGCAGAAAAATCGACGCATGAAAAAACAACCTGGCAATTAATAACATTCTTTACTAAAGTTATTGGAAATAAAGTGAATACGGACATCAATCAATCATTAGCGATTATTAAACGCGGCGCAGATGAACTATTAATTGAATCAGAACTAATCGAAAAGTTCAAAAAAGGTCAGCCGTTAAGAATTAAAGCAGGCTTTGATCCTACAGCACCAGATTTGCATTTAGGCCATACCGTGCTGATTAATAAGCTACGTCATTTTCAAGATTTGGGACACCAAGTCTTATTTCTAATTGGCGATTTTACTGGCATGATTGGCGACCCTACAGGCAAAAGTGTAACGCGACCACCGCTCACTAAAGAGCAAGTGGCAGAAAACGCAACCTCTTATGCCGCCCAAGTATTCAAAATATTAGATAAAGAAAAAACAGAAATTGTATTTAACTCACATTGGCTCACAGATTTAGGTGCAGCAGGCATGCTCAAGCTGGCTGCTAGTCATACCGTTGCAAGAATGTTAGAGCGCGATGATTTTTCTAAACGATTTAAAAATAATCAGCCAATTGCAATTCATGAATTTATGTACCCTTTGTTACAAGGTTACGATTCCGTTGTGCTAAAAGCAGATGTAGAGTTGGGTGGAACGGATCAGAAATTCAATCTGCTCATGGGACGAGAACTACAAAAGCAAGCAGGGCAATCACAACAATGCGTCCTGACTATGCCATTACTAGAAGGTTTAGATGGCGTGAACAAAATGTCTAAATCACTGGGTAATTATATTGGCATCAACGAGCCGCCGGAAATCATTTTTGCTAAATTAATGTCAATTTCAGATGCGTTGATGTGGCGTTATATTGAGTTACTGTCTTTCGAGTCATTAGCAACTATTGCAAAGTGGAAGCAACAAGTTGAGAGTGGAGAAAATCCGCGCAATATTAAAGTGCGTTTTGCGCAAGAAATTGTGACACGTTTTCACAGTCAAACGGATGCCGAAAAAGCATTAAGTGACTTTCAAACACGTGCCAAAGGCGGCATTCCAGATGAAGTGCCAGAAATGACTATAGCAATTGAAACTGACACCATAGGTATCACGCAAATGCTCAAACTTGCCAACTTGGTAGAGAGCACCAGTGAAGCCATGCGCGCGATACAACAAGGCGGCGTCAAGTTGGATGGCGCGAAGGTCGAAGATAAAAACTTGCAGCTTAGCAAAGGTGTAACAACAATAGCGCAGGTGGGTAAACGTAAGTTTGCCAAGGTCACTCTCGAATCATCCTAGGACTGCGTCAATGCTTGGCTATGATTAATACTGTTCTTAGTGCCAATCTGTATTCATAGCACGAGATAGATTAATAAAGAAAAAGTAGCTGCGCTCAACTACGCGCTTTATCACATTCCCCTTTTTCAACGCTTAAACAAAGCATTCGTTGTTATTTAATGATTAGTGAATTTATTCATAAAATTATTAAATTGTAATTAAATTGTAATAAACTCAAATTAGCACTTGACCAAATTGATAGCCACGTTAAAATGCGCCCTCGCTTGAAAAATTCAGCGAAAGCGCAACAAAAATACAGTGTCAAATAATTAATATAAAGAAACTTTAATTTAAGACTTGACCGGCTCTAAAAGCCCTGTATAATTCGCGCTTCGTTAAACGGGAAGCATTATTTAAACCGCTTTTAACACTGTTCTTTAACAATCAGAATGACTGATAAGTGTGGGTGTTTGTGGCTGAGGTATAGCCATTATATTTTCGGATATGATGGACTCAAGATACAAATGCTTACACTTAAATTTATGACAAGTATGTAATGACCATTGGTTAGCAATAACTGATGGGTACAAGACACACCTTGGAAATGAATTTGAGTTTTTATAGAGAGTAATCTTTATAGATATAAAAGCAAAAGCGAAATACCACCTTGCCTGTAAAAGGGTGAGGAATAAGTAATAGTTGTGAATTAAACTGAAGAGTTTGATCATGGCTCAGATTGAACGCTGGCGGAATGCTTTACACATGCAAGTCGAACGATGAACCTTAGCTTGCTAAGGGGATTAGTGGCGGACGGGTGAGTAATATATCGGAACGTATCCATTAATGGGGGATAACTAACCGAAAGGTTGGCTAATACCGCATACGCCCTGAGGGGGAAAGCTGGGGATCTTCGGACCTGGCGTTAATGGGGCGGCCGATACCTGATTAGCTAGTTGGTGGGGTAAAGGCCTACCAAGGCGACGATCAGTAGCTGGTCTGAGAGGACGACCAGCCACACTGGGACTGAGACACGGCCCAGACTCCTACGGGAGGCAGCAGTGGGGAATTTTGGACAATGGGGGCAACCCTGATCCAGCCATTCCGCGTGAGTGAAGAAGGCCTTCGGGTTGTAAAGCTCTTTCGCAAGGGAAGAAAAGATGCGAGTGAATAGCTTGTGTTGATGACGGTACCTTGATAAGAAGCACCGGCTAACTACGTGCCAGCAGCCGCGGTAATACGTAGGGTGCAAGCGTTAATCGGAATTACTGGGCGTAAAGCGTGCGCAGGCTGTTTGGCAAGTCAGATGTGAAATCCCCGAGCTCAACTTGGGAACTGCGTTTGAAACTGCCAGACTAGAATAGGTCAGAGGGGGGTAGAATTCCACGTGTAGCAGTGAAATGCGTAGAGATGTGGAGGAATACCAATGGCGAAGGCAGCCCCCTGGGATCATATTGACGCTCATGCACGAAAGCGTGGGGAGCGAACAGGATTAGATACCCTGGTAGTCCACGCCCTAAACGATGTCAACTAGTTGTTGGTGGAGTAAAATCCATGAGTAACGTAGCTAACGCGTGAAGTTGACCGCCTGGGGAGTACGGTCGCAAGATTAAAACTCAAATGAATTGACGGGGGCCCGCACAAGCGGTGGATTATGTGGATTAATTCGATGCAACGCGAAAAACCTTACCTGGCCTTGACATGTACGGAACTTTCCAGAGATGGATTGGTGCCTTCGGGAACCGTAACACAGGTGCTGCATGGCTGTCGTCAGCTCGTGTCGTGAGATGTTGGGTTAAGTCCCGCAACGAGCGCAACCCTTGCCAATAATTGCCATCATTTAGTTGGGCACTTTATTGGGACTGCCGGTGACAAACCGGAGGAAGGTGGGGATGACGTCAAGTCCTCATGGCCCTTATGGCCAGGGCTTCACACGTAATACAATGGTCGGTACAGAGGGTTGCCAAGCCGCGAGGTGGAGCCAATCCCAGAAAGCCGATCGTAGTCCGGATTGTTCTCTGCAACTCGAGAGCATGAAGTCGGAATCGCTAGTAATCGCGGATCAGAATGTCGCGGTGAATACGTTCCCGGGCCTTGTACACACCGCCCGTCACACCATGGGAGTGGGTTTTACCAGAAGTAGGTAGTCTAACCGCAAGGGGGACGCTTACCACGGTAGTATTCATGACTGGGGTGAAGTCGTAACAAGGTAGCCGTATCGGAAGGTGCGGCTGGATCACCTCCTTTCTAGAGAAATGTGCCTAGGTTGCAAGCATTCACACTTATCAGTCGTTCAGATATAGCAATATCAAAGATTGGCCAAAACATTAGCGGACACGCTAATTGAACCTTTAATTAGGGTCTGTAGCTCAGCTGGTTAGAGCACTGTGTTGATAACGCAGGGGTCGATGGTTCGAGTCCATCCAGACCCACCAGATATCGCCTTACATGGGGGATTAGCTCAGCTGGGAGAGCACCTGCTTTGCAAGCAGGGGGTCAACGGTTCGATCCCGTTATCCTCCACCAAAAGCCATGGAAGGTGTAAAGATCTTTGATAAGTAAAACCTAGAAGCAAGTCTTGTGAGGGTATTGAGTTCACAATATTTGCTTCTAGCTTTTTAGCTAGCGTGTTCTTTAACAAAATGGAAGAAGTAAAGAGAGTATAGAAGTTGTGATGACTTTTATATTCAAATGGGTAATATTATCTTAGTCGGATAATATTATTGATTGCAAAATCGAAAATCATTTTGCTTTGTTGTGTTTAATTGAATGTAAAGTTTGATTAAAGGCAAATGAAGTTGAAATAACAAACCATTCATTATTTTAATAACCTTGGAATAATGAAGAAGTTGCTTTAGAAAACCTATAATTGTGTCTCATGCACAAAGATTTGAATGAGGGAGTAATTCCGAAGAAGGCGTTCAGGTTTTAACGTTATAGGGTCAAGTGAATAAGTGCATATGGTGGATGCCTTGGCGATTACAGGCGATGAAGGACGTGATAATCTGCGAAAAGCTTCGGGGAGCTGATAAATAAGCTTTGATCCGGAGATGTCCGAATGGGGAAACCCACCCGCAAGGGTAACCGCTCCTGAATATATAGGGAGATGGTGGCAAACCGAGTGAACTGAAACATCTAAGTAGCTCGAGGAAAAGAAATCAACCGAGATTCCGTAAGTAGTGGCGAGCGAACGCGGAACAGCCTGTTATTTTTAGCACATGCGATAGTAGAACGGAATGGAAAGTCCGGCCATAGAGGGTGATAGCCCCTTATACGAAATCCCGTGTGTGGAACTAGGATAACGACAAGTAGGGCGGGGCACGAGAAACCTTGTCTGAACATGGGGGGACCATCCTCCAAGGCTAAATACTCGTAATCGACCGATAGTGAACTAGTACCGTGAGGGAAAGGCGAAAAGAACCCCGGGAGGGGAGTGAAATAGATCCTGAAACCGTATGCATACAAACAGTGGGAGCGGACTTGTTCCGTGACTGCGTACCTTTTGTATAATGGGTCAGCGACTTACATTCAGTAGCAAGCTTAACCGATAGGGGAGGCGTAGCGAAAGCGAGTCCGAATAGGGCGTTCAGTTGCTGGGTGTAGACCCGAAACCAAGTGATCTATCCATGGCCAGGATGAAGGTGCCGTAACAGGTACTGGAGGTCCGAACCCACAAATGTTGAAAAATTTGGGGATGAGCTGTGGATAGGGGTGAAAGGCTAAACAAACTTGGAGATAGCTGGTTCTCTCCGAAAACTATTTAGGTAGTGCCTCGTATATCATTCTCGGGGGTAGAGCACTGTTATGGCTAGGGGGTGCATAAGTACTTACCAAACCATTGCAAACTCCGAATACCGAGAAATGCAATTACGGGAGACAGACTGCGGGTGCTAACGTCCGTAGTCAAGAGGGAAACAACCCAGACCGACAGCTAAGGTCCCAAATGACGTGCTAAGTGGAAAACGAAGTGGGAAGGCACAGACAGCCAGGAGGTTGGCTTAGAAGCAGCCATCCTTTAAAGAAAGCGTAATAGCTCACTGGTCGAGTCGTCCTGCGCGGAAGATGTAACGGGGCTAAGCACGTAACCGAAGCTTCGGATACTAATTTATTAGTATGGTAGGAGAGCGTTCTGTAGGCCTGCGAAGGTGTTCTGTGAGGGATGCTGGAGGTATCAGAAGTGCGAATGCTGACATGAGTAGCGATAAAGGGGGTGAAAAGCCCCCTCGCCGAAAGCCCAAGGTTTCCTGCGCAACGTTCATCGGCGCAGGGTGAGTCGGCCCCTAAGGTGAGGCAGAGATGCGTAGCTGATGGGAAACAGGTTAATATTCCTGTACCTCTATACAATGCGATGTGGGGACGGAGAAGGTTAGGTCAGCCGGGTGTTGGATGTCCCGGTTCAAGCGAGTAGGTTGGTTCTTTAGGCAAATCCGGAGAGCTAAGACCGAGACGTGATAACGAGTGTACTTTGTACATGAAGTGATTGATACCATGCTTCCAAGAAAAGCCACTAAGCTTCAGTTGTATAAGACCGTACCGCAAACCGACACAGGTGGGCAGGATGAGAATTCTAAGGCGCTTGAGAGAACTCTAGAGAAGGAACTCGGCAAAATAACACCGTAACTTCGGGAGAAGGTGTGCCCCGGTAGTGTGTAGCGATTTACTCGTGAAGCACGATGGGGTTGCAGTGAAAAGGTGGCTGCGACTGTTTAATAAAAACATAGCACTGTGCTAACACGAAAGTGGACGTATACGGTGTGACGCCTGCCCGGTGCTGGAAGATTAAATGATGGGGTGCAAGCTCTTGATTGAAGTCCCAGTAAACGGCGGCCGTAACTATAACGGTCCTAAGGTAGCGAAATTCCTTGTCGGGTAAGTTCCGACCCGCACGAATGGCGTAACGATGGCCACACTGTCTCCTCTAGGGACTCAGCGAAGTTGAAGTGGTTGTGAAGATGCAATCTACCCGCGGCTAGACGGAAAGACCCCATGAACCTTTACTGTAGCTTTACATTGGACTTTGACAAGATTTGTGTAGGATAGGTGGGAGACGTTGAGATAGGGACGCTAGTTCTTATGGAGTCATCCTTGAAATACCACCCTGATGTTGTTGAGGTTCTAACCTAGGTCCATAATCTGGATCGGGGACCGTGTATGGTGGGCAGTTTGACTGGGGCGGTCTCCTCCCAAAGAGTAACGGAGGAGTGCGAAGGTAACCTAGGTACGGTCGGAAATCGTACTGATAGTGCAATGGCATAAGGTTGCTTGACTGCGAGACGGACAGGTCGAGCAGGTGCGAAAGCAGGTCATAGTGATCCGGTGGTTCTGTATGGAAGGGCCATCGCTCAACGGATAAAAGGTACTCTGGGGATAACAGGCTGATTCCTCCCAAGAGTTCATATCGACGGGGGAGTTTGGCACCTCGATGTCGGCTCATCACATCCTGGGGCTGTAGCCGGTCCCAAGGGTATGGCTGTTCGCCATTTAAAGTGGTACGTGAGCTGGGTTTAAAACGTCGTGAGACAGTTTGGTCCCTATCTGCCGTGGGCGCTGGAAATTTGAAGGGACCTGCTCCTAGTACGAGAGGACCGGAGTGGACGCATCTCTGGTGGACCGGTTATCACGCCAGTGGTATCGCCGGGTAGCTAAATGCGGAAGAGATAAACGCTGAAAGCATCTAAGCGTGAAACTCGCCTTAAGATGAGATTTCCCTGGGGGTTTAACCCCCCTAAAGAGTCGTTCGAGACCAGGACGTTGATAGGTCAGGTGTGGAAGCGCTGTAAGGCGTGAAGCTAACTGATACTAATTGCTCGTGAGGCTTGATCCTATAACCTTAAGACTTGAAGATAGTGAATATCTTTTAGGAAGAGGTTGGTTCTAAAGTGACCAAAAAAACGAAATAAACAATCAAAGCCCATTACTTTATATAAAATCTGTAACAGATTATATAAAGCATCTTTACTTCTTCCAATTTGTTAAAGGCTGTTAGATAAACTGATGTTTATAACAGCGTTACATTACCGTTTATGCTTGGTGGCAATAGCGGTTTGGACCCACCCCTTCCCATCTCGAACAGGGCCGTGAAACGAACCTGCGCCAATGATAGTATGCTCTTCGCATGCGAAAGTAGGTCACCGCCAAGCTCTTATTTAGTGTCTAACTAAGCTCCTTTATGGGGCTTTTTTAGTTTTTGATTTTAGCTTTTTTAAACAGATTTAGTTGGCTGCTAAATAATAATAGGCAATGGATATTGATATATAGAGAAAAAATGACAGTTTTGAAAAGTCATCATTCTTTATAAATCGATGCAACACATTCCAATTCACTGAATTTATTGATATAATTGTTGTTGTTTAGGGGCGGTAGGCCCTTTTTTTATTTCCGCGACTTTTGTGGTTGAAGTTAAAAGGATATGTTGTGCAGGATTTGCAAAGTTTAGTTGAGAAAACAGTTGCCCAGCTTGGTTTTGATTTGGTTGACTTTGAAATGTCGAACCGAGGTAAGCTATTGCGTGTTTTTATCGATAAGCTTAATCCGAAAGATATAAAGGATACTGTTAACATTGATGATTGTGTGTTGGTGAGCAATCAATTAGGCAATGTTTTAACGGTTGAACATGAGGTTGATTATGACAGGCTTGAGGTTTCGTCCCCAGGCATGGATAGAGTATTAAAGAAGGAACAGGATTTTGTGCGATTTATAGGTGAGCGTGCTCAGATTAAGTTGCGGGCTCCTTTGCTTGTGCAGAATAAAGAGCCAAGAAAGAATTTTGTTGGTATTTTGCGCGGGCTAGAGGCCGGATTATTACATATTGAATGTGATGGCATGATTGAGATTTTGCCGTTAACTGATATTGATAAAGCACGCTTAAGTCCACAGTTTTAATAATTGTTGAATTAGTTTTAATCGTTAAGTAATCATTTTTTAGTCGGAGAGAGACGATGAGTCGAGAAATTTTGTTATTGGTAGATGCGTTAGCGCACGAAAAAAACGTGAGCAAGGAAATTGTATTTACTGCGTTGGAATTGGCTTTAGCATCAGCGACTAAAAAAAATCATGATGATAATGCCGACATTCGTGTTTCGATTAACCGCGATAACGGGGAGTATGAGACATTTAGAAGATGGCAGTATGTTGAATATGACTTGTTAGAAAATTCTGATTATCAGTTTGATGAGGAAGATGACCGCGCAAAAGGAAGACAAATAGGTGACTATTATGAGGAGCCTTTAGAGTCTATTTCTTTTGGTCGCATTGGTGCGCAAGCGGCTAAACAAGTGATTTTGCAGAAAGTACGTGAGGCAGAGCGCGAGCAAATTTTAGAAGATTTTTTGGCGCGTGATGAAACGTTGGTGACTGGTGTAATTAAGCGTATGGAAAAAGGTGATGCGCTAATTGAGGTTGGGCGTCTTGAGTGTCGATTACCAAGAGAATCGATGATTCCTAAAGAAAATCTGCGCGTTGGCGATAGAGTACGCGCAAACTTATCACGAATTGACAGGAGTGGTCGTGGTCCACAACTTATTTTATCGCGTACTTCACCAGAGTTTCTACAACGATTATTTGAGCTTGAAGTACCGGAGATTGAAGAAGGCTTATTAGAGATTCGTTCGGCGGCACGTGATCCAGGTTTGCGGTCAAAAATTGCGGTTAAAGCAAATGATCAGCGTTTAGATCCTGTTGGCACTTGTGTAGGCATGCGTGGATCACGCGTCCAAGCCGTAACGGCAGAGTTGGCTGGCGAGCGTGTCGATATTGTACTTTGGAGCATGGAGCCTGCACAGTTTGTCATTAATGCAATGGCGCCTGCTGAAGTGTCTAGTATTGTTGTGAACGAAGATACCCATAGCATGGATGTTGTGGTCGATGAAGAACAGTTGGCGCTGGCAATTGGTCGCAGTGGGCAGAATGTGCGGCTAGCTTCTGAATTGACGGGTTGGACGTTAAACATTCTGACGGAGGAAGAAGCGGCCCAGAAGAATCAAGACGAGTACGCAAGCGTTAGCCAATTATTCATGGAAAAATTAGATGTTGATGAAGAGGTGGCGGATATCCTAGTGCAAGAGGGTTTTAGTACATTAGAAGAGATTGCTTATGTACCGATGTCTGAAATGGCTGAAATTGAAGCGTTTGATGAAGATACCATTAATGAGCTGCGTTCACGCGCACGTGCAGCACTGTTAACCGAGGCGATTGCTAAGGAAGAAAAAGTGGAAGATCCTGCGGAAGCCTTGGTAAAAATGGAAGGCATGGATGATGAGATGGCTGCTTTGCTGGCGAAAAAAGACATTATGACGATGAATGATTTGGCGGAGTTGGCTGTTGATGAGTTGGTCGAGTTAAGCGGGATGGATGAAGAGCGCGCAAAAACGCTCATTATGACAGCGCGCGCACCTTGGTTTAAATAAGCTGTGGTCTAAGCTTAGCTTAATCAATCGATGGTGATAATTAATCATGACTTAAGTAAGTCATTTAAAGTAGTAAGAAAAAAGTAAAGAGACTGGAGCAGTACATGGCACAATCAACCGTTTTACAATTTGCTAAAGAGTTGGGATTACCAACGGCTTTACTATTAGAACAATTGAAGAGCGCAGGCGTAAATAAAACTGCAGTTGACGATCAATTAGACGAATCTGATAAAACAGCACTATTAAATTACCTACGCAAAGAGCATGGTGCGGCACAAGCACCTAAGAATAAAATCACACTTACACGCAAACAAAATACAGAAATTAAAAAAACGGATAGCGATGGTAGAGCCCGCACAATTCAGGTTGAAGTACGAAAAAAGCGTGTATTAGTTCGTAATGAAGAAATTGTTGAAGCGCCAAAACCGGCTGTTGAAGATGTGCCGCCTGTCATTGAGCCAGTTATAGAAGTGCAACCAGTGTTAGCGCCAGAGCCCGTTGTAGAAGAGCAAGCCCCAGAGCCTATTGCTGATGCAGTCAATACTGTCGATGTTGAACAACAAGACGATCCAGTCGTTAAACGTAAAAAGCAAGTGCTGACACCTGAGCAGATTGCCATTCGCGAGCAAGAAGCAGAGCGGCATGCAAAACTAATCGCATTCCAGCAAGAAGATTTGCGTAAAAAAGAGGATTTAATCAGACGTCGAGCTGAAGAAGAGAAAAAGCGTAAAGATGAAGCAGATGCGGCAGCGGCAGCAGCGGCCAAAGAAAAAGCGAAAAGCCTGAGTGAGGGTACATTACATAAGCCAGCAGTCAAAGATGGCATTAAAACAGTCAGTAAGGATGCGAAAAAAGGTAAAGGAAGTAATAAAGATTGGAATGATGAAGAGAATCGCAAGCGCGGATTAAAAACGCGTGGTGCCACACCAGTCGGCAATGGATGGCGATCACCTAAAGGCAAGAATAAAGGGCGCGGTAGAGAGGAAGAAGTGGAACACGCTTTTACCGCTCCAACAGAACCTGTTGTGCATGATGTGCTAGTACCAGAAACCATTTCTGTTTCTGATTTGGCAAAAAAAATGGCTATTAAAGCCAGTGAGTTAATTAAAACATTGATGGGCATGGGCATGATGGTGACCATCAACCAAGTGCTGGATCAAGAAACGGCTATTATTCTGGTTGAGGAGATGGGCCATACTGCGATTGCTGCTGCAGACAATGACCCAGAAACCTTCTTGGAAGAAACCGCACATGAATACGCTGTATTCGAGCCTCGCCCGCCAGTAGTGACTGTTATGGGCCATGTCGATCATGGTAAAACCTCATTACTAGACTATATTCGCGCCAGTAAAGTGGCTGGCGGTGAAGCAGGTGGTATTACACAGCATATTGGCGCTTATCATGTAGAGACCCCAAACGGCATGGTGACTTTTTTAGACACGCCGGGCCATGAAGCATTTACTGCCATGCGAGCTCGTGGCGCAAAAGCAACTGATGTTGTGATTTTGGTTGTTTCTGCAGATGACGGTGTCATGCCGCAAACGAGAGAGGCCATTCATCATGCGAAAGCGGGTAATGTGCCGTTGGTCGTTGCCATTAATAAAATTGACAAACCAGAAGCTGAACCTGAGCGAGTGAAAATGGAGTTGGTCGCTGAAGAGGTGGTGCCAGAAGATTTCGGTGGAGAGGTGATGTTCCGTAATGTTTCAGCTAAAACTGGTCAAGGTATTGATGATTTGTTAGAAGCGGTGTTATTGCAAGCTGAGATATTAGAACTAAAAGCCCCCAAAAATACACCAGCTAAGGGTTTGGTTGTTGAAGGTCGTTTAGATAAAGGTCGTGGTCCGGTGTCTACAATTCTTGTACAGTCAGGCACCTTAAGACGCGGTGATATGTTGTTGGCTGGTAGTACATATGGGCGCGTGCGCGCAATGTTGGACGAGACTGGCGCAGAAATTAAAGAAGCGGGCCCGTCTATTCCAGTTGAGGTGTTAGGATTGTCTGATGTGCCAGCTTCTGGCGAAGAAGTAATTGTGCTGAATGACGAGCGCAAGGCACGAGAAATTGCAATGTTCCGTCAAGGAAAATTCCGTGATGTCAAGTTTGCAAAACAACAAGCGGCAAAACTAGAAAACATGATGGGACAAATGTCTGATGGCGAAGTAAAAACATTAGGTTTGATAATTAAATCAGATGTCCAAGGTTCAAACGAGGCGCTAGAAAGTAGCTTACGTAAACTGGCTAACGAAGAGGTGCGTGTCAATATCATTCATACTGGTGTTGGTGCAATTAGTGAGTCGGACGTGAATTTGGCGGTGGCATCAAATGCATTGCTAATCGGCTTTAATGTTCGTGCAGATACTGGCGCTCGTAAGTTGATAGAAGTTAACGATGTTGATGTCCGCTACTACAATATTATTTACGAGGCAGTGGATGAAATTAAAGCTGCGCTTGGTGGCATGTTGCCGCCAGAGCAGCGTGAAAGTATCATTGGTAGTGTAGAAATTCGTGAAGTTTTCCGTATCTCCAAAATCGGTTCTGTTGCAGGCTGTTATGTAAGAGATGGTCGAATTACACGTGAATCAAAAGTGCGTGTATTGCGTGACAATGTCATTATTCACACTGGCGAATTAGATTCATTAAAACGCTTTAAAGATGATGTTAAAGAAGTAAAAAATAACTTCGAATGTGGCTTGTCATTAAAAGGTTATAACGACCTTGAAGTGGGTGATTTATTAGAAGTCTATGAAGTCTTAGAAATTGCACGTACTTTATAAGTTATTGGGAAATTAATTGGCAAAAGCATTTTCAAGATCCAGCCGAATCGCAGAGCAAATGCGCCGCGAATTGGCAGATTTGTTGCAATTTGAAGTAAAAGATCCGCGTGTTGGTATGGTAACGGTTACTGAAGTTGAAGTAACCGGTGATATGGAACATGCTAAGATTTTCTACAGTGCAGCACAAGGGACGCCAGAGTTGCAAGCAGGCTTAGTCCAATCAGCTGGTTTTTTGCGCTCGCAAATAGCCAAGCGTATGTTGTTGCGTAAAGTACCACAATTGCATTTTGAATATGATGCATCAGCCGATTATGGTATGAAAATGACCAAGTTAATTGATGAAGCATTAGCGGATAGCCCCAAAGACAGCCAAGAAGATTAAACCTTTGCAGTTCAAACGTATCAAAAGAAAAGTGAATGGTATTCTTTTGTTGGATAAGCCGCTCGGCTATTCTTCTAACCAAGCGTTACAAAAAATAAAATGGCTATTCCAAGCTGAAAAAGCAGGGCACACTGGGACGCTTGATCCCTTAGCAACAGGCCTGCTTCCGATTTGTTTGGGCGAGGCGACCAAGTTTGCACAACAGGTTACTGATGCCGATAAAACTTATATTGCGCACATAAAGTTAGGTGTTCAAACGACCACTGGCGATGCAGAAGGCGCAGTGATTGCAACAAAACCAATTAATATTAACGCGTTACAATTTGAAGAAGCTTGTCAGCAGTTTGTTGGAGAAATCAGTCAAGTTCCTCCTATGTATTCCGCATTAAAACACCAAGGTAAGGCGTTATATGAATATGCAAGGGCTGGAATTGAAATTGAACGTGTTGCACGACAAGTCATCATTAAGCAGGTAACAGTGAATGCTTTTTCAGGGAGCGAAGCTGAAATTGCTGTCACTTGTAGTAAAGGAACTTATATCCGCACGTTAGCAGAAGATATCGGCAAGATGCTGAATAATCACGCTCATTTGGTTGCGCTGCGTAGAGTGCAGACAGCAGGTTTTGTTATTGATAATGCGATAACAATACCAGCTGTTGAGGCGCTGGCACTTGAAGCGCGCGATATGCTTTTACTACCAGTGGATAATGCGCTTGCTGATTTGCCTAAAGTCATTATTACTGGTGATTCTGCTTTCTATTTTAAACAAGGGCAAGCAGTTTGGCAGCCGGGTAAAATGCCTCATGGTGACTTGCGTGTGTATGAAGAAGGCGGTCATTTTCTTGGTTTAGGTCAACGATTAGCAGATGGCAAAATTGCACCAAAACGATTAGTTAATTTATAGCATTCATTGTTTCGATATTGGTGATGTAATCACTCATGCCCGTCATGTATTTAAAAACAAATAAAAACATCAACTTAACGCTAAAAATGTTTGGTGTTTTTTGCATTAATGACTATAATGCACGACTCATGCAATTTGAGCATGTAAATTGAATGTAAACGCAGGTTGAGTAAATGGGTTGCTTAGCTATGATTACATTGACGCTAACTAAAGGATAAAAGATGGCAGTTACAGCGCAAGACACCGCAAAAATTATTAAAGAATATCAACGTGCTCCTAACGATACGGCAAGCCCAGAAGTGCAAGTGGCTTTGTTAACAAACCGTATAACTTACTTAACAGAGCATTTTAAAATAAACAAAAAAGACAATCACTCACGTCGCGGCTTGTTGGCATTAGTTAGTCAACGTCGTCGTTTGTTAGATTATTTAAAAAGTAAAGACGTTAGCCGCTACCAAGATTTAATTGGTAAATTAGGTTTGCGTAAATAATTTCTATAAATGCGATTTTCGCTTTTATAGTGATGTAGAAAGCCGATAGCATCAATCATGCGTCGGCTTTTTTTATTGTTTGATTGCTATTGGGTAGTGAATAGTAATCTGTAGAAAAAGGAAATGAAATGTTTAATAAAGTAACGAAAAGTATTCAGTATGGAGACCATACATTAACACTAGAAACAGGCGAGATTGCTCGCCAAGCGGACGCGTCTGTTGTTGTGAGTTATGGCGATACCGTGGTCATGGTTAACGTAACCAGTCGCCGTGAAGTAAAAGAAGGTCAAGATTTTTTTCCTTTAACAGTCGACTATATGGAAAAAACATATGCGGCAGGTAAGATTCCAGGTAGTTTTTTTAAGCGTGAAGGCCGCCCTTCAGAAAAAGAAACATTAACATCACGTTTAATTGATCGCCCAATGCGCCCATTATTTCCAGAGGCGTTTTACAACGAAGTGCAAGTGGTTGCGACAGTATTGTCTTCTGATCCTGAAATTGATGCAGATATTCCTGCGATTATCGGTGCTTCTGCAGCGATGTCATTATCAGGTATACCGTTTTATGGCCCATTAGGTGCGGCGCGTGTTGGTTATATTGATGGCGAGTACATCCTTAATCCAAGCAAAACGCAAATGGAAACCACTCAATTAGATTTAGTGGTGGCCGCAACAGAAACCGCTGTGATGATGGTCGAATCTGAAGCGAAAGAGCTATCAGAAGAGGTGATGTTGGGTTCTGTGACATTTGGTCATGAAGCGATGCAACCAGTGATTAAAATGATTAGTGAGTTGGCCGAAGAAGCAGGCAAAGATGCTTGGGATTGGACAGCGCCAGAGCCAAATGCTGCCATTATTGCAAAAGTAGCTGAAATTGCAGAAGCTGATGTGAATGCTGCTTTTCAAATTAAAGCAAAAGGTGAGCGTTCAGCTAAGCTTGAAGAAATTAAAAACCGCGTCATTGCTACCCTTATTACGGAAGAAACATCAACAACAGAAGCAAATGAAATTAAAGGAGAATTCTTTAATTTAGAAGCAAAAGTTGTTCGTAGTCAAATCTTAAACGGTGAGCCACGTATTGATGGCCGTGATACGCGCACAGTGCGCCCTATTAGCATCCGTACTGGCGTATTGCCACGTACCCATGGTTCAGCATTGTTTACCCGCGGTGAGACGCAGGCGCTCGTTGTGGCAACATTAGGTACGGGTCGTGATGAGCAAAAGGTTGATGCGTTGCAAGGTGAATATGCAGATAACTTTATGTTGCATTACAACTTCCCTCCCTATGCGACGGGCGAAACAGGCCGTGTAGGTACACCTAAACGTCGCGAAATTGGTCATGGTCGCTTAGCAAAACGTGCATTAGTGGGTGCCTTACCATCAAAAGAAGATTTTGATTACACCATGCGCGTGGTATCAGAGATTACTGAATCTAACGGTTCTAGCTCAATGGCTTCAGTTTGCGGCGGTTGTTTAGCATTGATGGATGCAGGTGTGCCAATGAAAGCACCTGTTGCAGGTATTGCAATGGGCTTGATTAAAGAAGGTAACCGCGTAGCGGTATTAACGGATATTTTAGGTGATGAAGATCATTTAGGTGATATGGATTTCAAAGTAGCTGGTTCATTAAACGGTATTACAGCCTTACAAATGGATATTAAAATTACTGGCATTACTGCCCAAATTATGCAGGCTGCTTTAGCGCAAGCTAAAGAGGGTCGTGAGCATATTTTAGGCATCATGGCTGATGCTATGGCGAATGCAAGTACAGAAATGTCTCAATTTGCGCCACGCATTATTACCTTGAAAATCAATCCTGACAAAATTCGTGACGTGATTGGTAAAGGCGGCGCTGTGATTCAAGCTATGACTAAAGAAACTAACACGAGTATTGATATTGATGAAGATGGTACGGTAAAAATTGCTTGTACTAGCGCAGAAGAAGGCGAGGAAGCAAAACGCCGTATCGAAGCAATTACTGCGGATGTGGAAGTTGGTCAAATTTATGAAGGTCCAGTTGTTAAGTTGCTAGACTTTGGTGCAGTGGTTTCATTGTTGCCAGGTAAAGATGGCTTAGTCCATATTTCACAAATTGCACATCAACGTGTGAATGCCGTGAGTGACTTTGTGAAAGAAGGCGATATTGTTAAAGTGAAGGTTGTTGAGATTGATGCAAAAGGTAAAGTGCGTTTAAGCATGAAGGCATTAATTGAAGAGCCTACTAAAGCAGAATCCGCTGACGAGTAAGCAGCGCAATAATAAAAAAGCCCGCTAAGCGGGCTTTTTTATTATGCGTATCTAGTGAAAAACGCACAAATTAAGTTATTTTATTTCGCGACTTGTTTTTCTCTCAACTCATCCAATGTTTTACAGTCGATACAAAGCGTTGCTGTTGGGCGTGCTTCCAAACGTTTTAAGCCAATTTCTACGCCACAACTTTCGCAATAGCCATACTCATTGGCATCAATATTACGCAAAGTACCTTCAATTTTCTTAATCAGTTTACGCTCGCGGTCCCGGTTACGTAATTCAAGTGCCATATCAGACTCTTGACTAGCGCGATCATTGGGGTCGGCGAAGGTAGATACCTCATCTTGCATATTATGCACTGTGCGATCAATATCATCATTCAGCTCAGCTTTCCAACGTTCTAAAATCTCGCGAAAATGTTTGAGTTGCTTTTTATTCATATACTCTTCATCAGGCTTTGCCTCATAAGGAGTGAAATTAATATTTGGTGTTGTTTTTGCCATGATGTGTCCGAAAAACTACTTAAAAAAACAGAATTGATAATAATTTAATCGCGCGAGTTTACACTTATTATTTATGATATGCAAAGCTTTAGCGTTGATACACTAGTTGCTGGCCTCATTAAGCTCTAGCGCAAGCAAGGTATTTTCCATTAGCGTTGCAACTGTCATCGGCCCAACGCCGCCCGGAACCGGGGTAATGTAGCTTGCACGGGCTTTGGCGCTGGCAAAGTCCACATCACCACAAAGTGAGCCATCTGCTAAGCGATTAATGCCAATATCAATCACAATAGCGCCTGATTTTATCCACTCGCCTTTGATTAAACCTGCTTTACCAGCCGCTGCAACGACTAAATCTGCTTTTCGTATTTGCCCCTCTAAATCTTTGGTATGACGGTGGCAACTGGTAATTGTGGCACCTGCTAGCATTAATTCTAAAGCCATTGGTCGGCCTACATGGTTAGAAACGCCTACAATGACCGCATCCAACCCCATAGGGTTAATGTTACATGCTGCTAGCATCTTCATCACACCAAACGGTGTGCAAGACCGCAGTCTAGGCTGACGTACAGCTAATCTGCCAATATTGTATGGATGAAACCCGTCAACATCTTTGTTAACATCAATGTGCTCAATAAGCAAATCTTCATCGATATGATCAGGTAATGGCGATTGAACCAAGATGCCATCTACGCTTTTATCATGATTAAGCTGTTTAATTAATGCTAATAATTCAGCTTGTGAGGTAGCGGCAGGCAAATCATGCGATAGAGAGGTAATCCCAACTTTTTCGCAAGCCAGACGCTTATTGCGAACATAGATAGTAGAAGCAGGGTCCGCACCAATTAAAACGACTGCCAGACAAGGTGCGCGTTTACCAGCGGCAGTGCGATCTGAAATGCGAGATTTAATGCTATCGAGTAATTTGGCTGAAATAACTTTGCCATCAATGATTTGCGCAGACATGAATGTGTTTTACAGAAATGTTGAAATAATTGCGCATTTTAGCATATTTGATTTGACCAATTGCGCATATTCCAGTATATTTCTGCCTCTTCGGCGTGTAGCGTAGCCTGGTAGCGCGCCTGCTTTGGGAGCAGGATGTCGGGAGTTCGAATCTCTCCACGCCGACCAGTTTTTTTGGTCATTGCCCGTAACAGCGATATATCGTCACGTGTAACTAAATCTGCCCGTAGCTCAACCGGATAGAGCACCAGCCTTCTAAGCTGGGGGTTACAGGTTCGATTCCTGTCGGGCAGGCCATTTTTAGTCTCTATGGTGGCTGTAGCTCAGCTGGTAGAGCCCTGGATTGTGATTCCAGTTGTCGTGGGTTCGAGCCCCATCAGCCACCCCATCCCTTGATTGCTTGCAAAATGTAGTTTTTTCCTCGCGCCGTTAAACGTTTTAGTGTATTTATTGCAAACATTTTTGCTACAGGTGCAGTGAGTGTAGCAGTGTCTTGCTTAAGATGCTTGGCAAAATAGAATTCGCTATGCTATTACCAGAGCAAATAATGATGCATTTGCTAAGCCAAACGGCATGTATGACATTGGGTTAACAGCGCTAGAACCAGACTTGAGAGTGTGTGCAACCATGAGTGCCATTGTATGCACGAACCGTATACATTTAATCAACAACGCAGCAGCTGTTGTGTTTTCACTTGGCGCAACAGGCGGTCAAGCCAGTGGAGGCGTGGATGAGCGTCAAAATTTAACCGCACCATTGAATACCACATTTATTAGCCATCCTATTACAACGGTTGCTTCAACGAATGGCGAATTTGATCACATCGTCACTTGGCTATCGCCTTATATGCTATATAACGCTATGATTGTGGCAGGACAATTACATTAAATGACCAGAACATTGTTTTAAAATCATGAATGATCATCAACTATTGCGCTATAGCCGCCATATTTTGCTACCGCAAGTAGAATATGCAGGACAAGAAAAACTCATCAACAGTCATGCCTTGATTATAGGTGCAGGGGGTTTAGGGTCGCCCGTTGCCTTATATCTGGCCGCTAGCGGCGTTGGTAGGTTAACTATTTGTGATTTTGATACGGTTGATTTAACCAATTTGCAGCGACAAATTATTCACACCACACAATCGGTTGGCATCAATAAAGCGCTATCAGCGCAGCAAACGATTGATGCGGTGAATCCCGAAGTGAGCGTAAAAACCGTTCAGCAAAAATCAACGCAAGCAGAAATGGATGCGTTGATTCATGCGGCGGATGTGGTGATTGATTGTTCTGATAATTTTGCGACACGCTATGCACTTAATCGACTTTGTTTTGCGCAAAAAAAGCCGTTGGTTTCAGGTGCGGCAGTCCGTTTTGAAGGTCAAATTACTGTATTTGATTTTAGAAACGAAACTAGTCCATGTTATCACTGTTTGTTCCCAGATACGGGCGATGAACAAGAACAGCGTTGCGCGGAAAATGGCGTATTTTCACCATTGGTTGGCATGATTGGCACAGCGCAGGCGGCGGAAGCGCTAAAATGTTTAATGGGAATTGGTCAAACTCTGCAAGGCCGTTTGATGCTGTTGGATGCGCTGAGAGCAGAGTGGCGCACCATCAAATTGAAACGCGACCCTGCTTGTACGGTTTGCGGTTAGTGGTTTATTTGCCGCCAATCAAGTTTCTAACTGCTCCGATTAAATCACCAGGCATCACTACAATTTTACTATTATCTGAACTTGACATTTTTTGCAGCGCTTGAATGTAGCGGTCGCCTAATAAAAAGTTAGCCGAGTCAATGTTTTCTTTTGCTGATGCGGTAATAAATTTAATGGATTCTGCAGAGGCTTTTGCACCCACCATTTGTGCTTCTGCATCTTTACGTGCCGCCTCTAAACGCGCCTCTGCATTTAAAATTAAGGCTTGCTTTGCCCCTTCAGCCTCTGTCACCACAGCCACACGTTCACGTTCTGCAGCTGCTTGTCTTTCCATAGCATTTTGCATGTTGGTAGATGGTTTAATATCTTGAATCTCGACCGATTTAACAGTAAGTCCCCAGTCCAACGCTTCATCTGCAACGGCATTTTTTAACTCGGCTTTAATGCGGTCGCGTGAAGTGAGCGCATGATTGAGTTCCATGCCACCAATAATCGAACGTAAATTGGTTTGCACCATATTACGCATTGCTTCACGGAAATTCTCAATACCATAGACTGCCCGCTCAATACTACTGACTTTAATAAAGGCAACAGCATTAGCTAAAATAACAGCGTTATCAGAGGTAATCACTTCTTGCTCAGGAATTTCTAGGATAATATCTTTAGTCGTTACTTTGTAGCTCACTTTACTCAATATCGGGTTGATCACATGTAACCCTGGTGCAATAACGCCTGCGAATTTGCCTAAGCGCTCAACGACCCACTCTTCGCCTTGTGGCACAATGCGCACGCCTTTTACAATGGCGATTATCACCAATAATATAATTACAATACTCAGTTCTGTCATGATGTTTTCCTGTTTAATTAAATGGGTTTAATTCTTAACGCATTGCCTTCAACGGCAATCACCTCTGCTTCAGTGTTTTCTGTAATATGTTCGTCGGCTACCGCTGTCCATTCGCGTGCCCCCATTAATCCTTGTGTAAAGCGTATTTTGCCATTTTGGTTTGGCCCACAAGGTGTCATTACAATACCAATTCTACCGATTTCCTCGCCCTGTGCTTGACCTACACGAGCGTGCGTGCCAGTGTTTTTGTAATGAAAGCGCCAAGCGCCAAGTGAGATAAGAGATAGTGCGGCAAATATTATATATTGCCCTGCTGAAGGCATTTCAGGAAAAAACCACATAACAATCGCCACGCAGATTGCAGCAATCCCAAACCATACAATATCAAAGGAGCCAATCGCCATTTCAACCGATAATAAAATGACGCCTAATACGGCCCAAGCCCAAACTGCATCGATCATAATCAACCCATTCAAATGGAAAAGTGATGAAGGCATCTTAGCACTATTTATGGTTAATATTAAGCATAGATAAGCGCAATAATGGGCGCTCAACATGGTTAAGCCTACTTGATTTGCAATCACTCATGGCATTAAGACATGGCGTTAAGACTTTGCGGCGCTTGTGGTAAAATCACGCGCTATGATTACTACGCCAAAAAATGATTTAACAAAAGCTTTCGACCCGTCGACTATTGAGCATAAATGGTATGCATTTTGGGAGAGCAAGGGCTATTACGCCGCCGGCCTCAACCCAGAAATAACAGAAAATTTTTGCATACTACTACCGCCACCTAATGTCACTGGTACGCTGCACATGGGACATGGCTTTAACCAAACCTTGATGGATGCACTCACCCGTTACCACCGCATGCGCGGCGATAATACCCTATGGCAACCAGGCACAGACCATGCTGGTATTGCCACGCAAATCGTTGTTGAACGCCAACTGGATGCGCAAGGTGTGTCTCGTCACGACTTAGGGCGTGAGAAATTTTTAGAAAAAGTATGGGAATGGAAAGAATACTCAGGCGGTACGATTACGCAACAAATGCGCCGTTTAGGCACTTCGCCAGATTGGTCACGCGAGCGCTTCACCATGGATGCGGGCTTAAACAAAGTTGTCACGGAAACCTTTGTGCGCCTCTATAACGAAGGCTTGATTTACCGTGGTAAGCGTTTGGTTAACTGGGATGTCAAACTTGGCACAGCTGTTTCCGATTTAGAAGTGGTACAAGAGGAAGAAGATGGCTCTATGTGGCACATCAATTATCCACTTGCTGATGGTGCAGGCCATTTAACGGTCGCCACTACTCGCCCAGAAACCATGTTAGGTGACGTGGCGGTAATGGTGCATCCCGAAGATGAACGTTATGCCCATTTGATTGGGAAAAACGTCACGCTACCATTATGCAATCGTGAAATTCCAATTATTGCCGACGATTATGTCGATAAAGCGTTTGGCACTGGTGTAGTAAAAGTGACGCCAGCGCATGATTTTAACGATTATGCGGTGGGGCAGCGTCATGGGTTGCCAATGATAGGCATTTTGAATTTACAAGGTTTTGTTAACGAGAATGCGCCTAAACCATATCAAGGATTAGAGCGTTTTGCTGCTCGCAAGCAGGTGGTGGTAGATTTGGAAGCGCAAGGTTTTTTAGTAAAAGTGGACAAACATAAACTTAAAGTACCACGTGGCGACCGCACCAATGTGGTGATTGAACCAATGTTGACCGACCAATGGTTTGTGGCCATGACTAAACCCGCGGCGGACGGCAAGAGCATTACCGAAAAAGCATTAGAAGTGGTGGCGAATGGCGAAATCAAGTTTTATCCAGAAAACTGGGTGAATACCTATAACCAATGGCTGAATAATATTCAAGATTGGTGTATTTCGCGTCAATTGTGGTGGGGACATCAAATCCCTGCTTGGTATGGTGTTGATGGCCAAGTTTATGTGGCGCATGATGAAGCACAAGCGAAAACATTGGCTGAGAAAGACGGTTATACAGGCAACTTAAAGCGCGATGATGATGTGCTCGATACTTGGTATTCATCTGCGCTTTGGCCTTTCTCTACGCTAGATTGGACAGGCGACGCAGCGATGGACGCGCAAAACCAAGCCTTACAACAATATTTACCATCTTCTGTGCTGGTGACAGGGTTTGATATTATCTTTTTCTGGGTGGCGCGCATGGTGATGATGACCAAACATATCACCGGCAAAATTCCGTTTAAGCATGTGTATGTACACGGTTTAATCCGCGATGCGGAAGGCCAAAAAATGTCTAAATCCAAGGGTAACGTGTTAGACCCGATTGATTTAATCGATGGCATTGGGCTAGACGAATTAATCAAAAAACGCACCACAGGATTGATGAACCCTAAAGATGCAGAAAAAATTGAAAAGCGTACGCGTAAAGAATTCCCAGAAGGGATTAATGCCTATGGTACGGATGCATTGCGCTTTACCTTTGCCGCATTAGCAAGCCCAGGCCGTGACATTAAATTTGATTTGCAACGTTGTGATGGCTATCGCAACTTCTGCAACAAATTGTGGAATGCAACCCGTTTTGTATTGATGAACACGGAAGGTCAAGATAATGGCTTAGAGGCGTGTGAAACAAAACCACAAGGCTATTTAAGCTTTAGCCAAGCTGACCGCTGGATAGTCTCTATTTTGCAAAAAACAGAAGCAGATGTGGAAAAAGCATTTGCTGACTATCGGTTTGACTTGGCTGCAAAATCCATTTATGAATATGTGTGGGATCAATATTGCGATTGGTATTTGGAAATTGCGAAAGTCCAAATACAAATTGGCAATGCGGCGGAACAGCGTGCTACACGCCGAACCTTATTGCGTGTATTAGAAACTATCTTGCGCTTGGCACATCCGATTATTCCATTTATCACCGAAGAAATTTGGCAAACCATCGGTCCAATGAGCGGCCGAACAGGCGATAGCATAATGCTAGAAGCTTACCCAACAACCCAGCCTAACAAGATAGATGAAAGTGCCGAGGCTTGGGTGGCGCAATTAAAAATGTGCGTCGATGCTTGCCGTAGTTTGCGCGGTGAAATGGGTATTTCGCCATCTAACAAGGTACCTTTAATTGCGGCTGGTGATGTTGCTATGTTGAATGGTTATGCAGCGTATTTAAAAGCGTTAGCTAAATTAGAAGAGGTGCAAGTGGTAGCGGAATTGCCAGAAGCAGATGCGCCAGTGATGCTAGCGGGAGACTTTAGGTTAATGCTGAAAGTGGAAATTGATGTTGCTGCGGAAAAAGAGCGCTTAGGCAAAGAGGTGGCGCGTTTACAAGCTGAAATAGCGAAAGCCAATGGCAAACTCAATAATGAAAACTTTGTAGCTCGCGCGCCAGCAGAAGTTGTAGCGCAAGAAAAATCACGTGTAGCGGAGTTTGCAGCAAATTTAGAAAAGCTAGAAATGCAGCTTGCTAAATTAGCATAATTATATAGTGGGAAAAGTGTCTATTTTGTAAAATATCAATTTTGTAAAGTATTGGCGTTAATCATGAGTGATAGTATGCATGACGAAAAGAAGATTCCATTACCTCTGGGTATGCTGGTATTAGAGTTTTTTGGCAGTGTTTTAATCGCATTGGGTATCGCCAAAAAATGGGGTGATATTGATGTATTACCTGCTATTACAAAATATGATCAATCAGGCTGGTTGTTGATTGGTTTAGGTGTTTTGCTCACGTTGCCTTTTTTGCTTTATATCATCGCTAAAGTACGCGAAAAGACATTGCAAAATAGCACGCACTAAAGCGCTGTTGTTTCAAATGACATTGCGCATCGCGTCTCCTAACGCCCTCTCATCAATACCGTGTTTTGCCTTGTCACGCATTCAATCAATTGGCATTTTTGCGGGCAATGACTGGACGTTTTTTTCTAAATTAGGCATCCAACCAAATTAAGTGGCATCGCGTTTTTTAATATAAAAACTAAACACATTTTCTGATTTATCTAATTGCAATAATTCA
Source organism: Methylophilaceae bacterium (assembly GCA_018398995.1). NCBI lineage: Bacteria > Pseudomonadati > Pseudomonadota > Betaproteobacteria > Nitrosomonadales > Methylophilaceae > Methylophilaceae bacterium. The sequence continues at coordinate 910,601 of CP073759.1, read as the reverse complement.
TGACCTGTTTGTTTGCAAAATGCGGCGAAATCTTTCTCTGAGCCAGGATCCGTTGCCATAATTTTTAAGATTTGACTGCCGCTCATGTCGCTCAACCCTTTTTTGCAACGCAAAATAGGGAGCGGGCAGTTTAGGTTGCGTGCGTCCACTTCTTTATCAAATTCCATCATGATTCACTCTATCGTTAACTTATAATTTCGGAGAAAGTGGGTAGCCAGCTTTTGCCCAAGCAACCACACCGCCAATTAGATTAATACCTTTAATGCCTTTTGATGCAACAAAATCTGCTGCATGGGCAGAACGTATGCCGCTATGACAATAGAAAACAACGGCATCTGCCTTTGACAGCTTTGTGTATTCTAATGGCAACAATGATAATTGAATATGCATTGCGCCTTCAATTATGCCATGCAACACCTCATCATTGTTTCGTACATCTACTAGCATAACATTTTGATTTGCCAATACGTGCGCCAGCTCAGATACATCAATTTCAGTGTAATTTTTCATCTTATATTCCTATTAATCGTTTATTGTACACATAAAAGGTTAAGTTAAACAGACAGTTAACACGCTTCATGACATTGTTTAGAATGAGAGCAGATATACAGCTTCAAGCGATGTAGGCAGTCATCGTCATGTCACTTAACAATGCGTGCGAATGGTTGCTGATTGTGCTGGCGGCAACGGACTAAAATGACAATTTGTTCAGCAGCGTCATGTTATAGCTGTGTGACAGTTAGCTATATATAGCCAAATTTAAAGACTGCTTTGGTTATTAATAGCCAATAGTGTTAATAAAATGTAAAAGAATCAATAACCTATTGAGGTTTTGTGCATGTTTAACCATAATGAGCGTGCAGAATTTTTTGTTTTTTATTAATGGAGATTGTAATGTTACGTTTATCTTTAGGTGCGGGTTTATTGGCACTTGCTTTAACTTCAAATAGCGCATTTGCTGACAGTGATCAGGGTGCATTTAAGGCGTTACCATACGATAGTTTAGGTAAATGCGTAGAGAAGGCGCTAGGCAAATATGATGGTGAAATTGTAAAGCTTGAATACAAAATGGAAGAAAAAACAGCAGTTTACGAGTTCGATATTCAAACAGCTGATGGTAAAGCTTGGGAAGTCGAGTGTGATGTGAAGACTGGCGCAATCACCGAGACAGAAGAAGAGGTAGCGGTAGATGACCCACGATTTGCATCACAAGCAAAGTTCTCAGAAGAGCAAGCTAGAGCCACTGCTTTAGCAGCTTACCCAGGCAGAGTGGTTGAGGTTGAATACGAGCTTGAGTCAGATGGAAAAGCCTCTTATGAAATCGATATTTTACAAAAAGACAACGATGAAGTGAAAGTGGAAGTAGATGCGACCACAGGTAAAATTGTTGAAGTGAGCTATGAAGGTTACCAAATTGGTGAAGAATAGTTGTTAATAATATTGCTCGATACAAAGCCCTCTTAGGAGGGCTTTTTTATAGCCGTCGCCTATACACTTGGCGACATAACCAAGCGATAGATGGATTGTGCGATTAAAATTGGTTAAACCACCACCATGTTGGTTTAAATTAACCATATCAATCAAATTGTGATACTCAGTTTGACTTAAAATCAGTAGCTTAAGGCAATATTTTACTGTTGGCACATAGGTTGCTACTACAATAGCGCTTGTTTTAATCAATTCAGTTGAATCAGGTATATTCGCCCAAGTTAACGCATGTCTTAATCATCGATTCAACTGTTTCTGCTCGGTGTTAAACTAAATAATATGATGACGCTCGTAACAACATGAAATTAAATAAAATGAGTTTAAAGCTTAGGCTCAACATGATGATTACGTGTTTGTTATTGATTGTGTTGTGCATCGGTGCATATTTTATGTTAATGAATGCACGTGAGAATGTCAGGGTTGAAATCGAGTCTACTGCAAACTTGACCTTGCATTTATTAGATAGAGAAATACTCGCTTTTTCTGACAAGCCTATAGGTGGGCATAGTGCGCTGCCGTTTCAATTGGCTAGTTTGCATCATATTCGACATTTGCGGATTGCATTTTTTAATATGCAAGGTCAATTGCTTGATAGCAATCAGGTCGATAAAACATCCGACAATCAGTTCGTCCCACCTGAATGGTTTGTTCAGCTGATGACCAATATGTCGCCATTAAAGAATAGTGTGCGTACCGTTATATTTGGGGGAAGGCCGGTAGGAAAGCTAGTCATTACGCCAGATCCTTCTTATGAAATTGAAGAAATATGGGATGACACCAAAGATTTGCTGGCATTGGTATTTATCTTTTTTATTTCAGTTAATTTGTTGGTTTATTTTGCAATTGATAAGGCATTAAAACCAGTGAATCGTATTTTAACTGCGTTAACTGACTTAGAAAATGGCAAGCTCGAGACGCGATTATCTGGCTTTGATTTGCCAGAATTGGCAAGTATAGGTCAAAAATTTAATGGGATGGCAGAAAAGCTTGAATTAAGTATTAAACGCAATCTCGGGTTATCAAGACAAATTATTAACTTAGAAGAAGTAGAGCGAAAGAGCCTCGCTAGGGATTTGCATGATGAGATTGGGCAGAGTATCACGGCAATTCATGTGGATGCACTAGCGATCTTAAATATTCAAGAGATTAATCAAACCTCAATAGGTAACTTGAGGTTAAGCGCGCAAGCAATATTGGGTGTTTCCAAAAATATGATGGGCATTACGCACCAAATCTTAGACCGTTTACGACCGGATGCCATTGATAAATTGGGTCTCAAAATGGCATTAGATGATCTGGTTTCTAGATGGCAAGCTAAGTTTGGTGATACGGTTTGTACTTTAAATATTTCTGGTCATTTGAATGGGTTTTCAGAAACGATTTCAATTACTGCTTATAGGATTGTACAAGAGAGCCTGACGAATATCGCGCGATATGCCGAGGCTAAAAAAATATATATCAGTATTCTGCAGGAAGACAGTACCCTAGTATTAATGGTAGAGGATGATGGAAAAGGTTTTGATTGTGCAAGCAAAACGGATGGCTATGGTTTGCTTGGCATGCGCGAGCGCGTTGAGGGCCTTGGCGGAGAGTTTGAATTAGATAGTGCGATTGGTGCTGGAACACGCTTAGTCGTTCGGTTGCCGCTATTGGCATAAGTGAAATGATAGAGACAAAATGAAGATTGAAAAAACAAAAATTATGTTGGTCGATGATCACGCGGTTGTTCGCGCAGGATTAAAACGCTTAATGGAAAATCAAGCCGGACTAGAAGTGGCGTGGGAGGCTGACAACGGTGAAACAGCATATCAATTGTTGAATAACCATCAAGTTGATGTAATTGTCATGGATTTGTCTATGCCAGGGATGGGAGGTTTGGAGACCGCTAGACGCATTTTAGGGCGCTACCCAACGGTGAAAATTGTTGTCTTTTCAATGCATGATAATGCGACGTTTGCTGCCCAAGTGCTAAAAGCAGGTGTAAAAGCCTACGTAACAAAAACAGGTGCCGACAGCGATTTATTGCAAGCGATACATGAAGTAACCAAGGGTAGAAGTTATCTTAGCCCAGAGGTTGCCCAAAAAATTGCTCTTGAAAGCATGGGCGGAGATGATAATCCGCTGAAAATGCTCTCTGCGAGGGAGTTTGAGGTATTTAGATTGCTAACAGAGGGTGTTAGTGTTGAGGTGGTAGGTGAAAGATTGAAGATTAGTCAAAAAACAGTATCAAATTACTATACGATGATTAAACAAAAGCTTGGCGCAAATAGCCCAATAGAAATGGTACGTATTGCTATTCGACATGGCATTATTGATGGCTAGTATCCTTGTGTTGTAGAGGTCACGTTATATGGGGTACGGGAAAAAATCCCGATGTTTTCAGGACAAAAGAACAAGCTTAAAATAAAAGTCGTCATTATACTGAAATTTCGTTACTTGCATGTGACTGCTATTTAAATAGCCACCATTGTGAAATTTTAATAAAACAATGGTGGCTATTTTTTTACGGTGTTCTACTGATAATGTAAATTAATCAAAAGTGGTTTGCGTTAAAAATTAAAATAATAACTCTTCAATAGCATTCTAATGGATGCATGTTTAATTTCAAATTAAGTTACTTAAGCTAATATCGGCCGACAAATTTACCAAGAACATGCTTATTAACTAGTAAAAATTACTTCTTTGAAAAACTGTTGTCACAAAACTATTTTAAATTACAAGCTCATTTAATAAGGCTTTTTAAAATAGGTGAGGTGAGTAGATTGAAGCAAATAACTCAATTAAACAACGGTAGCCAGTTAACTATTTGGCGATTAGTGGATGGAAAAGCAGGGCATGAAAGTCAATCGTTAGGCTTGGTGAAAGCCCTATCAAAACAGGCCGATTGCCAAACCTTTGATATTAAAGTGAGTAATGGTTTTGAAGCCATTGCTTGCTGGCTTTCTTCCACTTGGGTTTTGGGTGCAGGCTTGCCATTGCCTGATCTAATTATCGGTGCAGGACATTCAACCCATTTACATCTACTTGCGGCAAAGCGTGCATACGGCGGTAAAACAATTGTATTGATGCAGCCGACTTTGCCTGTTCGGCTATTCGACTTATGTTTGATTCCAGAGCATGATCGATATCAAGGCAGCGGCGAGTATCTGCAGACGAGAGGCGTGCTTAATCCGATTCAGCCAGAGGGTGAGCATGCAGTTAATCAAGCATTGATTATGATTGGAGGTCCCTCTAAGCATTGCCATTGGGACACCTTAAAGTTAATCGCCCAAGTGTATGAATTACTTAATCATAATACACACATTCATTATACCTTAACAACTTCGCGTCGGACGCCAAAGGCATTCATATCTGCAGTTAAGAGAATTCACTTTCGTAATTTAACAGTGGTGCCGCATGAAGAAACGGAAAAAGGTTGGGTGGCGAAGCAGTTATCTAAAAGTGCATTTGCATGGGTGACAGAAGATTCAGTTTCAATGGTTTATGAAGCGCTAACAGCGCAAGTGATGGTTGGTTTATTGAATATGCCAGTGAAGCGAAAAAGCCGAGTTAGCCGGGGTGTGCAGAATTTAATTAACCAAGGCATGGTTGCTCGATTTGATTTTTTGCAAACCTACCAGCAAAAACTAAAAGTGGTAGTTGGTTTTATGGAAGCTGAACGGTGTAGTCAATGGATTCTTCATTCTTGGATGCAATCAAGCAGAGTTAATCAACCTGTGTTTGATGCAGCATTTGAAATTTAACACGATACTTACTTGTTTAACAAAATCATTAAGATGGGTTTAATATGCAGTTAACAGTAGTGCAGATACTACCTGCATTAGACTCTGGTGGTGTGGAACGCGGCACGTTAGAAGTAGGCGCTCACTTGTCTGCAAATGGTTGCCGATCGATTGTGATTTCAGCTGGTGGCCGTATGGTTCATCAGCTACAAAAAGAAGGTAGCGAACATATTGCTTGGCCTATTGGCAAAAAATCACTATTGACGCTTAAGCTAGTACGTCAATTACGTCAGTTTTTAGAAAAAGAAAAAGTTGATATTGTGCATGTACGCTCACGCTTCCCCGCTTGGATTGCTTATCTTGCATGGAAAGAAATGGACTCTAAAACGCGACCTGCTTTTGTGACGACAGTTCATGGTCCATACTCCGTTAGTGCTTATAGTCAAGTGATGACTAAAGGTGAGCGGGTGATTGTGATTTCTGAAATGATTCGCGAGTATGTGGTCAGTCAATATCATACGAAGCCAGAGAAATTAAGATTGATTTATCGTGGTGTAGATGACAAACATTTTCCTTTTGGTTACCAGCCTAAGCAATCTTGGTTAAAAGATTGGTATCAAACCTTCCCTCAGACAAAAGATAAAAAATTATTAGTATTACCTGCGCGGGTGACCAAATGGAAAGGTCAAGAAGATTTTATTCATCTGGTGGCGCAATTAAAAAAGCATAAAGCAAATGTGCATGCATTGATTGTAGGGGAAACTAAAAAAGGCAAAACCAATTTTCTCAAAAAATTACAGAAAAAAGCGCAAAGTCTTGGCGTGTGTGAGAATGTTACATTCGTTGGGCATCGTGATGATTTGCGTGAAATTATGGCAATTTCTAGCATTGTTTATTCACTATCGTTAGAGCCAGAAGCGTTTGGGCGAACGACGATAGAAGCGTTGAGTTTAGGGGTGCCAGTGATTGGCTATGCTCATGGTGGTGTGCAAGAGCAGTTAGCTACATTATTGCCTGAAGGACAGATTGATGTTGGTAATGTTGCAGAGGCTGCGACACTGACTTTACGCTGGTTAGATCAGCCACCAGATGTTGCCAAGAATCAAGCTTTTAGTTTAGATACTATGCTGCAGAAAACGATGGATGTCTATCAAGAGCTTGCTCAAGCAGGTCAACGAGGAGCAGATTAATCATGTTTATTGGTCAAATCATTGCTAGTCAAGGCAATGGTGGTTTGGAAAAGCATGTGCGAGAGTTAAGTCAGTCTTTAGTGACACAAGGTCATCGCGTACTGGTAATTGGCGATCCTGTATTCATCAACACCTTAACGCCAGAAGTAGAGCGTGTTGCCCTTAACATGCGCTTAAGTCGATATAATCCTTATTTGCTTTATCAGCTATATCGTTGTTTACGACGTTATCCATTTGATGTGATTCATGCACAGGCAAATAAAGCGACCGCAATGCTGGCAATGCTTCAATGGTTTATCAAAACACCAAAGGTGGTTACTTTACACAATATAAAGAGCCGTCTTGCATTATTTAAGCGATTTAAACATGTCATTTGCGTGAGCCGCTATTTAGCAAGCCTCATTAATCATGCCGGTGCTGAAGTGATTTATAACGGTATTGATGTTCCAAAAACAGCGACCATTGATGTGAAGAAACACTATCAGTTACCAGATAATAAGCCAGTTATTTGTGCAGTTGGTCGTTTAGTCTACGCAAAAGGATTTGATTTATTGCTAGATGCGATTGATGGTTTAGCAGTGAGTTTACTGATTGTAGGTCAAGGGCCAGAGCGTCAAATGTTAGAGGCAAAGATTGCTTTACTGCATCCAAATACTGTCGTGCGCTTGATTGGACATTATGATAATCCAACTGCAATCATGCGTGGTGTTGATGCTGTGATTATCTCTTCTAGGCGTGAAGGCTTTTCTTATGTATTTAACGAAGCACTCATGTGTGGCGTCAATATATTATCAACTGATGTACCTGTAGCAAATGAGGTATTGCCACGCGATTTAATTGTAACAGTTGGCGATGTTGTAATGTTACGTCAACGACTAGAAATGCTGTTGCAGAACCCTAAGCAATGGACATCGTTGATGCAAGCCCCGCAAATGCTGGCACAGCAGAAAATGACGCTTAGCTATATGACGCAAGAAACGATTAATTGTTATCAACGCATGTGTGATTGAAGTGAAGAATATCCAGCAATTATTAATCATTAAACACGGCGCTTTGGGTGATTTGATGCAGTCGATTGGATTAATCATTGATATCAAACAACACTATCCTAATCACGAGATTACCTTATTAACAGCGCCAGCTTATTGTTCGCTCATGCAGCGGTGTCCTGCCATTGACCAGCTTATTGCTGATAATAGAGCGCCAATTTGGCGTGTCGATCAACAGATTAAACTAAAAAAGAAATTGCACAAAAAGCAATTTGACCTAGTGATTGATTTGCAAAACTCTGAGCGCTCACGTATGTATCAACAATTTTGGTTCGCTCAAACTAAGTGGATAGGCCGTCGTGCGGAAGCAGATGAACCATCTTCTGGGCTAATTGGTTTGATTGACTTATTAAATGACGTGGGTATTGCAACACCTCATGCCCACCAATCAGTATTGACATGGCTGGCAGACGATATGAGTGTGCTACTCAATGAGCGAGACATTGTAGCAGGTGAATATATCGTGTTAATTCCTGGTTCGTCGGCACAACACTTGGAAAAACGCTGGCCTTATTATGAAGAGTTAGCTACAGCATTAATAAACAAAAATTATCAAGTAGTCGTGGTATTAGGGCCTGATGAATCTACATTAGCCAAGCAAATGCCAGGACATGTTTTACAAGGACTTAATTGGTTTCAGTTAGCTGGTGTGTTAAACACGGCGCTGTATGTGATTGGTAACGACACAGGGCCTAGTCATATTGCCTCTTATTTAAATAAAGCAGGCTTGGCTATTTTCGGACCTAGCACATCTGCTACGAGAGCTGAAATTGGTCGCCGCAAGTTTGAAGTGATAGAAGTGGATGACTTGGCAAATTTAACGGTTGCAGAGGTGCTTCAGCGATTTAAAGCATCTAACATAAAATAATCCAATTCAATAAAAGACGGATGTTGATTTACATGCGTTTTTTGAGTGCTTTCTTCTTAATTGTCTGCCTGCACAACCCACCAAGAAGCTTCTATTGTATGACTGCGTTTTAGCATTTCCTTTCGCCTTCGTGTAATTTTGCCATTGGCGATATGATTCAAATCAATTAGGCTCAGTTTCCATTGTTTTAATCGTTCGTGAATGCCACCTAGAAAGCGCATGTTTTGCGCATCATCGATCATTTTCATTTATCTGAATTTAGTAATAAGGGAAAAAGCGATATTTTAAATTAATGAAATTTTGTTAGAGAGTTGTCAAATGGACATTATGGTTTCGATATCTTGGTAGTTGATACGGAAAGCGCCCAGCCAACCCCTAGCCAAACTAATGCGGCGACCCCATTATTCAAAATGCTGATGCCACCAATGAGTGGCCAAAAGCTGACGCTGAGAATAGTGAAGCTTAAACATGAGATAAACCATTGTTTAGTCTTAATAGGTTGTGAAAGTGCACTAAAGTAAATACTCACTACTATGCTAATAAAAAGTAGTAGTCCAATCACACCTGTTTCTGCGCCAATTTGTAGATAAAGATTGTGCGGGTGTGAGCACGGTATTCCCCACAGTGGTAATAGTCCTAACTGTTCACAAGCAGATCGATAGGTATGGAAGCCGCTACCAAATATCGGATTTTCTTGCCAAGCGGCTATTGCAGCTCGAAAAACAAGGCCATAGTCAGAATCCATAAACTGTATGAGTTTGCTGACAGTGCTATAAATCGACCGCTCCGCCATCTCAGGATTAAATGAAATGGTGAACGCGAAAAAAGCTAAAATAAAAGCGAAGCCTGATAACACTTTTGTTTTATGCATTTTTTGGTCTAATACCAAGCCAACAAGAACGACAATACTTCCTGTAAAGAATAAAAGTAATGCCATGCGCTCACCAGTAATAAACATAAACAATAAACCAATGCATAACACCGACAGCGTGACAAAAATGCGCCGTGTTGCTGCTCTGAATAATGGACTGACGACTGTTATTAATAACACAATAAATAAAACTCGCAACATCATAATGCCGGGAATCGGCCTGCTGTATGGGCCAGTGAGTCGAGTTGGACTCGGTTTGGTGTGACCAAATAAATCCGTGCCAGTGATATATTGCAAACTGGTGTCTAATAATATAAATGCGCAGATAACCATGAGCGCGATAAGAAAGTGCTGTTGAAACTTCTGATTATTCAGTAACCAATAAGCAAGTGCAGCGGCAAATAGTGGCCATCTTAAATATAAAATGGCATGCATGAAGCTATCAGCAGAGTCGATACTAAGCGGTGCATTGATGCATAATAAATACAACCAAAATAGAAGATTCAGCTTGAACCACGTTTGTTTTGTCCATTCCCAATCCTTAGACTGATAGCTTTTGAATAGAAAGGCTACACCGATACAAAGCACTGTGATATCAGCTCCAGCTCTAGAAAATAGTAACAAAAGTGGGAGTATCCAAGGCAAATAGCCCATGAAAGAACTAAATATAGAAATGGTTGTTTGCATCATGCTAATTGGGTTTGGTAAAGTTTGGCATAGCTGCCATTGATTTTTAATAAATCGTGATGGCATCCACTTTCAATGATTTTGCCTTGTTCCATCACCAAAATACGGTCTGCATTTTCAATGGTCGATAGCCGATGTGCAATCACAATGGTCGTTCTGTTGTGCATTAAAACATCCAGTGCTGCCTGCACATGTTGCTCAGATTCAGTATCTAAAGCTGACGTTGCTTCATCTAATAATAGAATAGGCGCATCTTTGAGGATTGCACGCGCAATAGCAATGCGCTGACGTTGCCCGCCAGAAAGGCGTACGCCGCGATCGCCAATTTCATTATATAAGCCGTTAGGTAATTGTTGAATAAAATCCCAAGCATGTGCTGCTTTAGCTGCTTCAATGACTTGTGATTCATTGACATGACGTAGTGCGCCGTATGCAATATTATTGAATATGGTATCGTTAAATAAAACGATCTCTTGGCTGACCATGCTAAATTGTTCGCGTAAATTTTTTAGTGACATGGTTCGAATATCCAAACCATCAATCATGGCAGTGCCTTGTTGCAATTCATAAAATCTGGGTAATACATTAACCAAGGTTGTTTTGCCGCCACCAGAGCGGCCAACTAAAGCAATTTTTTCACCAGGTTTAATGGTTAAATCAATATTGCTCAAGGCAGGACGTTTAGCATTTTCATACTGCAAACTCACACGCTTAATGCTAATTGCTCCCTTGGTTTTACCAATATCTTGTTTACCTTCATCGATTTGCGCTGGCGTATCAATAAGACCAAAAATACTTTGGGCTGCAGCTAACCCAATCTGAATATCTGTATTTAGAGAAGTTAAACTTTTAATCGGTGCAATCAGCATCAATAATGCGCCAATAAAAGCGGCAAACTCACCAGCGCTAAAGCGACCAACGGCATAATAAACAACGAGGCCTAAAGCAAAAGCCGCGAGTAGCTCGATGACCATGCTATTGAGTCCAGACACTTTGCCTAAGCGTGTCATCATCTGGCGGTTTTCTTTGGTTATCGCTGCAAAGCGCTCATATTCATAGTGTTCACCGCCAAATATTTTCACCATACGTTGACCGCTGGCGGCTTCTTCAATCACTTGGGTCATATCGCCCATCGATTGTTGAACTGACGTGCTGGCAAATTTTAATTTAGGTGTCATTTTCTTCAAAAAGAACACCATCAATGGCGCAATCAAAGTAAATATTAAGGTCAGTCGCCAATCTAGATAGAGCATATAAGCCACCATGCCAACGATGGTGAGGCTATCGCGCACCATGCTTACTGTCACCTTGGTCACCGCGTTATACATTTGTTCGCTATCAAAGGTGAATTTAGATGTAATGCTACCGACAGCATTTGCATCAAAGAAGCTTACTGGTAATGTCATTAGCTTTAAAAAAGCATCCAACCGTATTTGTTCAATCACTTTTCTACCTACCCATCGCATTGTATAAGTAGAGATAAAGCCAGATATTGCACGTAACGACAACAGACTAATAAGCAATAGTGGCAATAGCGCATGGTTGTCTTGCTGTGTGTTGACAAAGCCATCATCTGTAATGGTTTTAATAGTGGCTAAAAATCCTGTATTGGTTGCTGATAAGGTGATTAACGCAAGGATGCTAATGCCAAAGATAAACCAATGTGGTTTGACATAATCAAGCATGCGTCTATACAGTACATTGGCGCTTAATATAGGTGTTTTTTCTTTGGCTTGCATGCGACAAATAGGTTTACTAGGCATCGTGTCCAAATAAATCGCGGCTATAGACTTTTGATTTTACATCTGCGATTTCAGGTGATAAGCGATTGGCAACAATGATGTCGGCTTCCTGTTTAAATTGGGTTAAATCATTCACAATACGAGAGCGAAAAAAGCTTGCTTCATGGTGCATGGGCTCATAGATAATGACTTCTATCCCTTTTGCTTTAATGCGTTTCATGATGCCTTGAATGGAAGATGCACGGAAATTGTCAGAGCCACTTTTCATGATTAAGCGATGAATGCCCACCACTTTTGGTTTCATACGAATAATCTCGTTCGCAATAAAGTCTTTGCGAGTGGTGTTGGATTCTACAATGGCATGAATTAGGTTTTGTGGCACATCCCGATAATTTGCCAATAGTTGTTGCGTGTCTTTTGGTAAGCAGTATCCACCATAGCCAAATGACGGGTTATTGTAATGAAAGCCAATACGCGGATCTAAGCAAACGCCGTTAATGATTTGCTCGGTATTTAAACCATGGGTGGCCGCATAGGTATCGAGCTCATTAAAGTAAGCCACTCGCATTGCCAAATAGGTATTGGCAAATAGCTTAATCGCTTCCGCTTCTGTGGCATCGGTAAATACAGTTTCAATCTCGGCTTTAATCGCACCTTGCTTTAATAAATTGGCAAAGGTTTCTGCCCGTGCAGAGCGCTCGCCAACCACAATGCGAGAAGGATGTAAGTTATCGAAAAGTGCTTTACCTTCACGTAAAAATTCAGGTGAGAAAATAATATTGTTGCAATTAAATCGTTGCTTGAGTTGCTTGGTATAGCCAACAGGTAAGGTTGATTTAATAATAATGACAGCGTTTATATGAATGGATAACACATCTTGAATCACACTATCGACTGATGATGTATCAAAGTAACCTGTTTCTGGATCATAGTCTGTTGGTGTAGAGACGATTACAAAATCTGCGCCTGTGTAAGCTTGTTTTTTATCAAGCGTTGCCGTGAGATTGAGCGATTGATGTTGCAAGAAATGCGCAATGTCTTGGTCGGGAATAGGCGAGATTTTATTATTTAATGCATCCACACGTGATTGCGAAATATCGAATGCAACCACCTCATTATGTTGCGCTAATAAAACTGCATTGGCTAAGCCTACATAGCCAATGCCTGCGATAGCAATTTTCATTGACTCTTGCTCATTTGTAAAAGCGTTGAAAGGTGAAATAAATGTTCAGCCATATCCGCGCATACTAAACAGCAAATGAGATATTTTCATGAAAATAATATGGCATTTTTATTAAATAGCGGTCATCAATTGCTGTAAAAGGGCTATTTTCTTAGTGAGTTGTGTGTGATAAGGCCTATCGCACTAGCTAATCTCTTTTATACTATCGTGATAGTAATTAAATTAAATAGAGATCGTCATGAACAAAGTTGAAACCAATCTAACACCTAAAACCATTTATTTAAAAGACTACTTGCCAGCACCTTATGCGGTAAAAAACGTAAACCTCAAGTTTGAATTGTTGGCAAACAAAACCATTGTGACTTCTAAAGTGAGCTATGTAAAAAATCCAGCCAATGCATCAAAAGCATTGGTGTTGAATGGACAACATCAAATGATTATTAGTGTTGAAAAAGATGGACTAGCATGTGATGACTACACCATGACTGACGACAAAATGACCATTTCCAATCCTGGCGAGCAGTTTACCTTAACAATCGTTACAGAAATTGATCCAGCCTCTAATACTGCTTTGGAAGGTTTGTATCAATCGCAAGGTACTTATTGCACACAATGTGAGGCCGAAGGCTTTCGCCGCATTACCTACTATCAAGATAGACCAGATGTATTGAGTCCATTTACTGTGCGGATAGAAGGCGATAAAACGCGTTATCCCATTATGCTATCCAATGGTAATTTAGTAGAAACGGGCGAACTGGCCGATGGACGCCACTTTACGGTTTGGCATGATCCATTCCCAAAACCTTGTTATCTATTTGCCTTGGTTGCAGGTGATTTGGTGCGTACTGAAGATACGTTTACCACCATGACTGGACGCACTGTTGATTTACATATTTATGTGCGCGCTGGTGATGAACAACAATGTGGTCACGCCATGCAATCATTAAAAAAAGCCATGCAATGGGATGAGGAAGTATACGGCCGTGAGTATCAATTAGATTTATTCAATATCGTTGCCGTGAGCGATTTCAATATGGGCGCAATGGAAAATACGTCGCTGAATGTATTCAATACCAAGTTAGTACTTGCGCATCAAGAAACAGCGACCGATATGGATTTTTTAAGTGTGGAAGGTGTAATTGGGCATGAATATTTTCATAACTGGACAGGCAATCGCGTCACCTGCCGTGATTGGTTTCAGCTGTCTCTCAAAGAAGGCCTCACCGTTTTTAGAGACCAAGAGTTTAGTGCCGATTTAAATTCACGTGCAGTCCAGCGCATTGATGATGTTGACCGTTTACGTCGTTTACAATTTTCGGAAGATACCAGTCCGTTGGCCCATTCGGTGCAACCAGATAGTTTTATCGAAATTAGCAACTTCTACACCACGACCATTTATGAAAAAGGTGCAGAAATTATTCGTATGCAACACACTTTACTAGGTAGCGAAACCTATCGAAAAGCAACTGATTTATATTTTGAACGCTATGATGGCCATGCTGTGACCTGTAATGATTTTGTGCAATGTATGGCTGATGCATCAGGCCGCGACATGGCGCAATTCTTTTTATGGTATAAACAAGCAGGAACACCAACGCTAACAGTGACTAGTCAATACGAGCCAACCCAGCAACAATTCTCGCTCACTTTTAAACAAGCTCAGGCAGACACAGCAGGGCAAGCGCATAAAAAACCATTAGTCATTCCAATAGCTGTTGGTCTACTGGATGCGCAAGGGAATGAAACCCATGCAACCCAGATTTTAGAAATGACAGAGCGCGAACAAGCATTTGTATTTTCAAATATCGATGCACGTCCTATTCCCTCTATTTTGCGCAGCTTTTCTGCACCTGTTCAGTTAATAACCGATTTAACAGATGATGATTTGCGACTGTTGCAGCTACACGATACCGATGGATTTAATCGATGGGAAGCAGGGCAAACGTTGGCTTTGCGTACCATTAAGCGTGTGATGGCCGATAAACAAGCTGATATTAGTCAATTTGTTGATGACATTGGCACGATGATTGCTCAAGGCCTTGCAGAACAGGGCGATAAAGCATTATTAGCGCGTGCATTAACCTTGCCTGAATTTGCAGTGATTACGCAATCATTAACAGTGATTGATCCAGCGGCCATTGACCAAGCTTTAACTATTATGCTCACCGCGATTAAAAGCGCACATAAAGATGCACTCATGCGTTTGTATGATGCCAATGGCAACACCGGTCGTTTTTCATTAACGCCAGAAGCCATGGGTAGAAGAGCCTTACAAAATACAGTGCTCACTTTGTTGACAGCCACTAACGGTAGCGGTTGCGCAGCACGAGCCAAAGCACATTATGATGCGGCAGATAATATGACTGATCGTGTGGCTGCGCTAGCTTGTTTGGCAGACAGCACACAGCCAGAGCGAGTAGCAGTGTTTAATGACTTTTATCAACGATATAAAGGCTACCAATTGGTGGTTGATAAATGGTTTACCTTACAAGCCATGGCTAATCGAAGTGCCATATTTGATGATTTTGCGCAATTGCGTCAGCACCCAGAATTTAACATTAAAAATCCTAACCGCGTTCGCTCATTGTACTCAGTTTTTGCAATCAATAATCCCGTCAAATTTCATGATCCAAGCGGCAAAGGCTATGCTATTTTAAGAGACGTGATTATCGAATTGAATGCCATTAATCCACAGATTGCATCGCGTCTGGTTACGCCATTACGCGAATGGAAACGCTACACACCCGCATTAAAGGCGATGATGAAACAAACATTAGAAGCGATTTTGGCAACACCCAATCTATCAAACGATGTGTTTGAAATCGCGAGTAAATGTTTGCAAGATTAGCCAATTTGGCAATCTATTTACCAATGATTGCGTTTAATCCTGTTGTTAAGCTTGTGTTAAGGCAAGTCATATAAAGTATGACACTCATGATAAATAGATTGGAGTGTTAACATGAAATACCCACTACAAACATTGATTGCAGTTGCGACCTTGAGTCTTGGTGCCATGCATACAGCTACAGCTGATGATGATTTTGAAGAAATGGAATCAATAGCCAAGGCATTTAATTTGATCCCTTATGAAGAAGCAAAAACCAAAGCTTTGGCAGCTAAACCCGGCGTGATTGAAGAAGCTGAACTTGAGAACAGAAAGTTCAAGAAAGGCTGGGATTATGAATTTGAAATTATCGATGCGGATGGAAAAGAATGGGAAGTGAATATTGATGCCAAAACTGGCAAAGTGACCAATATCAAGCGAGATTGGTTCTAAATTTGGCTTGTACGTCGCGGAAAACTCACCGTGACGCGCAAGCCACCCAGTCGTTTAGATGTTGCAAATGCAATTGTGGCCCCATAACTATTGACAATATCATGGGTAATCGCCAGTCCAAGACCGCTGCCTGGTTTGGATTCATCAGCACGAAATCCCCGTCGTATTAAGTTGTCCAGTGTATGCTCTTCACAGCCTGGCCCATCGTCTTCAATGATAAAGTCGATGGTTTGGGTTTCGTCGATGGTCAGCAAGACCTTGCTTTCACACCACTTACAAGCGTTATCAAGTAAGTTGCCCAACATTTCTAACAGGTCTTCTCTATCGCCATAAAACTGAGCATTGGGTGCCATTTCCCACATGATTTGTATTTTTTTGGCCACATAGATTTGTTGTAATGTAGTCGTTAGTTGCGTGACTTCTTTATGTAAATCTACGCGTTGTGTTGGATGTATATCGCCCATCATTCGGGCTTTTTTGAGTTCGCGTTCTATATGCTGACTAATGGATGCGGTAGCGGAATAGATACTATTGCAGATTGTTGGATGCTCACTCATTTCCGGCCGCTCTGCAACTTGATTGAGCAGGGTCAATGTTGTTTTGAGTGCATGTGCTAAATTGCCGAGTGACTCTCTAGAGCGCTTAGATTTACTTTGTACTGCCACTAGAATGCGGTTGAGCTCTTCAATGAGTGGTGAAATTTCTGCTGGGCCATGGTTGTCTATTTGACTTTTCTCACCACTGATTAATTTTGCAATACTGTCTGTCACTTGTTGTAAAGGGTTTAACGCGCGCAACACAATCAAGCGCTGTATTAACAGTAAGGCAAACAAACCCAGCAAAGAAATACCTGCATACAGCAGTTGAAAGCGTGACATGCTGCCTCTTATTGGTGCGAGGTTTTCTGCAATCGCTATGGTCACTATATTGCCTTGTTTTTGATAAGCATGAGTGACTACAAGTAAAGGCTGTTGCTCTGGTCCATTCACATAACTTCTCATCTGTTCAGTTTTATTGAGTGGTTTTACTGACATCTCTTCATCCCATAAAGAGCGGGATTGATCAGTGTGTTGATTGGCAACAATCACATAATAGTGGCCAGAAAAAGGACGTTGATAAACAGCGCTGACATATTTAGAATCGACTAGAAATGAACCTGAGGCATCAAACTCAATGCCTGCCAACAGATTTTCACCCTCACGTTCTAAACGACTAGCCAATTGATTCTGCATTAATTCATTAATCACATAGGTCACCACCATCCACTGCAAAGTTAATAGCGTGACTAAACTAAAGGCAAGGCCCCACGAAAGCTGTCGTTTCAGAGAAATCATCGTGACTTGCTACCAAATACATAACCTTGCCCACGTTTGGTTTGGATCAGATCGGCACCAATTTTATGTCGTAGGCGGTTGATAAACACTTCGATGACGTTGCTATCTTTATCAGCATCATATTCATAAATATGTTCTGTTAGCACCGTTTTAGATAACACATGACCTGGGTGCAACATAAAGTAACGCAATAACCTAAATTCGACACCAGTTAACGCTTGTCGCGTTTTATTTTTAAAAATCACTGCTTGGGCTTGCTCATCTAAAGTGAATTGTTCATGTTGCAATGTGCCCATGGCAATGCCAGCACTGCGTTTTAATACGGCATTCATTCTTGCCAATAACTCTTCTATTTGAAAAGGCTTGCCAATATAGTCGTCTGCGCCTGCATCAAAGCCACTCACCTTATCTTGCCAACTACCACGTGCAGTGAGAATAATAATCGGTGTTTCACAGCCGCGCCCGCGCAAATGAGTCAGTACATCTAAGCCTGGTCGCTTTGGCAAACCCAAATCGAGTATGATCAGATCATAAGGCTCAAGCTCGGCTTGTGCTTCGGCGGCAACGCCATCAGTCGCTAAATCAGTGGCATAGCCAGCACGTTGCAACGCAGTCTGCAGTTGTGGTCCAATAGTGGTGTCATCTTCAATAAGCAGGACTCGCATGATTAATCGTCGCGCTCTAGCTCGATGAGTGTTCCAGTTTTTGCATTAAATTTTAGCTCCCAAACTTGATCTTGATGATCAAGTATCTCAACCTCATACAGATAAAAACTTTTTTTTCGCTCTAGTTCTATTTCTAAAATCTGGCCAGGCTTAATTTTTTTTGCAGATGCAACGATGTTTTCTATAGGCAATATCTCGCCAGATTCAACGAGTTTGCGTATCTTAGTTATGCTCTCTTCTGCACTAGCCATCATAGTGCTAACACTTAACGCAACAAGAAATACCATGCGCTTGTTGCTTATCAAGCGAGTCATTTGTTTAACAAAAAAATGGACTTTGTTGATGTTCATCCAACGCTTCTACCTTTAGTTTACCCTGTTAAAAGTCTGATGCAAAACAGCGCATTTTTAATGATTTTATTGTATGCCCTTATTCTAAAGTAAACAGCTTAACGTAAGCTGAATAAAAGCCAGTGCCGCAAACCATTTAGTTTGTTCATACACTTTATCATGCCCAAGCGGTATAATTTATTGCTCGCTATCATATGGATTATCAATGACATTTATTCAGCATCATGTTGCAGTCACCAGCACTGTTTTGTGTATGTGCTTCGTTTCTCTAAGCACAGCATTGGCTAACGATAAAATTGATCGTAATACTGAAACAGCCATACCAAGAAGCAAAAATCTGTATGGTTTTGGTGTTGCAATACTACCTAAAACATCAGGTTCAGATGAGTTTAGGGCCATTGCCTTGCCCATTATTAATGCCAATTATGGTGATTACTATATCAACGCGCTTCAAGCAGGTGTTTGGCTCGTTGATTCTGAAGACAAACGTCTGAGATTTGGATTGTCAGCACAAGCGCGATTTGGATGGGATGCCAATGACGGGCAACTAACGCGCGGTATGCAAGATCGCGATTTTTCGTTTGATTTAGGCCCTACTGTGCGCTGGCAGACCGATTACGGTACCTTTAATGCGCAGTGGGGATTTGATGCAGGTGGTGCGAGCAATGGGCAAACAGTCGATTTACAATATATTAAAAGTGTATTTCGTAGGAGTGCATTAAAGTTAAATGCCAGCGCTGGTATGACATGGAATAACCAAAAAATGAATGACTATTATTTTGGCGTCTGTGCGAATGAAACCGCTCCGCTCAGACCAGCTTATTCTGCTGGCTCTAGTACCGAGCTTAGAGTGGGTATCAACGGCGCTTATGCGGTGGCGCGCGAGCATTATTTACTGTTTGGCGCTGCCATCACAAGGTTAGGTAACGCACAGGCAAACAGCCCAATAGTAGAAACGCGTATGCAACCTTTTGCATATATTGGTTACTCAATTGCTTACTAAATAATCGTGATTGTTTGAGTTGTATTTGTGCTGTGCGCTAGAGTCAATACATTCAGTCAACAAAGCCCAGACTGATCATCTGGGCTTTGTTAATTTGGATGATTTGCTTGAGCTAGTGATGGGTCAATCGCTGCTGGCTCGTCGTTTTATAGTCTTCGGTTTTAATCTTTTTGCCATTAATAACGATAATCTTTTTATTGATCGAAATATCATCGCCATTGATTTCAATCGATTTATGCATCATTGGCGCACCAGTTGGCATCACTTTTTCCCAGCCATGATCTTGATAAGCCCAAACAGCATCGTTTTCAATATCCCATTGAAACAAGCATAACCAATGATGCAAAATTAAATCTTTTACCATCGCATGTTTGTGCATAATGTCTTCGATTGCATTCCTAGGCGCAGCAATATAGACGTTTAATCGAATCGGGTGATGGCGCAATTGTTTACCGTCATGCAAGGATTGTTGGGCCAAGCCTATTCTTAAATCACCGCCATTACCCTCAAATACACCATAATTGCCACCAACTACGTTATGCAACATTTTATTGCCGCTACCATAGTGTTGATTATCAGTAACGCTGGCATAGTATTGTAGGTTAATCCAATTAGTGACAATCATGGGTGCGGTCATAATTTGTGTTAATAGCGCGAAATGGTCATCAGTTTGCCAATGGTAGTCGTGCAAAAAACTGCGGCCTTCAAAGTCTATGCCTCTGGTACGTGACCTGGGGGCAACAACAAATGCGGCATTATTAGCTAAACCCCATTCTGGTCTGAGTTCGGCCCAATCTTGACTCCTTTTTTTAAGAGCCTTTTGCATCTTACGCTCATCTTTATATAGGTGCTTATCTTTTTTATAACGCTGTTGCTGGCAAGCGGCTGTGGCAGCTGCGAGCCAAGATATCCAAGCGCCTTCTTGTTGATTCAGCACCATTATTTCATCCGTCACTGTGTGATGTAGACATGGTACAAAAGTGGTTGTTTCTGGAATCACCACCCCATCAACTTGTAATGCTGCTCTAATATCCTTGCGATTGAGTAGATAGCAAAGTACAGTGGCATTCACCTCGCCAGATTGTCCACCGCATGCGCCACAATCTAGTGATGAGGCATGCGGGTTATTGTTAGAGAGGCTACCATGACCCACAATCAAAACCGTGGGCGCGTATGGCTTTGTGAGGCCAATGCCGTTCAAAATGGCTTTTGCTAATGCGGCAAGTTCGGCTGTGCTGACAGGTTTGCCATCACTGTTCACCTGCCATTCAAGATGACTATCATTGATGATATTCGGTTTGGTATGCGCCCCAAAAATAGATTGCTTGAGTAAATCAAACATTTTTAATAAGCCTTGTGACTCAACAATACCGAAAGTCGCTGGTGCTGCCTCCGCCGCTTTTTTCCAACTCATTTTCTTTTGTTGTTTAGACACTGCCTGATGCGATTGCACCATTGCAGCCGTTTGTTGCGCAACTAACGTTGGTTTAAATAATCCTGGTAACTGTGGTCTGGTGTTTTTACTAATCGTGGGTAAATAAGCGATTGGTAAGCCAAAAAAACCAGCAAAACCGTAGGTTTCTATGGCAGCATGTTGTGCTTCTAGTTTGCTACGATAAATGGCTGATCGCACATCAATACAAAACACGGCTTGTAATGCCGGCGTGGTAATCTCGTGGTTATTGGCGAGCAATAATTGGTCTTGCATCTTGGCTTGAAATGCTAACTCTAACGCCTTGTGCCAAACCCATAACCATCTATTTTCATTAAAGCACTGTAGTTGTTTTTGTTTGGCTTGCGCCAACTGTTGGTTAACCGTATATTTTAATTGGGTAAACAAATGGCTATCGGTCAAAGCCGTATTTTGCCACAGCACCCAATCCCAAGCCATTCTGATAACAATCAGTTGTCTTAACAGATGTTGGTGTTCTTTTTGGTATAAATTGGCTTGCCACTGATCGTAAGCGAGCCAAGACGCCCAGCCGTTAATATCTAGCACTAACGCATACACATAGTCTTCCCATGCCGCTTCATCAACATTATGATTGGTCAGATCAACAACATGCTGCGCAACAAATGCCTCCGCATCGTCGGGTAAGCTGGCAAAGAGTTGATTGAGGTTATTTTCACCAGTCAAAATCTGCATACCATGATCTGCAATAGCAGATGCCCGCCATGCTTTATAAAAAGCATTTTCGTCTGCTGCTTGACCATCAGTATTTTGATGATGTTGTAAATGAAAAGCGCAGAAATTACTCATCTGCTGTAACACTTCTTCGCGCCATGAGATTTTATATTGATGCGATTCTTGAGCATCAAGAAAATCGCTGATATGTAACCAGTGTTGATGGTGGTCTGCACCCTCTACATATTCTACTAACTGCGCATTACTAGCGCTTACTTGTAGTTGTTTTTTTGCTTCATTTAAATGCCAATCTTTAATCTCAACTAACCACAATGAGCGGTAGTAGTGTTTGGGCATGAGCATATTCATATTGCCCAAAAACCGTAATTTTGCAGCAGCCTCAGCCATGTCCATGCCTCTTAGCTCCCACCAAGGATTAACCGCAATCGACTGATCCAAAGGCCAGGTAGGGGCAATTTTATTGGCGGCTATGGCAACAGCATCAAATGCATTCAGACTGCTGTATTGCGACTGCCCACTATGCTTTATTGCTGATTTCATTGGCAAACTCCTGTTCTAATTTATATGCCGTTTGTTTTTTTGGCAGACTAATCGGCCATAGTCTCAAGGTAATTCTGGTTGACCATTCGTCTAAATAAAATCCAGCGTTTAAGTGCGGTAAAACACGTTGCCGAAGCGCCTGGTGCTTCATTTCAAATAATGCAAAATAGGCAATAAACAAACCAATAAATAATAGACTAACCAACCAATCTGACTGCCAATAATACGTATGTTGAATAGTTGGAAATAAGCCAGCCACACCGCCTTTTAAAACAATATAAGTCGTTACCAAGGCAATGACAGGCACAATAGCTGCAAAGGGTGTGGTGATTAAGCTTCGGTTTGCCAGCAACACAATGGCAGTGCCAGTCAATAATATCCATGGGCTATAGGGCGCGTTGACCCAGCCTAAATAGATAGAAGCAAAGAGAATGCTTGCGGCAATCAGCCCAGCAAACAGCCAGTCTAATCGGGTGTTTTCTGCAAGCGAATTCTGCTGTAAAACATGCTGATTGACCGCTTCGCCAGCGGTTAAGAATGCATACACTTTATAGACGGAATGCGCTAATAAATGCAGTAACGCGAGTGTATATAAGCCTAGCGCACATTCAACCAACATCAGCCCCATCTGCGCAATAGTCGACCATGCCAGTCTTACCTTAATGCTGGTAATCGTCATCATCACCAAAGATGCACAAACAGCAGATAGGCAAGCAACAACCAAAACGAGCGCTTGGGCAGGTAAAGACTGAGAAAATAACGGGGCAAACATTAATAATAGTAAGCCGCCTAAATTGATGATGCCAGCATGTAATAAAGCAGATACTGGCGTCGGCGATTCAACCACTTGCACCAACCAACCATGAAGCGGTAGTTGTGCACATTTAATTAACACAACATTGGCAATTAAGAGTGCTGCAATATGTAGCTGTAAACTTAATTGCGGTAACGGATATTGATTAAAAATGCGATCGATATAACCTGTCCCATGTTCAGCATAAAGAATTAAAAAAGCAATCCCTAATAGCAATTCTGCCGCTCTGGCAAAAATAAACTTTTTATGGGCAGCTAATGCGGCTCGATAGCGCGTTGGATAAAAGATCAGTAGCTGGTGCAAGCTAATACTAATAGACACCCAGCCCAACCAAAGTAACAATAAATGGTTGCTCACCACTGTCGCCATCACACAAAATAATGTGATTAAAAACCATTGTAAAAAGCGCTGATTATCAGCATCTAACTCAAAATTTTTGCGGGCATAATTCAGAACAATAAATCCAATAAAATGGACCAATAACAATACGGTGCTGGATACGCCACTTAATTGAATCAGTGGAAATGCATGAATCAAATCAACCTTAAAGACGACACAAAACCAAATTGCTGCACTTGACAATAAGCCAGCCAATCGCACCATGTAAGCAATTTCCCAGCGGTGTTTTGTCGTCGAAAAAAGCAACGAAATCAATGGACTAAACAATGCTAAGTTGATTAAAGTGTTAATAATGGTTTGGTTCATTGCGCATATCCTCATTAAGCAAAAAACATTGTCCATCATTCAATTAATCAAGTAAAATATATTGTTTATAACAAACCATTCTGTTTTAAAGAACAATGTCAAAACTTAACTATCACCATCTCAATTACTTTTGGCAAGTAGCCAAAATTGGTAATCTGACTAAAACAGCTGAAATATTACATGTCTCTCAATCTGCTTTATCCTCACAAATCAAGCAGCTGGAAGAGAGTGTGGGCAATCAACTCTTCACGCGAGAAAAGCGTAGGCTGGTATTAACCGATGTTGGCAAAATCACATTTTCTTACGCAGAATCTATCTTTAATTTAGGCAACGAGTTAGAGGGTATTCTCACCAAAGGTTATCAATCAGAAGAGCAAACCATCAGGATAGGCATGCTATCAACCATGTCACGTAACTTTGTTGAAGCTTTTGTGACCCCCTTAATGAATAACGCCAAGATTAAATTAGTGATTGCAGCAAGAGGCCAAGCAAACTTATTGAGCGAACTCTCCAACCATGAGCTAGATTTGATTCTCACCAATATTGAGGTAAGAGGCTCTAATCAACAATCTTGGCAATGTCAATTATTAACCAAACAACCCATTTGTGTGATTGGGCATCCTGGTTTGCAATTAGGCCCCAATTTTAATGAGGCCTATAGACATGTCGATTGGATACTTCCTTTATCCAATAGCCCCATTCGATCTGCGTTTGATGGTCTTTGTGCCCAATATCAATTTCAACCCAATATTCTTGGAGAAGCCGATGACATGGCGATGCTCAGGTTACTTGCCCGAGATACAAAAGCAGTGGCGGTTATGCCTAGCGTGGTGGTAAAAGATGAGATTGCCAATGGCAACCTCACTGCATATACCATTTTGCCAAATATATTCGAAAATTTTTATGTCGTGACAGTAAAAAAACACAAATATAATCAAGTCGTGATTGATTTAATCAAAGACTTCAACATACAAAAGCATTAACAAACCCTATCTATTGATAGCCGCCTGGCATATTCAATACGCTTGTGGCTAACTGTGTGTTGTTGCAACTAGGTAACTGAAGCAGATAAGCGAGCGCATTGATACAGAATACTGGATCACTTTAAAGTCAGTCCTTCATCCGTTTTATCCAGCCATTTTTTTCAGCCAAATCAGCTATCAATAGTTCTATAAATTAGAATTATTTGTTATCAATATAATATTGTACTTAAAGACAAAAAAGTTGAATATAGCCCTGTAACAGGCGATGAGAGCGAAAACTGGCTTTCATGCTTTAAACGGCAATGCTGTTTTTAGAAGGAATAACATGACAATAAGAAAGGTGTGCAGATGGCTAAATGATGGCTAAATCGTTACATATTATCTTTGTTATTTCTTTTCATTTGGAGCGCATCTTCCAGCGCAACCATGCATTATGCCAGTGCAATCTATCCAACTAGAGGAGGCGCATCAACAACGCGATAAAATTTCGCAGCTTCTACCGCATGTATCTATTCACCATGCAAAGGAAATTGCAAATCGGTGGAGCATAGGGCAAGCCATGCCTGCCATTTC
Organism: Methylophilaceae bacterium; assembly: GCA_018398995.1. NCBI lineage: Bacteria > Pseudomonadati > Pseudomonadota > Betaproteobacteria > Nitrosomonadales > Methylophilaceae > Methylophilaceae bacterium. Next base: position 885,411 of record CP073759.1, on the reverse strand, counting down.
GCATGATTAATATAATGAGCGATTACGCACATAACTTAGCCATTATCTGTTTTAACCAGCCATTCAATAGCAATTGTAATATCGGCAAGGCTAGCCTGTTTTTAGTAAAAAGTGCTCTCGGGCAAAATGTCATCTGATTTACCCACTTCATGTTGTTAAAAATAACCAAAAGGAGAATTAACTTGAATAAAACCATCATCATGAGTTTGTTATTAGCCGCTGGCTTCAGTACAGGCTGTATGCAAGACGCGCCCACCACTGTAAATAGCGTGTTATCGAAAAATGATCGTGCAGCAATGACGCCAGACGATGTCTTGCAGTACCTTAAAGAAGGTAACGAGCGCTTTGTAGCAGGCACAATCACCAGCAGAGATCATTCTGCACAAGTGCGATACGCCTCAAAGGGGCAATATCCAAAAGCCCTTGTGCTGTCTTGTTTAGATTCTCGAATCCCAGTTGAGGATGTCTTCGACTTGGGTATTGGTGATCTGTTTGTGGCACGTGTTGCAGGTAATTTTGAAAATATTGATATCCTAGGTAGTATGGAGTTTGCTGGCATTCATGACAACGGTGATGGCGTTAAAGTCATTGTTGTGATGGGGCATGGCAGTTGTGGGGCAATTAAACATGCTGTTGATCACACCCAACTAGGCAATGTCACAGCAATGCTTGCCAATATCAAACCTGCGATTGATGCGCACGCTAGTTACCAAGGGGATAAAACGTCAAAGAATAGTGAATTTGTGCAGCTTGTAACAGAAAGTAATGTCAATATCACAATCAACGATATTCGTGAACGCAGCTCAGTATTAAAAGACTTAGAGCAGCGTGGGAAAATAAAAATCGTAGGCGCATTATATGATATGGATACTGGCGTCGTTACCTTTCAAGAATAGTCAGGCTTATTCCAAAATAAAGCAGTTGATGATGTGGGTGATTGATTGATAGCCCTGCCGTGAGCCTAAATGAACCCCCAGTTTAAATAGATGATAGTGGGGGTTTGAAAAAAACCAAGACTAAAGTAATCAAGTTGTAGTGATGATGGTAGACAATATGTCGTCACCGATTCATCATCATAATCAGCGCGCCGTAAACCTAATAGAACGAAGTAATGCTTGCCTTAGCAACCTGAAATTCCATAAAAACGCTAGCCTAAGATGGCTTTTTAGCGCATGAACTGATTGCCTAATTTTGCTATGATATTGATTGTTATCAACTAAATTGAGGTTAGCGCGCGATGATTACTTTACCCATTAAAAAAACGATCACACCAGTTTATTGGGGTATTGTGGGATTGATTTTAAGTCAAGGTGCTATCGGGCAATCAGATCCGGTTTTTACTTCAGCAGCGACCAACCAATGTTTAGTTGAGGCTTATAAAGCATCGCCTAGTTTATCTGGCTATAGTGTATTGGATTGTGTTGGCTTATCCGCAAAAGTATGTATGACATCTCCAAGCGGAGATACCACTATGGGCATGATGTCTTGTCTTGAAGGAGAACTTCATTATTGGGATAAAAGGCTTAATCAAGCTTATATCAATCGCCTGCGAAACGCTAAAAAAGAAGATAAGGAAATGACCAGTATTCGAGCAACTGCTATTACGCTCACCGATACATTACGCGATATGCAACGAAACTGGATATCGTTCCGTGATGCGACTTGTCTTTATGAGCAAGCGCAATGGTTAGGTGGTACAGGCGGTGGACCCGCAACGATGGCTTGCCACATGCACGAAACAGCAAGACAAGCACTTAAACTTGAAGGGTGGTGGTCACAATGATAGTGAACGTGCTGATTGCTGGTTTGATTTTATTGGCTGCGACTGCGAATGATCAGTCGAGTAAAGATACGCAAGCACTTCCATCCCAACCCAATTGGCTCACATCTGACCATGACTGTTCGTGGCGATGGATTCAAGGAGGTGGTCTTGGCATGTGGAGTGAAGTTTGTCAATTATCAACAGGTCAATGGCGTATTGATTGGGATGATGTGCGCAAAGCCTTTGTACTGCAACATGACAATCAACAGATAGAGTTGGTTGTTCAGCCTTGGAAGATCGCTAAAGATACAGGGATTTCATCGCTCAGCACATCACTTGGCGAGGCTGGTTTTTTACAATCTGATCATCATTGCTATTGGGAGCGCGTTTCAATAAGCACATCCACAGCCAACATGCGTTTGTTTGAACTTCGCTCTTTGCTGACTGATGACATTGAGCACAATGAGACAAGCGAGGTGCCTGAAGACCGTTGCGGGCCTTACGGGCAATCAACCCATGGCGTGCGATATTTCATGGTTGATCGCCGTTCACCTGATCTTGCTATTTTTGTCAATGAAGGTCAGGAGCGCCCAATGTTTGATCCTTCAAGCATTACTGTATTGCATTAAATTAAGGCGCCCGTATGGGTGCTAATTCAACAATATCAAATGTAGATTCGGATAGCGGAGCAGGAAACTCAAGACGTAAACGGCCGTCTGTTAAGCTGGTCAAAATGGCCACTTGTTTACGCTTAATATCTGCACCAAATGCTATTGGGTCTTCATATGCGTAGTGTAATGATCCTAAAAATAGTAATTGCTCATGCGTTAAACGATAAAGTCTACCCACAAAACGCTGTGAACCTGACTCTTTTTTGAGAATCCAGCCTGCGCCGTCATCAAAAATTTTACAACTATACCAATTATAAATGACGACTTCTTCTGTTAACCCTAGTTTAAGGTAGCGACATTTCCATTTCCCAATTGGATCGTAACCGTCGTCAAAACTTCTCAATGTGCCTGCTAATGTTGCGTTCAGTATACTTAGTTTTTTTTCATCAGCTATTGTTCTAGCACTTTCGATGGCGCTAGTTCGTCTAGCAGCAAACTCATCCAAGACTAATTGATCTTTAGCTGTTAATAAGCGCACAATAGCCCCATCCGCTTTACAGATTTGAGTGAACAATAACACAAGCATCATTGGCAATAGTGTTCGATATATAGCGTATTTCATCCTTAATATTTCCTAATTCTGGTTTAGTTAAACTATAACGGTATCTATTGAAAGTGTGTAGTCTAGCGCAATTTGCATCAATGCTTTTATGCTAACCCTGCAGAGCATGTTGAATTGTATGGGAGTTGATTGAGGCGAGCATTTGATAATAATAAAGCCCAGCATGGGCTGAGCATTATTATTGTACAATTGAACGGCTATTAAATAGTTGTTTTAGTAAAGCTTTGCTGATGGTTGAATCGCTAATCGTAATCTCAAGACATTTTTTTAATGTCCTGATTCAAAATATCATTAATTAACTCCAGCCGAATTAAGGGACTCTCAAGATCGAGCAAGCGTTGTTTCTGAATTAATGGAAGTGACAACAGTTCACTCCAACGATTAGCAAGCCAAGCGCAGTCATTAAACTGATAAGGTCTGACAAAAGGCAAATCTTGTTCAGTCAAGCCTTGTTGCTTAAAACTTTCAATCAAGCGCTCAAAGCTTTCCTGAGCAGACATTAAGTCCTTAGGGACCTTGATTGTTGGCTCAGCATTAAAAAACTCTACTTCGCCTACCCACAAGCCGTCCGCCTGTTGTTTGACCGTAGCTAGCTTAAATTTTTTCAAGCCTATGCATTTAATATCAAACAAACCCGGACTTGGCACATCTATATCTGAAATTTCGACAGATGTACCAATACGTGCAAATGGCCATTGCGTATGATCATCATGCATCGCACTCACAATACCAAAGTCAGTATTATTGCGTAAACAAGCGCTCACCATATCAACATAACGTTGCTCAAAAATATGTAACGGTAATAGGCCGCCTGGAAATAACACAAGATTTAATGGGAATATTGGTAAAGTTTGCATGATGTTATTGATCTTCAAAATAGTCACAAATTAAGTCTATATTTATTCACCAAGGTTCAATTACTAGGTTCAATTACTAGGTTTAATTGCTAGGTTCAATTACTTGGTTCAATTACTTGGTTTGAATGCGTAGAAATCAATCATACAGCAAGCGAATCATCTCTTGTCATTGATTGGTGACCACCAGTAGATTGCACGAAATCTTCATCTACATTAGTTAAGCATTATTGAATACAACGGCTTGATTGGGCTCATTTTGTTAGCATTAAGTCAGCGTGTACTTACTGTTAACAGAGACCCATCACGAAGCGATTACAATGCCATAGGAACTAATGCTAAAAATTGAGTCATAGATACAAGGTAATTTCAATTTTATAACTGCATTCAGATAAGATGGTGGTGGTGTTAAGCGGAGATTGGGTATTTTTAATCGTTATAGGCCGCGGCAATTTATCTCAATAAAATGATACGAACATGATTGAACAAAAATTTAATACAGAAAAAGACATTGAAGCGATTGTCATCAGGCCTAATCCTGCAATGCCTTGGCATATCATTAAAAAGATCTATTTATTTTTTGGATGTTTTATTTTGTTAATTACGATTGCCCTTTCTTACGTCAACTTATACTTGGTCATTCCTTTTTATGGCATTGAGTTTATATTTCTAGGCTACGCCCTATATATCACCGCGCTTAAAAGTAAGTTTTATGAAGAGATTGTCGTCAGTGCCTACAATATTAAAGTCCGCTTTGTGATGAAAAAAAACATCGAAGAATATGATTTAGTCAAAGACTGGACGCGTTTTAAATATGAGCCACCAACCAAATTAAGGCGTTCAATACTGTACTTTTTTCATAAAAATAAAAAGATTTTCATAGGACAAATAGTGACGGATGAAGAGCGAGCAGAGCTAAAAAATATAATAAAAAATATAGGGCTTTCCTAGATTTGACCTGCCCTTAATAAGCCAGCCAATATGGATAAAAAAGAACGTCAATGTCAATAATTGCATTTGTAGAATAGAGTTGAATATGGAAAAAATTGCATTAATAACAGGTACCACTGGAGGCGTAGGGCAGTCGCTGTGTAAAAAGCTCATAGCTGATCATTGGCAACTAATTTTAGTCAGTCGCGATCAGCAGCAGCTTGCCTCAATATATGGTAACGATCATATTGGCATAGCAGGTGATTGCACAACCATGCAAGGCGTTAAAAGTATTTTTGAAGAAATCAAAGCAAACAATTTAACACCAACAGCGCTCGCGCATTGTGTAGGTAATATTCATCTTGGCCCATTGCACAGAATGACGGAATCTGATTTTTTAGCTTGTATGCAGGTGAACTTATTTAGTGCTTTTTACACCCTTGCAACATTCGTCGATCATTTAAAAAATCAATCACTGCCGGGAGCCGCAGTCATGGTTTCTTCAACTGCTGCCCAAATTGGCACGCCCAATCATGAAGCGATTGCCACGGCAAAAGGAGGCCTGGATGCATTAGTAAGAAGCGCAGCCGCCACCTATGCAAGTGCGAATATTAGAATTAATGCAGTTGCTCCTGGGATTTTAAACACACCAGCAGCTAAGAAAATTTTAAGCAATGATTTAATGCGTGAAATGGCAGCAAAACAATATCCGTTAAAAGGCATTGGCCATCCAGAAGAGGTTGCCGATTTAATGGCATGGCTGTTGTCAGAATCGGCATCGAGAGTCACAGGTCAAGTATGGTCAATTGATGGTGGCTTTTCGGTGATTAGGCCGATTGTGAAGTAAAAGCAAGTCTGTTACGGTGATGCGCTTTTGCTATTTTAAAACTGATATGGCGCATATTTTTTGAAGATGAATGGATGGAATGCATCTGCTAGCCTTTGCCTATCGTTAAAAATGCTGCATGTTAATTTCATTTTTTCTTGTCTACTAAATGGTTAATGTGTCTTTCAATATCAATGATTAGTCACTGGTGACTCCACACTAGCGCACTTTGCGAATGTTGAGATCAATCTGGTGATGTAAAGCCTATATGTTCATATGCCTATTGCATTGGAGGTGAAGGAACAGAACGATTCACCCAATGATTGCCATCTAGATTAGTAAGTAATTGTCACGGCAATGTGATCAGTATACGTGCCAGCTACGGTATTTGATAATCCAACGTTAGACACTTTGCCATACAAAACATAAGCGACGGATAAGCTATCGCTAGAGGATAAGCCGGTGATAGGAAGGCTGCCTGCGGTGCCATCACCTAAAATAGTGACATGCGTATTGGAAGTGTAGAGATTGTATTTTAGCCCGTTTAAGCCGCTCTTCATCATGCGTTGTACCATGGTGCCATTTCCTTGTGACAGGGTAATGGTGTAGGCAACCGGACCGCCCATGCAATTTAGATTGAGCGCACCAACGCCGGTAATCTCTACTGAAGACAATGGGTTTATCAATCCAAAAAACAACCCTGTTGAGCCAAGCGTGCAACTTACTTCAGCCACACTTAGGGGTATATTAAAAATTAAACTTAAAGTGAATGCAATTGTGATTTTATTTGTCATGATCGACAAGTCACTATGATGATGGCATGTTTATCAGTACTGGCCACTGGGGCAGTTAAATCCGCGTAGCAAGTTTTCTCTTGTGAGGAAACCACCAGGCTATTTTCGTTATTCAGATCAGTTAAATAAACTTCTCCACGTTTAGCTACAAAAAAATACGTATTACTCGGCATTACATGCACCTTTGTACCCATGGGGATGAACGTACCATCAGTGTTGAGTAATCGGATGAGGCGATTATTGGTTTTCTTAACATCCATGCTTGCAAATAGCCCACTACGGGCAAAAGGATTAAGAAAAAGAGTTGTTTTATTAATATCTAAATCAAATGGTAAATCTTCAGCAAGGATTGAAACCTTATTTTGCTGGTAGGGTAAAAGATTGGGCACTAGCGCTAAGCCGCTGGAGTTTGTACGGGCAACCTTGCGGTTACTGAGATAAACATCGACATTAGCTTCGTCAGAGACTTTAACGACCGCAAAACTACCATGTCCAATATGTTGTGATGCAAATGATAGTCCACCAAGAATGCCCAGTGTTCCACTAGTACTGAATCTGATGGATGTATCTGACTGAGATTGACCTGCATCTAGCGTCATTATATTAACTGGTGTTCTAGCAGAAAGGCTTGCCAATAACTGTTGTGCGGGATCGTCACTTGCACGAATGCGGTATCCAATACCAGTACCGTGCACGATGCCCTGATTCAATTCAATGTTACTGTATGTTGCTCCCTCTGCATTTTGAATGCTGGATATTGCTGCATTTCTAGCGTTACTAAACGGTATGTTGATATTTAAGCCGCCTGTCAAATCTTTGTTCTGTCCAAACTGTTTACGCACATATACGTTCAGGTTGATATTGTCTATCAGGGGTATTGATAAATTAGCCGATGCCAATTTAAATGTATCAGAGTTCCAGCTGGATTGACTAATCAGATTGTGACTAATCCATAAGTTTTTATAGAAATTGACGCCCAGCCCCATAAGCAACTTTTGACGCGGTTTTATTTCACCAGCCAAAGCGCCCATCTGTAAAAAACCTTGGTCAAAGTGATCAATTTGGAAGTTTACATTCAAGTTTTTAGACACACGTTCAATGCCGAATATCTGATGCAATCCCGCTTGTTTGTCTGTATTGGATGCGGCTAGTGCGTAATGCATGACTGCATATTGTTGAATGAGGCCAGCAACTCCAATCCCCAATGCTTGCCTGGCTACCTGAAGTTCGGTACGAACTTCCATGGTATAGCCATCACGCCCATGACGATAGGTTTGTGCAACAAAAGGCTTGTTGTATGTATTGCTCGCATAGCCATAATTTCTTCTTTCCATCCCAGCCTCGAACGAGAATTCGTTTAATCCCGCTTTCAGTAAACGCGGCGTTGCGTAATAGCGTTGCATCGTTAAGGTTTCAACACCTAAAATATCTTTTACAACCACATTGATTTGTCCAGCACCTGTTACTGTAGGAAAATTAATGATCTCAAATGGGCCTGCAGTAACTGAATCAGACTGTCTTTTTTGGTTGTTAATTAATATATCAATAGTCGATGGTAAAGCTGCAGAGCCCTTAATTGAAGGACGCGCTGCACTGATAAACCCTTGTTGAAGGCTAAAGTCTGTTGACCAAAGGACCCCGCCGAAACGGACGGGCCGACTCCATGCACCAGCGCTGCTAATAGCATCACCGATGATTAATTTTTCCATGCTTAAAGGCCTGTCTTTTTGGAAGTAAGTTTGCCCGCGAATGCGTCTAGACTGGCCATTCACAGAAGATAACACCAGGCCAGATATGAAAGAACCATGCCGATTGAAAACAACACCTTCAATAAACGCCACATGATTGTTGGCGGCTTGGTTGCCAGTGGACTTTGTTGATGTAAGGTTGTAATTGAGATATGCGCCTAAGGCTGATTTGTTGATTGGGTCCGTAAGAATCAAAGGCTTGCTCAGATTGTTAATACCAAATGAATTGGCTAACGCATCTATCTTAAGCGATTGTAACTGTTTATCGACCACATAACGTGCTCCTTTTAAGGATACAATGTCATAACCGAATCGTCCATGACCCATAGTAGCCTTGGGCCCAGAAAAGTTTAAGTTTGCAGCAATCCAAGCTTTCTCCTCCAAAATGAGTCTACCATTGGCAACTTGCTCTGCGTAAAACAGACCACTGATTATTCTGCGATTGACTTCAATACTTAACAGTAGTCTCTCAGGTGAGTCCATATTTTTATTGGGTAATACCGTTTTTTTGTCAATGTAGTCAGTTGCTGCGTATATAATTTGCGGCTTTACGCTTATTAGCAAAAAAAGTGAAGCGATTAAAGCCTTAACTAACGTTGAAATAGCCTTGGGGTTCACTGATTATTTAAATCTAGGCAGCTCTTTTATGCTGAAGGTTAAAGGGCCTTGATGAGTGATTAACTCGATGCTGTTAGTTTTCTCAATACCAATCATTGTCGGGAACATCCATTGACTTGAACTGCCCGCTAGCAGTGTTTTACTGATGCTACTGGATTCTTTGGCCGTGGCAGATACGGCAGTAAACCTGATAATTTTTGCATGTTGGTTACCTCTATTTTCCATCTGTAAACAACTTTGCCCTTGTATTTGCGATTCACATATTGACCAAACGACTAAATCAACACCACGCAATGGCGCATAGAAAACAGGTAGATTGTGATTAAATCGAAAGCTAAGTCCAGTTTGCTCCACTTTACTGGCGTCCACAGATATATCTTCCAATACGATGCGATACGACTGCTCCACCAAGCTTGGCGTCGGTTTTAGTAAAGCCACTCTAAAAATTTGCGCACTTTGTGGGCCAATACTAACGATTGGCGGAGTCACTATCAGATCGTTAGTGTCTTGTTGAATATCCTGACCATCAATTTGTACCCAAGATAGTGCAAGCGATTGATAGGTGAGTGTTGCGGCAGAATCATTCGTTATGGTAAAGCTGCCGACAGGATTTTTGACGGAAAGATTAAGTTGAATAGGGGAGATAATAACGGAATGTGATACTGGCACCATTAATACAAACAAGCTTAACCCCAAAGCGGTTGCAATCAAATTGCGTTTGAGCTGCTCGGTTAACACTTTAATAGACCAAGGTTAGATTAATCACTTGCGCATAGTTGCCACTAAAAACATGATGTCCCTTGATGACCTTGCCGTAGATGATTGCGGTTTGAGGCGAGCCGGTACCTGTGCCAGTAATAGTGCCAGTCGTATTTGTGATGGCTAATGGAATTGTCATGGCAGCATCGGTATACAGTGTATAGGGAAGTTGATACATGGCAGTTGCAGTTGCAATAGTCGTGTGTTGCATAATTTTAGTGACTTCTGACTCAGTGGAGTACATAGTCCAAGTTGTCTCGCCGTTGCAAGTAACCTGGAGTGACGTGCCAGTATCCGCTGTCGTATCCGTCATGCTGTTCGCATCGTAGATGCCGAAATTAAGCGTGCCTCCACTACCAATCGAACAAGTACTTAATGCTGTCGCTGTGACATTAAGTGTGCCTATTGCAGTTTCAGCTTCTATACTTGTACAAACGAGTAAGAACCAACTAGTGGCGAGTATTGATATTATATTTTTCATGTTAATTACCTAAGTTTGAAATCTATTAAGTCGTAGGCGATTAACCGCTGCTAATCGCTGCTAGAAATCATGGCGGCAATCAAAAAAATAGATTGCCATTAAAGTGAATACAGTTTTCTGTTATTGGATGGGACGAGTCTGATACTAAATACTGAGAACTTACTTAAATAATTGAATATAAATTAAAAGATAAGTCAAATTAGAGGATGTTGTACTATTCATACAGTGTACTCCTATAAGCAAGTAGCGGTGTATTTAATTGAATAAATGGTCAGTAACCACGATTTGCACATCACGGAGAGCTTTATTGAAGGAGGGTAGAACAGGACTTGAACCGGCGGCATCTGCCAATTGATGATCTACAGCGAGTAACATGACGCGAGCGCCAGCTAATCGCAACGCTTCAGATTTTGATTTTACTGCCGCAATGTTGACGCAATATTGACGGTTAGTCCTTTAGCGTAGATTGGGTTAATGCACCATGCAAAAGATAAAAACTCACAAGTGATGGTTGTTGATGATGATGCATTTGACTCATTGCGCTAATGATGTCAAAGCATGCTATCTCAGATGGTTTAACAGTTTTTGTAATTATTCGTTTGACATGCCTTTGCACGTTTTTGTGCAATGCGCATTTGTGCTTTGGTTAATTTTTTTGCAACAGCATCGCTTGCTTTAACAGCATGTGCGTTGCCATTTGCAGCGTCAATGTTAAACCACATATAGGCTGAAATAAAATCTTGCTTAACACCGTCACCGTGTTCATACATGAATGCAATTTTAGATGGTGCTGAGGCATCCCCTTGTTCAGCAGCTAGCTTATACCAAGTGAGTGCTTGCCGTTTATCTTGCGTTACGCCTATTCCATTTGCATACATAAAGCCAATATTGGATGACGCAACAGCGTCACCTTGCTCGGCTGCTTGCTTGTACCACCTAAAAGCTTGTGCATTATCTTGCGCTACACCTTGACCATTTTTATACATAAACCCAAGATTAAATTGGGCATCAATATTGCCTTGTTCTGCCGCCAAGCCAATCCACTTTACCGCTTCTGCATAGTCTTGCTCAACGCCTCGACCATATTGATACATCAGTCCAATTTTATATTGCGCTTCTGCAAGTCCATTATTAGCAAAAGTAGTGAATATGTTAATAGCATCGGCGTAATGACCTTCATCATAAGCCTTTATTCCGTCTTCATAGGTCTGAGCGGCACATCCAGTTAAAGAAATCACAGCTATCAAAAGCACGCTCAGCAATCTCATCTTGTTGTATTGCCTAGCTATTCAGTAAAAAGCAGTAAACCAACGCTAGCATAATAAGCATATTCACCAACACACTCAAAGCGTGTAAAACTTTAAAAGCTTTTGTGTTATTGGCATCACTTGCCTTATTGATAGCGGGGGTCAATACCCAAAGTGATAGCGCAAATAATAGGGCGCTTACAAAGGCAATCACAGCTAGCTGAAAAGACGCTGCAAATACACCCGCTACAACGCATAAAACACCAAGCACAAGATAATACTTAGGGAAAAAATTTCTCACATAAACGCTAGCCCACTCCTGCGGCAACACTTTAAAAATGATAGGCGCAACACACACGCTAAAAAATAACATAACACCTAAAATACCAGCGACTAAATACATACTTAACATTGTTTTACTTTCCAGGTTGTCGATTAAAAATAATTAATTTTTCATCAGGCAATCAACCCAATTGAAAGTTGCATTTAAATGATTGACGCCCTCAAATGCACTGGTTAGATTGAACTTAAGTGATAACAATAGTCATAATGATGAATATCAATTTGATGAGGTGTGGCAATGCAAAAAAGATGGTTATTTTTATTTTTATTGGTTCATGGTTTGGCGCAAGCCAATACCTTAGATGAGGCCAAACTTAAGGTGCAGCAAAAAGATTTTGCGGGGGCTCGCGCTATTTATTTAGATTTAGCCAACGCCGGCGATGCAAAAGCCTGCTTCAATTTAGCCCTAATGTATCACGATGGCGATGGCGTGACGCAAAACATGGAAGAAGCGGTTAATTGGTATAAAAAATCGGCACAATTGAATTATAAAGAAGCGCAGTACACCTTGGCCTCTCTAGTGTTTAATCGTGAAATTCAAAGCATCAGTTATGCCAATGCGGTACAATATTATCAGCAAGCCGCAGAATTAGGCCATATAAAATCTCAGTTAAATTTAGGGATGTTGTACTACCGTGGCGATGTCATCACGCAAGATCTAAACGCAGCTTTAAAGTGGCTAAGCCTTGCGGCAAGCAATAATAACAGCGAGGCCCAGGGCTATTTGGCGCACCTGTATTTACAAGGCATCGCAGTAGAACAAGATATTGTCAAAGCGGCGATGTGGCTAATGCTCGCCACGCAAAATGAAGACAAACGTTTTATCAATAAACACACCAAAATACTCAATTACACAGCCTCTCAAATGAGCCCTGAGCAAAAAGAAGCCGCCATTAAAATGGCAAACAATTGCAAAAATCAAGACTTTATTTCCTGCTGAATTTGGTTAGACAATGCCCTGTAAAAGTAATGATTAAAAGTAGAATGAACAGTAATAGGATATTAACAACGTGCAGCAATCGAAATTGACGCATGGTTAGATTATTGAAGGATTAATAAGATAGGTTAAAGGTTGCTTGCATTAGCCCAACAAACTAGGAAGCTCATTAGCAACATCACCAAGGCGATGTCAAACGTAACGAGCATCAATATTAATAGCAAAAAATCAATGGGGTCAGCAGTCTGAACCCATTGATTGTGGCTTTTTATAGCGGCTCACGCATAACAATTTAGAACTGATATCCCAAAGAAACCAGTCCGCTAGTCTGCTTTACTTTTGAAGAGATATTGACGTCAAGAAAACTAAGCCGTGCGCTATCTTTGCTTTTACCATACCAATACTTGGTCAGATCGGCGCCAATAAAAATATTATCCGATACGAGGTACTTTACACCGATACCCCATAGATTGCCCTCTATTGAGTTATCTAGATTAATATTTTGAGCCTTACGTAAATACGTTTGATCTGCATGCACATAGCCCACTTTTAAAAATATTAAAGCCTTAGAATGAATGTAATAGCCGGGCGCGATATATATGCCCGCGCTATTTTTGATACCCTGCTTAACCGTATCCTGAAAAAAAGTTGCTTTGATATCGTCAACGTCATCATTGCCAAAGTTATAAAATAAATGAATAGAGACATTAAATTTTTGTCCTAAGTCATAACCATAGCCGGCTGATAATTGACCAAAAACATCTTGTTTAGATGCTCCAGGCTGGTCATAAGATGGGGTTCCAGAGACAGACTGAACGTTTTGCTGATAAATATTGTTATTGAGATAGCCGACACCTAAACTGATAGATGGGCCTGCAAATAGTCCTGTTGCCTCTTCTGCATTCACCTGTGAAAAGCTCACCAACAAAGCAACACTAAAAAAAATGTGACACAATTTACTCATAGAAACTTTCAAAATATTGAATGCCGCGAATGGCTTAAGGACTAGTTATTATTGAATACGTTCATTATCTCATGGTTTGCGCAGATCGATGAGGACTGGCCCGGTTAATTCTCAAACTGGGCAAAGCAAGTAGTATAAGCGATGTGTTACGCGACGCTTATATACTAATCAGGGAAACATTTTCCAAAGGCAGGGAGTAATTTTATAGAGCCTTTCAATTTAATTTTTCTTGTTGCTAGACATCGAAATAGTGAAACTTCTTTATTCAGAAATTTAACCCAAGCAATTGAATCTGCTTCACCCTCGAGATTTGGTTTGTCGATATGACCTTCAAAAACTTCCAGTTTCCCACCGTATATTTTAATGGTTATTTTTTGCGCCTCTAGTCCAGTAAAGCTGAAATGATAAGTTGCATTTAGGCCTTTCGATTGCCCTCTCTGGAAACTTAACTTCATGCCTAATATGAAATTCTTAATATTGGTTACTCGACCATTTGACCTGACTACACGAGGCTTTTTATTGGGGAACCTTTTTAATACATGAGCTTCAGCATCAGAATCTTTTGTCACATAGATCTGCTCAGTCTTATTTTGAAATGGCTTTAATACTTCATTAAGATGCTGTTTCTTGTCATTTAAATATTCACCAATGACATTTTCTCCAGCAGGGCATACTGCAACACAGTATGCTGCGTTGTAATTGGGTTTGTAAGATAGGCTTTGCCATCTCAGTACCGTCTCGGGGTATGACACTTTTTCTCTATAATCTTTGGCTGATTTACTGTCAGCTATATCCTCAACCCAGTTCACAAAGCCGCCCATAAATTGCTGGTAGTTGTGCGTATAACAAGATGAAAAATCGAAGTAACCATCTGATTTTATTGCACCTAAAGGACAAGCTGCTACACATAATTTACAATCAAAGCATGGATTGAAATCAATAGGTGTTGATAGCTGGTCAACTTCAGCCTCTATTAAGACCGTGCCCAATAAGATAAAACTACCAAATTTAGGGTGAATTAAATTTCTGTGGATTCCTATTTCACCAAGCCCTGCTTCTTTGGCTACAAGCTTATGAGAAACCACCCAGCCTCGACCGGGAAAGTCCTCTAGCTCCATAGGAAAGGCCATGGCTGGGTTGACTGCTTTAATGCCTTGCTGCTCTAGCTTACTTACTAGGTTTCTTGCGATCTCATCAACTTGAGTGCCGACATGATGAAACTCTAAATTAGCGACTGATCTTTTTAGGGATTTAACTGGCTCTCTATTCATATGGCAAACAATAGATACCAGTGTTTTAGTTTTTGGGAAACATGCATCTATATACTCACGATCCACCTGTATAGCTGGATTTTCAATATTCACAAAGCCATAGTCATCCGCCCCGAGATCGTTTAAAAGATTAGCTAAATCAGTGGCTGCTATTGTTTTAAGGTCAGCCATGTTTTTTTATCATGGTTTTCATGACCATTCCCATCACCATTACTTTTAGATTTCTGAAAACCAACATACATAGTGATAGATATAAAAACTTTGTTAGGAATCCAGGCAGTAAAGTGATTTTTCTACCTAAACACGCAATCGACTGTTTAGCAACATCCTCTGGCTTAAGTGCCATACTGAATTCCATGCCTGCTGCTGCAGCAAACCCGGTATTAATTGGTCCGGAAGCTACTGTGATGACATCTACATTATGTTTTCTCAATTCAAAATAGAGTGCTTCACCTAAAGCTTGCACATAAGCTTTGCTGGCGGCGTAATTTGCTGTGCCAAATGCACCATGGAATCCCAATAGAGAGCTTATTAGAATGATTCCACCTTTTTTCTGATCGGAAAATTTCTTACCAAAGATATGACTAATTTCCATTAATGATCGACAGTTGAGATCAATCAGTTGCTTTTCAACCTTGATATCAGCTTCAACTAAGTTTGTTGAGGTTCCAAATCCTGCAGCGGCAACAATTAAGCCAATATCTAAATGATTTGTTTTTTCGTATAGCGCATTCACTGCATCGTTAGTACTTAAATCTAAATCAACTGAAATACATTCAATTTTATATGTTGAATGTAGCTTTTTAGATAAGTCTTCTAATAAGCTTTTCCTTCTGGCTACTATCACTAGGTTTAAGCCAATCTCGGCAAGCTGCATTGCGAATTGCTTACCTAATCCGTCGGTCGCCCCAGTAACAATTGCCCAAGCGCCATACTTCTTTAAAAAAGTAGATTTGTTCATTATTTCTGTATCCTTATTTTTAGGGTTAAATCACTTTTCTCATTTACCTCAAAAAGTGCCTCTTCAAACTTAGGTGCCCTTAGAGTAGGCCTAATATTATTGGAAACGCCCCATTCCTCTTTAGGGATACCAAGTAGGTTTTTATCTAGAAGCTTGTTGCCGTTTTGGTCATTCATAACAGAAACTGCGTATTTCCCAGATTTCAAATTACTAAAAACAAACGTAGTGCCTGTTGGCGTGTTTTGTGAAAACTGTTGAATTGCTCCTGCGGAATCCATAGGAAATCCATTAGGGTTAGAAAATAGAGCACAACCAATATTTCCATCAGTTGAATCACTTTCAACTTCAACTGTTAGTTCCGCTGCCTTAGCCGTTATATTGTTTAAAGATAGCAATGAAACTAGTATGATTAATAATTGATAGATGGCATTTAAATGCATACACTCTCCCATTTGTTTTATACATATTTAATTTGGTATACTATGCGTTATATTAATTATAATAAATATACTGTCAAGTATAATAATGGTCATGAATCAAAATAAAATTATTCAAGAAAAAAAACGTGGTAGACCATTTGATCCAGTAAAGATAGAGCTGGTCGTTTCCACTGCAAAACGTATGTTCTCTGAAAATGGGTTTGAAAGAACAACGCTTGATGCGATCTCAAAAGAATCAGGAGTCACAAAAAGGACTATCTACAGTCACTTCAACTCAAAAGAAGCGTTATTTGGTGCGACTGTATTAGATAGAGTGAGGGAGGAGTTTTCAATTAATAGTACCGATTTAGATGAGAATAACCCATCGGCTGGCCTGACAATTATTGCCAATCAATTCTTGGGTTTGATAAGAAGAGATGAAGTTTTAGGCGCACATAGAACAATGTTTTCTTGTGCAACAACCCATACTGAGCTTTGTGATAATTTTTATAAAAATGCACCAATGAAAATTCATGCTGAAGTGGCTCAATATTTATCAAAATGTAAGATGCTTAAAATTAAAGATCCTAATATTGCATCAGATCAATTCCTATCATTATTTTTAGGGTTAGATCATATTAAATGTATGCTGGGCTTTGATAAACCAACAAAATCAAAAGATCAGGATCTGATAAAAAACAATATCGATTTTTTTATTGCAGCGTATTCATAATCATCGATTAATCATAGTTAGCTAAGAAAACATATATAACCTGTTGAATACAATAAATGGCGTCAAACACGATTAACTTTTTTAGCTTGAGAGTTAACCACAATCAACTGAAGATAACAAAAAAGCCAACATCACTGTGGGCTATTTCTGTGTATGTTTGATTGTGTAATTGAGCTATTTATTAGTAACGGTTTATTTAAAATTATTTTAAATAAAAACCAGTCCTAAAGCGTTAATTAGAGCAAAGCTGCTTGTCTGTAGCAGCTTTTATTTCTATTCATAGCCCATGTGTTAGATAGATAGTTTCCGAAGAATTATTATTAACTAGCATTGAGCATATGTATCTATAGCCTAAATTATGACAGATCTATTATGGTAGAGGCATTTGAAAAAGTGTCGGATCCCACGTCTTATTTCCTAGTGACAACTCATGTCCAACAATATTAATTGAGCCAAACTCAACATTTGACTCAACTCTAACACCCACGGAGCCAACTGGTTTTCCACCAGAAATGTTAAAATCAAAATCAGTACAAAGATTAGCTGTTACACCAGGGTAATTAATACTCGCAAGATTTACACTGCCAATCTTACAAGATGCACCTGATGCATTGCTTTTAGCAAATGTGCCTGTGAGCATGTTTAAGCAAACAGTTGATTTTGTTCCAGCCGAAACAGTACAAGTCATTGGAATAACAACGTGTCTGCTAAACAAAGCAACTGAAACAGTATTTTGAACTGAAATCTCTGTATCAGAAATTCCATCGACACTAGTAAAAACACCACCATCAGCTTTTACGCCAAACGTGCCTAGGTTTTTACCACCACATTGCTTAACGTCGGGACTGCCAGGAATCGCTGGAGTACAGGGGCCTGCTATCGTATGATGGCAAGTTTTAGTAGGATGATTCCATGTTGGGCATGGATAAGGTACTGATTCTGATGGAGCACACTGCCTTGCTACACCAGGTGTCCCAGGAATAGTCACGCAACCATTCACTTCAAAATTTTGTTCAACATTTTTACTCCAGTTTACTAACTCTGCTGCAAAAGGTTGAAATGAAAAAAACAAATAAAACAAACAAACAAAAAATCTTAACATTTTAAACTCCAGTGAAATATAAATTGCACAATTTAAGTTAACTAGATGTTAAAAACAAAAATACAAATTTAGTACACGTGCCATTTAATCTAAATGTAATCTAACTATATTGGTGGCGTCAAGACAAACTGTGATATTGATTAAGTAAAATACTGGTTGTTAAAGAAGCGCAAAATCATTAAGAGCATGACTGTGTGTTCTTTTCCATTAAAGATTGATAGTAAATTATCTATCTTATTTATTTATTCACTATTTGAACTCTGAACTGGACTTTGGGTTAATGAGCCGTTTGAATTACTCAAAGATAAAGCATTTGAATCTGGATTGTCTGATTTTATAGCATTACCATCAAGAGACTGTTTATTGATTTGCGTGATGGCATCGAGACTGGATTTGTATAATTCGAGCATCTGAGCTGAATTAAGTCCCGCCCGACCAATTAACAGACACGTTTCAAAAAGAATTTCTCTGGTTATCAGAACGTTAGGGTTCCGACCACCTAGCCCTAACCTTTGATGTGCGTTTTCGATTGAATCAGAAGATGCGTTGTTATCTCCTGTATTCACAAGTGTAAGATTTAGTCCGCCTGCACTGGAGTCTGTAAATGCGGCATCAGGTGCTGGGCTAACGCAGTAGCTCCCGTCTTTATTTTTAATAATATATCGACTGCTTGAACCAGATAATGTGATTGATCCATTATGCTGAGGGTCAGGTTGAACACTCCCTAATTCGTGACCTGGTATAGAAGCTGTAGCACATCCATAAAGTAAGTTTGTTACTAAAACCATCACTATTAACGAAAAACGCTTATTCATTGTTATCAACCTTTAATTAATAAAATAAAGTATATATCAATATTTCTATTTAGCGGTTTAATTCGATTAATCCAATAATATTATGCTTCAATTTCATCTACTTTTATTTTGTATAACGTTGAGAATTTCGTCACTTCAGTTCAAACACACCTTTGCAACAAATAAAAAATAAATGGGGGGTCTGTACGATTAGTTTTAGTAGTCCGAGACTGAGCCGCAATAAACTGAAGACAACAAAAAAGCCCACATCACTGTGGGCTTGATTTTATTGGTGGCCTGAACTGGAATTGAACCAGTGACACGTGGATTTTAATTAAAATTAATACTATTTTTTGATTACAATCAATAGGTTAATTTTTTTGATCAGCGTGCGGTCAGCGCTATTCTTTTAACCGTTACCTATGTAACGGACGAGTCAAATATAATTGCTACCCCTCATTTAAACAATGGTCACAGGTGGCTACTGAAATCCTGCGGACAATTTAAAAATAATGCTAATCTAGCAAAAAGGGGTGATTATCAGATTTTATTGAATGGCGTTTTTATTCATGTTTTTCTTAGTATGTTTTGTAATGATTGTTGTCGGTAGTTAGTAATTGCAATAGTTTAGTGTGCACAAATAGTTTTTCTTTACCAACTGACACCTCTGTAAGCACGCCAATTTCCGCAAGCTGTTTCAGATATACTGATGCAGTCTGTCGCTTGGCAATACCAGCATCGGTCAGGCTGCTGATGCGGCTATAAGGTAGCTCAAATATCAGGCTTATAAGCTCGTAGGTGTAGATTTTATTGGCGTACTTAGCAACGTGTTCGCAAGTATGTTCAAACAAGGCTTTAATGGCTGCAATTTTTGCAGTTGTCCAAGTGGCTGTTTCTTCTACGCCTCGCAGTATGTATAAGATCCAAGCTTCCCATTTATTGTTAGTTGTGACGTTAAGTAGCAGCTGATAATAGTTTTGTTTGTTTTGAATAATGTAGCGGCTTAAATACAAAATTGGCAAGGTGAGCAAATTTTCTTGTATCAAAAACAAGCTATTCAGCACACGGCCTGTACGGCCATTGCCATCATTAAATGGGTGTATCGCCTCAAACTGATAGTGCCCTATCGCCATGCGGATAAGCGGGTCTAAATCTGTGGCTTTGTGCATGAATTGCTCCCAATTAGC
The DNA here is from genome assembly GCA_018398995.1 of Methylophilaceae bacterium. NCBI lineage: Bacteria > Pseudomonadati > Pseudomonadota > Betaproteobacteria > Nitrosomonadales > Methylophilaceae > Methylophilaceae bacterium. The sequence goes on along the minus strand of CP073759.1, from coordinate 865,449 downwards.
GAGCATGTCGCGTAGCAGCTTTTCACCTTCTGGCGGCGTGTAGATGGTTGCGCCTGTTTTGTCGTTCATTAAAGCTGCACCAGGCGTCCGCCTTACAGCCATTTCAATACCTTTGATTTGCGTACAGATTGTTTCTGCCACTCTAGTATTGAGTGGATGATGCGTAAGCGCTTGGTAACCTTGAAATAGTGCGGCTCTATAACGTAAGGCCTCTTTGGTGGCGGCGTCTGCATGCTCATCGTTACGCAGATGCTGAAAAAGCCTATCTGTGGTGGTAACAATATTTTCAATTTCAGAGCTAGCGCGCGCTTCTAACAAAGGAAGTGTATTGATTAAAATTGCTTGGTTAGGAATAAGCTCAGCAGATTGCTTGAGCTCAGCAATAGCTGCGCGCGCAGTAATGCACTGCTTTAAAACAGCTTTTGTTTCCATCTCTGCCTTAGGTGGCAAAGATGGAAGTTCGTTATATGGTTTATCTGGCTGCCAATTGCTCATGTTGATACTTTGATTGTTTTTCGACATTAAAAGCAGTGTATGTCGATGCAATCGACACGTCAATAATTTGTGTCGATATTTTCTATTTATATCGACATGTTCAGTGAAACATGTCGATAAGAGCGACATCATAAAAAATAGGGTCTGTACGGTTAGTTTATTAGTAATCTGAGACTTAACCGCAATCAACTGAAGACAACAAAAAAGCCCACATCACTGTGAGCTTGATATTTTGGTGGCCCGAACTGGAATTGAACCAGTGACACGCGGATTTTCAATTTAAATTACCAATATTTTATCAATTAAATCAATAACTTAATTTTGGTGTGTGATAAAGTGTGTGATTGAAGTGGCAGTAAACCGTCGTTTAAACGACGGTATTCAGATAATAAAAGCCCCCAACGTATTAGGTGGGCATTTGGCCATTTCAGAAAGGCAATCTCACATTTAATCTAAATGTATTTACATGGTATGAATTTGAGCCCACAGAAGCTAACCAACTCACATCACTGCTAATACCATTCTTAGCGTGATAGGTTAAACCTAAGCCATACGACTGAACGTCAGTTGGTGCTGGCGTTAAGCTATACACAGTCGACTCAGTAGGCGTATCTGCATATGAGACTAACTGATTAATTGAGCCGCGCGTATTATGCCTAACTTCAAGTTTCGCACTTGGAGTTAACTTACCGCTTTCAAGCAGAATGTCGTATGCGGCAGTAATACCAGCAGACATTGTTCGACTTTCAACAGTCTCTTTTTCATAGGCAAGCGCGTTGGTATTGGATCCTTCATCATAAGCATTCAATGAAGAAGTCATCTGAGTAAATCTTATATACGGCTGAAAGATAGCTTTCTTTATTACAAAAGTTTTACCTACGCTGATAGCACCGAATATTGTTTCACCATTACGTGTCGCTTTAAATACACTATCCGCAGCACTTGAATATCGACTGTTCTTTAATTTTAGATCGCCATATCCAAGTAATGCATCAGCAAACCAATCGTTATCTGCTTGATAAATACTATATATCGTTCCTGTTGTTTGATCAGAGTTTACTTTGGAACCTAATGAATCAAGATCAACATGCTGCCAACCGTAACCAATCGCAGCACCTAAAATCACACGCGGATTTAATTGGTAATCAATCCCAACGGTCACGCCAGAAGTTTTAAAGTCGTTACGGCTAAGAGAACCATAATCAAATGTGCCTGATGCCCAAATACCCATCTGCTTATCACCAAATAAACGGTCATTTAAATTAGCTGACTGCGTATTGGAATCGATCACTGATATATCACTAGGCAACGCATTAGCTTCGGATAATTTAATGTAGCCCCCACCAACATCCGTCCTAGTTGATGAGCCATTAGCAGAAATATTATTTTGAACCAATTGAATCGGTGCTCGATTTACAGCACTACTCAATTGTTGGTAAGCCTGTTTCAGTTCATTTAACTGAGGTGAGTTAACATCTAAAGAAATCTGATTATTCTTTACATTAAAGTTACGACGCAATCCTTGAATATGGTCTGTGACATTTCTAATTTGACTATCAGATAGACGTTGCGCCGATGTTACTTGCGCATTAATTTGTCTAATAACCGTCAAATCCTGATTATCTAATGCAGCTCTGACCTGCCTCAGCACTAAATGTAAGGTGGCCTCTTTTTGAATATTATAATCACTCAACGTTCGACCATCCTCAAGCTGTTTTCCTGCAAAAATAAGTCTCTGTTGATCAGGAGGGATACCTTCCTTGTCTTGAATTTTTGCTTTTACGTTTTCAACACTATCACTAGGCTCTACTTCTAAAGTAATTGTCTTACCAGTGAGAGTTCTAACGAATATCTGCATAGCAAAAGCTGATGAAGAAAAGATAAAGACTGTTAAAAACAAGACTATTTTACTTATTGTTTTAAGTAAAATATTTTTATCCACTTGGGATGATGACGTGAATTTAATTCCGCCCGACTCGGAGACTAGATTCAAACGTAATTTATTATTGTATAAATTTAGTAATGACATAATGAAAAAATTAAAATTAAAATTAAAATTTGTTATAACAGATATGTATTAAGGATAACATAAGTTCTACGAAATGACTGATTAAGTAAAAATGATATTTGCAGAAATACTAGAAAAATTCAGGGCATTAGGTGGTGTTGCAGATAATGTGGAACTCCGTCATGGTGAATATGGCCGTGGCATATTCCCTAAAAACCCAAATTTACCCATCAAAATAATAACGCCAACTCACCTTCTCGTATCGCCCAGCTGGTTAAAATTAGATCGGGAAAATCATATTAGAATAAATCCAAAATTAGGCCTGGATCCAGCGTTTGTTGATTTTTATGAAAGCTATCAAAAATTCTTTGGGTGGAGCAATGTTGGCATTAATGAATTAAGTGATTATCACAATGATCTCGTAAAACTACCAAAGTCGATTAAGCAGTTTCTACTTCTTTTTGGTTGGCAGAACACTGATTTTGATAAAAAAAACATTACTTGTTATTTAAATGAGTACCTTGCAAGTCGGCAAATTCGAATTGGAAACGAGTCGAAACTGATGCCTATTATTGAACTAATTAATCATTCACCTGATGGTAAGCAATATCTTGCCAGTGAGGGTGTAAAATTTGTGGGCACATTTAAGGGGGAAGTTTTAGCCTCTTATCACGGGAGTTTTGATGCCATACATTTTTTTAGAATTTATCACTTCAATTCACAATCTACTACCGTCTTATCTTGTGACGTCAAAATAGATGTGCCAGATCTTGGTTTAATCAACATCTCTAGATTTGATGCGATGGTTGATATTAAAGATGGTGTTATTACACCAAGGATGCTTAAAAATAAGAATGGCATCCAAATTGATTTTGTCGAGCTGGTAAACAATAAAAATAAACTATCACCAAGAAAGGTATTTATCGATGGTTTAAGCCAGTTTAATGTTACTTTATTAGTAGCCAATCAAATATTTGACGGCTTAATTGAACATAATCGTAGGGCTTATGCTGACTTTATTAGTGAGTGTAGATTATCAGATAATAAAGTAGCAAAACAACTTGAGTCCATTGCATTAAATCAGTTGAAACTTCTTAACTAAATTTTTGCTAATTAATCATCTGAACCTGTTGACATATGGAGCCACCTAAAGCCGCAAGTAATTTTGCAATTATTTATAAAAGTGCTCCAAAAAACGACGCTTGTGATCATTGTTTTGAACAACATTAAGATGGTTTGACACTATCGGGATGGACTACAAATAAAATTTATAGACATAAAGCTATAAGTTTTCACACCGGTAAAGTGTGTGATGGGTGTGTGATTGAATGAAGTTTTACTAGAGGCCCGTAAGTTCACAGTTTAATGGGCTTTGATGGATGTCTTCGTATGATATCTCCGCGGACACGCGGATTAAAATTTAAATGACCAGATAGAATGTCACGTAAGTCATTGATTTTACTGGTGGCCCGAACTGGAATTGAACCAGTGACACGCGGATTTTCAATCCGCTGCTCTACCAACTGAGCTATCGGGCCGTTGCGACTAATGAAATTAATTGCAAGTCGCGCATTATAGCAAATATTATTCAACTGGGAACATTTAATGATATTTAATGTTTGAAAAATGATAAAAAATAAGTCTGGCATTGTACTTTGGTGATGAGTTAATCAGGTTGGCATGACTGGAGGGTTGTTTGCTTTAAAGGAGTCGAATAATAATTGAGTGATGTATTATTTGTCTATCAGTACAGAAAAGTCTGTGCGGGCTTTTTTGTTGGTTATCAATTATAGTAATGCTGTATGCAAACAATTCAATTTTCTGATATTTGTGTTGATCCTATCAGTACAGAAATCACATCCATTTTACTGCAAAAAATCAATAGCAAAACAAAGCCCTTAGGTGCGTTAGGTGCGTTAGAGTCGATTGTACTGCAAGTGGGTGCAATTCAAAATACACAGTCTCCGCAATTGCATCGGCCTAGTGTGTTGGTGTTTGCTGGTGATCATGGCATTGTAGAGGAGGGCGTGAGTCCTTATCCGCAGGCGGTAACTGCGCAAATGGTGATGAATTTTTTAGCGGGTGGCGCAGCCATTAATGTGTTTGCCAAGCAGCATGATATGGCTTTGCAGGTGATTGATAGTGGCGTTAATTTTGATTTTAATCATACGCCACATTTAATCAATACCAAAATTGCATTTGGCACACAAAACTTTTTGCACACGCCGGCGATGACTGCGCATGAGTGTGAGCAGGCGCTAATTGCTGGGCAGGCAATTGTAAAGCAAGAATTGGATGCGGGCACCAATATTGTTGCTTTTGGCGAGATGGGGATTGGTAATACTTCTTCTGCAAGTTGTATGATGAGCCTATTGTGCAACTTACCAATTACGCAATGTGTTGGGCGCGGCACAGGGTTGAATGATGAAGGGCTGCTTAAAAAAACAGCGGTATTGCGCCATGCGCTTGATCAGCATGAGTTGGATAATGCCGACCCATTGAAAGTATTAATGACTTTTGGTGGATTTGAAATCGCCATGATGGTTGGTGCAATGTTAGGCGCTGCGCGGGGTAAAGCAGTGTTGTTGATTGATGGTTTTATTGCAACTTCGGCACTGTTGGTTGCGGCAAAAATGCAACCGAATATAGTGCAATATTGTATTTTTTCGCATTGCTCGGATGAGCTGGGGCATCAATTAATGTTAGATTATTTAAATGCAAAACCATTATTGAATTTGGGTTTACGGTTGGGTGAAGGCACGGGCGCTGTGCTTGCCTATCCATTAGTGCAATCTGCCGTGAACTGTTTAAATGAAATGGCGAGTTTTGAAAGTGCTGGGGTGAGCAAACAATGTTAAGTCGCTTTACATTAGAGTGGCGCTATTTTTTATTGGCAGTTGGCTTTTTTACACGGGTGCCAGTGCCTAGTTTTACAAATTTTAAGGTTGAAGACTTAAATCATTCGGCCAAATATTTTCCATTGATTGGTATTTTAGTTGGCGCAGTAGGCGCTGGTTTTTATCTATTGAATGCAAGATTTTTGCCCCAAACCCTTGCTGTATTAATCAGTATGGCAAGCACAATTTATTTAACGGGCGCCTTTCATGAGGATGGCTTGGCGGATAGTGCAGATGGTATGGGAGGCGGATGGAAGCGTGAGCAAATACTTACTATCATGCAAGATTCTAGGCTGGGTACTTATGGCGCAATTGCTATATTTTTAGCGTTATTTGTTAAGTTTGAATTGTTATCAAGCTTGAGTCATCAGCTTGTTGCTTATGCATTAATAATGGGTCATGCGCTCAGTCGTTTAAGTGCAGTATGGATAATGGCGACATTGCGCTATACAAAAATGGAAGGTAAAGCAAAGCCGCTGGCTACATACATTAACCGACCCGATTTAGTGTTGGCTAATGTGTTGGGCTTGTTGCCTTTTTTAGTTTTTATTGCCTACCAATATGCTCATCATGGTCTTACGCAATCGCTTTTGAATGTTGCATTATTAACGCTTCTCCCCATGCTGTTAGTTGGTGTGTGGTGGCATCGTAAAATTAACTATTGGTTAGATGGTTATACGGGAGATACGCTGGGTGCCATGCAGCAAATGGCAGAAATTGCATTTTATTTTGGTTTGGTTTTATGGAGTATGTCTCGTTGAAATTGACTTTAATTCGCCACACAAGCTTGCAAATTGCACCGGGTGTTTGTTACGGGCAAACAGATGTTGATGTTTCTGTTAACTTTATGCAAGAAGTGTTAATCACGCAAAAAAAATTATCTACTATGCCGATTGATGCGGTATTTTGTAGCCCATTACAACGTTGCGTTAAATTAGCTGAAGCACTTAATTTAAATAATATCAGGCAAGATGATCGTTTAAAAGAGCTGCATTTTGGCGATTGGGAAATGCAAGCGTGGGATGATATTCCGCGTGATTATTTTGATGAGTGGGCGCAGAACTATGCACACATGCCACCACCGAATGGCGAGACCTTTAATCAACTGCAAACCCGTGGCATCGCCTTTATTAATGAAATCCTCAGTCAATATCACAAGCAACATGTGCTGCTTGTGACCCATGGCGGCATGATTAGAGCTTTGCTTGCCTATGTGCTGAGTATGGAATTAAAAAGCTTGTTTAGATTTAATATTGATTATGGCAGTCTGACGCAACTCGATTTTAGTGGTGATAGTCCAAAAATTAATTTTGTGAATCACTAACGAATCATTGTTTATTAGCGGCAATCACTTTTACTTGTTGCCCTAAACATTCAACCATTTGCCCAGCACGAATTTTAGCTGTTTTACGTAATTCTATTTCACCATCTACCGTGACAATACCCTCCGCCACCATGGCTTTGCCTTGGCCCCCACTCTCTGCAATGCCTTCTGCTTTCAATAAATCGCATAAGGCGATATATTCATCTTTTAGTACAAATTCAACCATGGCTATCCTTTTAGTTGTATTGGCAAACCAGCAGCGATAAAGCTTACTTTATCTGCTAATGTTGCTATCGATTGATTTAAACGACCTTGTTCATCTTGAAATTGGCGATTAATTTCACCCAAGGGCACAATGCCCATGCCAACTTCATTGCTCACTAAAATGACATCGCCTTTAAGATTCGGCAAGACATTAATGAATGCCGCCCGCTCATTTTCCCAGCTCACCTTTGCGGGTAATGCACAATCGGGGCAAATGCATTGTGCTAGCCATAGTGTGAGGCAATCTACAATAACAACGGTATATTCTTTTGCTTGTGTTGCTAATACCGATGCAAGATTGAACGGGGCTTCAATCAGTTGCCAATCTGCGGGGCGACGTGCTTGATGGTGTGCAATGCGTTTTGCAAATTCGTCATCGTACACTTGCGCAGTTGCAATGTAAGTGACTGATAACTGACTAGTTGCCGCAAGTTTTTCTGCAAAAGCGCTTTTGCCAGAGCGCGCGCCACCTAACACCAAATGCACTGCCATCTTATTGTGTCTTTCCCCATTGTTGCATAATGGTTTGTAATTGCTGTAGACCATGTAAAAATATCGAAGGACCAGGCTGCAAAATATCTGCAGATTTTATCTCAAATACCATCTTATTTTTTACGGCAGGCATGACATGCCAACCTGGTCGCGATATGATTTCTGTGGGCTTAAATTTTTTACCACACCAAGAGCCAATCACAATATCTGGCATGCGTTCTAGCACTTGGGCGGCTGTGACAATACGTTCAGTTGCACTGTGTAATTGGCTTAATTCAGGAAAACAATCTTCTCCGCCAGCTATATCAATCAGTTCAGCTGCCCAGCGTATGCTACACATCATGGGGTCATTCCATTCTTCAAAGTAGACCTTGGGCTTACGCGGCAATGTGCTGGCACTGTTGCGTGCCGCAGCAATTTGACTTTCTAATGCTTGAACAATATTTTCCGCTTTCGATGTTGCCCCAACGAGGCGACCCGTGGTGATAATCATGCGAAAAATATCTTCTATAGAACGCTGATTGAATACGTGCACTTCAATACCAGCGCGTATGAGTGCAGCAGCAATATCGGCCTGTAAGTTAGAAAAGCCTAATACTAAATCTGGTTTTAGCGCTAAGATTTTATCTATTTTAGCGGTCGTAAAGGCAGCGACTTTTGGTTTTTCTTGACGTGCAATAGCAGGACGCGTTGTATAACCAGAAATGCCAACAATGCGATCTTGCTCGCCTAGCATATAAAGCACTTCTACAGTTTCAGTAGTCAGACAGATAATGCGTTGCGGTAGAGTGTTCATTTGATCTCAGAATCACTGTCCCAATAATTTTCCATTAACATTTCGCTCAGTGGTTTTTCTGTTGCCCAACCTTCTTCAACTAACATTGGCGCTTTATAAAAGCTGTTGACATAACCTAAACATAAAACGGCAATTGGTTTTGCGCCTGTCGGCATTTTTAATAAGCTGGCGAGTTTTTCTGGGTCAAATAAACTCACCCAGCCCATGCCTATGCCTTCTGCTCGTGCTGCCAGCCATAAGTTTTGAATCGCACAGCTTACCGATGCCATATCCATTTCAGGGATGGTGCGGCGACCGAAAATATACTTCTCTCTATCATTGCATAAAGTGACTACAAGTAACTCACCGCAGTCTAAAACGCCTTCTACTTTCAGCCGCATAAACTCAGCCATGCGCGCTGTGGTTTCATATTCACCAATCGCTGCTGCTGTTTTGATGCGCTCTTCATTAACCTGCTGATGGATCTTTTTACGCAGCGCTATATCATTAATTCGAATAAATCGCCAAGGCTGCATAAGCCCAACACTGGGTGCTTGATGGGCGGCTTGTAATAGTTTGGTCAATAACGCAGTTGGAATAGGGGTAGGCAGAAAGTGACGCATGTCACGCCGTTCGGCAATGACTCTGTAAATCGCTTCTTTATCTTGCTCAGAATAACTGTGTTTTTTCATCTTTATAATTAAAAAGCCGCGTTAGAACTTATTGCTAACGCGGCTTATGTTTACCATATCATTGGATGATGAACCAACGGGGTTATGAACTAGAAGCAGCCGCACGCAGATTAAGGGTTGGCAATACTCGAGCCAGCACCCAAAATACGATGAGATACATCAAGGTATAACCCATATAACTTGGTAAGTATTCCCAGCCATGCTTTAGCGATTCTATCAAGCCATTAGCAGGAAAGCGCCCAGAGAATAGATAATAAGTTTGAGTTGAAATGACAAAAGCGAACAATGTTGACAATACGCTAGTGACGGCATATTTCAGCAAGTGATATGGCTTGCTTTGCTGACCTAACCAAAGCCCTGCAACCCACATCACAGCGTAAGTTGGCAACATACCCCAATAACCATCTGTTAAACAAAAAGCCTGAAAGCTATCAATCGCCGCTGCACCAAAATCAATGCTTGTTGCAAGCACAACAAAAAAAGCAAACCAAACAGCCCTTTTTAAATAAAGACCACCAATCAGTAATAACGCCAAACTGGCATCAGGAAGTGCTACATGCGTCATGACATGGCTACCGCGCGTGAGTAACATGAAAAAAGCCAAGATGGCTGCAATGGTTAAAGGGCTGATGATTGGTGATTGCTTCATAAACTTCTCCGTATTCGTAGACAACATCATAACATTTTTTAAAAAAAGCACGCTAATGCTGGTGGTAAATTAACTACTTTGATTCCCATCTAAGGTTGACAAATAAGTTGGCGCCTGGCACTTGATAGGGCAAGTTATTAAAATCTAAACCAAAGGTGTATTCTTTATTCAATACATTATTTAAACGGGCTTGTATTTTTAAGTTGCTATTGAGTAGATACTCAGTATTTAGGTTAAGCACGCTATAACCCGCTAATCTGCGTGTATTTGCTTTGTCATTAAACCGATGTGAACTTGCTAATATTTCAGAACCGAATCGCCAATTGCGTAGTTGGTAGCTTAAGTTAAGTTGCGCATGACGGTTTGCACGTCTGGCTAAGATGAGGTTGCTAGTGTCATCTGTTGGTGATTGTATGTCAATACTACCCCCCAGCGTAAACGGTCCTGTTTGATAATCTCCGTATAGGCTAATGCCTTTAATCGTTACATTACCTAGGTTTACCGCAGTATCAGCAGGGATACCTTGTGCAGGCAAAATAAGATTGCTAATTGTATTTTCAAAAGCAGTGACATTGAGGCCAGTATTACCATCGTTATAGGATAATGTGATTTCTTTGTTTTTAGACTTTTCAGGTTGCAAATTAGGGTTTCCTTGATAGCTAAAGCCAAAACCAAAATCTTCGAAAGGGTAGTATAGGTCATTAAAAGTAGGAACCTTATAAGCTGTCCCATAGCTACCGCTAACACGCCATGCAGGCGAGAGTTTAAAGCCATATCCAATATTGCCCGTACTCGCTTGACCAAACTGTGAGTTAAGATCACGTCTGAAACTTGTTTGAAAGCTATGGTTACCATAATCTGCAAAATAACTGGCAACGTAACCATTATTGACTCGCTCAGTTTGGTCATAAACCGTTGTCGAAGTCACTTCTTCCTCTAGACGATCATACATTAATGATAAAACACCTACTGGCAAACTGAAGTCATGTTGCCAATTGATTTGTGTTTGTTCAGTATCAAATCTACTGCGCGCAATGGCACCAATAAAATCTTCATCAACGTTAGATTGTTGATCTTGGCTCATGCCAACGCGTAATTTTGATTGCCAAAAAGATAGCCATTGATTATTGGCGGTAAAATTGATTGATCTTTGTAGTAACTTTGTTCTTGAATCGAAGTTTGTTAAATTAAAGCTATCATCAAAAGCTGTCTCACCTTTGCTTTGAAAAAACTGCATCCCAAGTTCATGACCTAAAGCAATTGTTTGATTCAGTCTAAAATTAACTGCAAGATTGTCATAGCCATCATTATCTTGAATGTTTGGATTATTATTTTTTATGCTGTCAAATCCATTTGTATTAACACCAGATAAGCCAACTGTAAATGCCGTATCATTCACCTTTCCGGAAGCGCCAATATCACCTTGAAATGTGTTGTATCGGCCATAACCTAAACTGCCATAAAATGAGGGTTTATTGTAGTTTTTACGGGTAAAAAGTTGAATGACACCTCCTATTGCATCTTGACCATATAAACTTGTTGCTGGACCACGTAATATTTCAATTCTTTCAAATTGAGCTAATGGCAAATTCTCTATTGCAGTTGTGCTAAAAGTTGCTGAGCTAATTCTCATGCCATCAATTAAAATAACTACATGACTGCTATTGGTGCCTCGCATAAAAATGCTGGCAGGCTTTCCTAAGCCGCCGCTATTACTCACTTCTATACCATGTTGCATTTGCAATAAATCAACCAAAGTAGATTGCCCAGAGCGATCAATCATTTCTTGATTAATCACTGTGACGTCAGCTATTACACTTTCACGCGGTTGCGATACGCGTGCAGCAGTCACTACAATATCTTGAAGAGCGATATTTTCATTGGCGTAAAGAGGTGTAAATGCCAGCCCGAATAGGCTGGCGATGATGGTTTTTTTCATTATATTTTCCCTATTAACATGCGACCCCGCATGCGTGTGATTTAAACTAGGGAATACAGAAGGTTGGTGGATAAACAAAAAAAGCACGCTGAAATGACAGCGTGTCAGCTTTTGGTACCGTCACCCCGCGGTATGTCCTAGCGTGCCTACAGTAGGCAGGTCGTTGTGAGGCCGGTCTCCGGGCTTGTGAGCTCTGATAGTGCGCCTTCCCAAGTTTTACACTCAGTGGCTGATAGCAGTATCATGAATAACGCTCACTTACCGTTGCGGGGGCAGCATAGGACTTATTAAATGTTATTTAATGCACCTATTTCCCAGTTTCACCTTATTGTTTAAAACAATAAAGGCACCTAACAATGCTTCGAATTATAAGCGATGTGAGAGAGAAAACAACCAAAACTTGAAAACAACAGAATGGGTATTTTTATTAAATTACTTTGAATGGCGCTTGTTAACTATTGACTAGTATGAATTTTTTAAATTATAGTTGGGTAATGGACGCAGATATAAAAGAGTTGGAAGTAAAGTTGGCAAAGCTGGTTGATTTGTGTGCCTTGTTGCGCGCAGAAAACATGCAATTACGTGAAAAAACAGATGCATTAAACAGCAAAATAGTGCAGGCCAGTACTAAGCTTGAAGGTTTATTAAGCACATTGCCAGAAAATGAAGAGGTTGCATGAGTATCGCAAAATCAGTAGATGTGCAAATTATGGGACGCGAGTTTACTGTGTCTTGCACCGATGAGGAACGTCAAGGATTAATGGATGCTGTTGCTTATCTTGACAAAAAAATGCGTGATATACGTGATTCTGGCAAGGTAGTTGGTGCGGAACGTGTTGCAATCATGGCGGCGCTGAATCTATCGCATGAAGTGTTGAATACCAAGAGTGGTAATATTGATATTGGGGATTATAGGCGTAGGATTAGTGCAATGCAGAATCAAATTGATGATGCGATTGCTGAGCAAAGTAAGCTACTTTAAATTATCAAAATACACAATCTGTTATATTTCAAACTGATTATTCGCTTGTTTTCTCTGGTGTTGCTTGGGTCTAATATTCCTTGAACTAGTCTTTGTTATAGGTTTCGGCTCATCAAGTTGCGGTGTGATCGCTCTAAGTTGGGTTCACTTTTAAGTGACCCTTGGCGAGCGAACCTAATGCGCTTTAGGCTGTTACCACCTGAACTTATTTGGTTCAGGATTAACGGCCCAGGCAACACCAGAGCAAACAGTTTTTGTTTTTAATGCGAAATTACTGCGTTGTTCTACGCTTGCCGTACCAGTTGTACCGTCGGCGCTAAAACGCCTTGTACTCTCGCATTAACAATCAAAAAAAATTTTAATTGTTTAACACAATTGCGACGTTATCTTACCTTGTTGTACTAAATGTACTCCCTGCGGTTGGATGCCTTGCACTTGCATCAATAAAACCAAAATTAACTGTCTTAATCCATCCAATTGATACAATGATTTTTTGCTTCTCATGCTAGACGTAATTTCACATAAAAATGCACAAAGATACTTTGATTTTAGCGTAATTCGTGATATTTCAAGTCTGACAAACTGACAATAGCTAAACATTTTTCATGACTGGACTCTAAGATAACTGGCGGTGCAAACCCCGCTTCACTCGCTTCTAGCCAACGTGCTGCACAAATACACCAACGATCACCAGCTTGTAGGCCTTCAAAACCATATTCAGGACGCGGTGTGCTTAAATCATTACCTTGCGCTTTGGAAAAGGCGAGAAACTCGTCAGTTACTTGAGCGCATACCGTATGACTGCCGACATCTTCAGCACCCGTTTCACAACAGCCATTGCGAGTGAATCCAGTGAGTGGCGTTAAGCTGCACACTTGTAATTCGGTTCCTAGTACATTGCGCGCCATACTTTTACCTTATAGTGAAAACTCTATTTATCATACCAAAAAATAACTGTATTTCATTAATAAATAGCCTAATAGGAATTAACAATGCGTGGACGTTATGAAGAAACGCCGTGCAATGCAGGCTGATTTTGAAGCGCCAGTCATAGCGGATGCCGTTAATGCGATGATTGTGATGCCAGACTTGGCATCAAAAGCAGGATTGATCTCACCAGATGAATATGGTGAGCTTGTCATGATAGGTAAAGGGTAAAAAATGGGCACTTAGTTATTAAGTGCCCATGGCGTTTGTTGGTGCAGTTTATCTCGATTAAAGTTTGGTATCTAAACTACCCATTGATTTAGGATAAGTCACAATTCCCCAAGGCATACCAGGTGTTGGTATTTCTTTTGTTACTGCTTGGGTTTCAGTATCGATTACAAAAGTTGCATCGGATTTACCGCAGGCCAACAAAATTTGTTTGTCATCTGGTGTAAAACTAAAATGCCAGCAACGGTTGCCAGTTGGAATATCTTTAATTTTTTCGTAAGTTTTTGCATCAAATACTTGCAATACTTTGTCTTTATTCGCAGCCACATAAATGTGATCACCAGTTGCATCAAAAGAAACGCCATATGGTACGTTGCCAGTATCTACTGTACGAATAAGATTAAAGTCTTGATCCAGAACCATTAATTTATTGCCATACTCTAAGGTTGCAACATAGGTTTTGCCATCTGGCGATATTTTGATGCCGCGAGGGCGGTCGCCATACTCATGCGTATGAATTGTTTTAACTAACTCACCAGTTTCAATATTATGGACGGTGATTGTGTTATCCGCTTCATTGGTGATGACGATTTGTGTGCCGTCGCCTGAAAATTCGATACCTTCAGTTTCTGGTCCACCAACAATCTCTTTGATTTTTTCACCTTTGTTTAAATCAACAATGGCAATGCGTGCTGGTGTTTTGTCATCGTCATCATCGTCGTCGTCATCTTCCTCTTTTGATCCAGGTTTTGGTGGAGGGCCACCAACCGCGCTTGGTTCTGATGAAACAAACGCGAAATTACCACGAATACGCACAAATTCTGGGTTTTTGCCGACATTGATTTGTTGGATAACTTCACCAGTTTCTGTGTCAATAACAGCAATACTTTCATTTTCTCGGGTAGCAACAATTAATTTTTTGCCATCATCTGTGATGCCTAAGCCACGCGGACTTTCAGCTTTTACATCAATATTCTTGATGATTTCCATTGTGCTCAAATCTACCACACTCACACCAGCATTTTGGCTAGTGATGTAAGCTACACCTGCACTATTAGCCGTCACTTCAGTGGCTTGTGCTGGTGTTTCCGCTGCTGTCACTTCATCAGCATTTTGCTGATTACAAGCACTAAGCGTTGTGATGAGTGTAATTAACATTAAACTTACTCGCGTTTTACTAAACGCTATACTTTGTTTCATCCCGATTCTCCATTGTCGTTATTTACTAAGGTATTTTTACTAAATACCGATGCCAAAATGATGCAAAAGTTCTGATTGAATTATAAAGGAAAATGCACCATCCGTTTTAAGCCTATCTGACCAGTTAGGATAGTCCACTAAGTAAAAGCTTGAATTTAACCCAGGAATAAAGCATAGGCTGGGTTATTGGACTCATCCCAATAGGGGTAGCCTAGGTTCTCTAAGAAAGCATGGAATAGCTTGAGTTGGTGTGGCGGTACCTGCATACCAACAAGCACGCGACCAAAATCGGCACCATGATTACGATAATGGAATAAGCTGATATTCCAATCATGTTGCATGGCATTTAGGAATTTTCTGAGTGCGCCTGGTTTTTCAGGAAATTCAAATCTGAATACCACCTCATTATCTGCTTGTGGTGCTCTACCGCCGACTAAATGGCGTAAATGTAATTTTGCTAACTCATTATCAGTCAAGTCTAGGGCGTCTAAACCTTGCGCTTTAAGGTTTTTAATCAATGATTGTGTTTCCATTACATCAACGATGGCGATACCCACATAAATATGTGCTATTGCTGAATCGGCATAGCGATAATTAAACTCGGTGATATTATGATTACCTAATAAACTACAGAATGACTTAAAAGCACCTGGTTTTTCAGGAATAGTAACGGCTAAAAGCGCCTCTCTCTTTTCACCCACTTCGGCTCGTTCTGCAATAAAGCGCAGACGGTCGAAATTGACATTCGCGCCAGAAGCAATGCCAATTAAGGTTTTGCCAGTTATTTTTTGTTGTTCAACATAGGTTTTTATGCCGGCCGTTGCAAGTGCCCCAGCAGGCTCTAAAATACTACGCGTATCTTCATAGACGTCTTTAATCGCAGCGCAAATAGCATCATTGTCGACTACAATCATTTCATCTACATAATGCTGGCATAAGGCAAAAGTATGTTCGCCGACTTGTTTAACAGCTGCACCGTCTGCAAATAAACCAACCTGTTCTAGCATGACGCGGTGACCAGTTGCTAGGGATTGGGTCATGGCCTCTGCGTCTTTGGCTTCTACACCAATAATCTTGATTTCGGGTCGTTTTGCTTTGACATAAGCTGCAATACCAGCAACTAGACCACCACCACCAACGCAGCAAAAGATTGCTTCAATAGGCTCAGGATGCGCATTTAGAATTTCCATCCCAATCGTGCCTTGCCCAGCAATCACATCAGGATCGTCATACGGATGCACAAAAGTCAGGTTCTCGGATTGTTCTAATTGCAAGGCATGCACATAAGCATCTGAATAGCTATCGCCGATTAGGATGACTTCAGCGCCACGACTTTTGACGGCATTAATTTTAATGTGTGGGGTAGTGGTTGGCATCACAATCACGGCACGGCAATTAAGTTTTTGTGCTGCCAAAGCAACGCCTTGTGCATGGTTACCAGCGCTGGCCGCAATCACACCACGACTGAGTTGCTCGGCAGATAAATGGGCCATTTTGTTATACGCGCCGCGCAATTTAAACGAAAACACTGGTTGCATATCTTCGCGCTTTAATAAGACGCGATTGGATGTGCGCGTCGATAAAATAGGCTGTAAATCTAATGGTGTATTGATGGCCACATCATACACCCGGGCGTTTTCAATCTTGCTGAGATAATCTGGTATGGGTAGTTTTGACATTGTTTAAATTTTATAGAGCAGTGTATAGTTACGCTTTGGTTATATTATAAAGACTTTGTTAAGGATCTACTTAAAATGGCATATACGCAAGATGAATTAAAACAACAGGTCGCTAAAGCAGCGGTTGAATATGTTAAAGAAGGCATTATAGGCGTTGGTACAGGCTCTACAGCTAATTTCTTTATTGAAGAGCTGGCGAAGGTGAAACACAAAATTGAAGGTGCTGTAGCAAGTTCTGAAGCAACGGCTGCACGCTTGCGGGGACATGATATCGAAGTGTTTGATTTGAATAGCGTTGATGGTATGGATATTTATGTTGACGGTGCGGATGAAATTACCGAGCACATGCATATGCTAAAAGGTGGTGGTGGTGCATTAACCCGTGAAAAAATTGTGGCGGCGGTGGCAAAAAAATTCATCTGTATTTGTGACGAAACCAAATATGTACCTGTGTTGGGTAAATTTCCATTGCCAGTAGAAGTGTTACCAATGGCTCGCTCACAAGTAGCGCGCGAGTTAGTTAAGCTGGGTGGTCAACCAAAATTGCGTGACTTTACAACCGATAATGGCAATATCATTTTAGATGTACATAACTTAACAATTTCAGATCCTGTTGCAATGGAAGCGAAAATCAATCAAATTGTTGGGGTGGTGACAAATGGTTTATTTGCCGCGCGTCCAGCTGATATATTATTGTTAGCGACTGCTGAAGGCGTTAAAACGCACCAGTCAAAAAAATAAACAATGCATACAATCAAAAACCCGCTAATAGCGGGTTTTTTGTCTAAAAGCAAGCTACATTAAATGCAAAGTACTTAATACATGTTTGGTATTTTTCATGTCATAGCCATAAATAATCGTGCCTTTGATATCGAGCACTGGAACGCCTCTGGCATTAAGCGCAGCATATTGTTGGCGTCCTTGTTCTGATTTTTCAATATCATATTCGGTATATTGAATATGATTTTCGTCCAAAAATTGACGGGTTTTTGCACAATAACCACACCAATCCGTTGCATACAAAATGATGTCATTATGTTTAATAGCGCCAACTTGTATCGTTTCATGTTGGTAAAACCGCTGAAACAAAAAGAAAGCCACCAGTAAGAAAACAACTTTTTTCACAGGTTCCTTAAGTTTTTTACAGCAATAAGAAAAACGATTTATTTGTTTTCTGGCACATAACCTTCTGCCACATCAGCACCTTCTCCAAAGAAATATTTCTCTGTTTGCTCTTTTAAATATTGGCGTGCAGTAGGATCAGCTAAACTGAGACGATTTTCGTTGACCAGCATGGTTTGTTGTTTTAACCAAGCTGCCCATGCTTCTTTGGAAACTTCCAAGTAAATGCGTTTACCGAGCTCGCCAGGATAAGGTGGAAAATCCATGCCTTCTGCCTCTTTACCTAATTTGATGCAATTTACCATACGTGCCATGTCACAAAACCTTTACTATGTAGATGTTCAAGAAAACAACATAATAACGCATGTTAAAATATAGCGAATATTTTTTTGGTGATGCATCATGAACAAATCCGACTCAAACAATCAAGCACATACAGAAAGTCCGTTTAAAGGCAAAACTGGATTGCGGCGTTTGATGAATGCGCTTGGTTATTCTTTAGAGGGTTTTAGGGCAGCGTTTAAGCATGAGGATGCGTTTAGACAGGAAGTGTTTTTGGCGGTGGTGCTTATTCCGCTGGCGCTCTATCTGACCCCTGAAGTCATTCACCGTATTTTGATGATTGGTAGTGTGCTTTTAGTGTTAATCGTTGAGTTGTTGAACTCTGCGGTAGAGGCGGTAGTTGACCGTGTTTCTATTGAGCGACATGCATTAGCAAAACGCGCTAAAGATATTGGTAGTGCGGCCGTTTTTGTTGCACTTGTTAATGTGGTCATGATTTGGGGTTTAATTCTACTGGCTTAAAAACAGGATTGACATCATAAGATGCCAACCCTGTTTTTTCATTTTACAACGTTTTTAAAAATCTGCGCGAGCACCTATCAATATTGAGCGCTCACCAGCTGGCGCTACGTCTTTCAAAAATGAGGCGTGTTCACGTATCTCATCATTCAATAGGTTATTGGCTCTGGCAAACAACTCCATGTTAAACCTGGTTCGTAATTTGTAAGCAATCAGCGCACTGACGTTGGTGTAGCCATCGGTAGCCAATTCATTATTCGCAGTGTTATTTTGATTGAAGGCGCGTAAGACATCCATGCGCGCACTGAATCCGTTCAACTGGTATTGCAATCCAGCGCCCAAACGCAAGGGTGAAATACGCGGTAGATAATCGTTGTTACGGGTATCTCTGGCATGAACGTAATCACCACGCACGTTTAGGTTGAGTTGGTCATTCAGCGCGAAACTACCTTCTGCCTCTAGGCCTTTGAATGTGGCTGGCACTGCAGAGAATCGTGCTTCTGGCACATCCGGTTCTGGAAATACGCCGGTATTGAATAAGCCAATAAAATTACTAAAGCGGGTGTAGTAAGCGCCTAAACTGAAGCTGTGTTTTGCATCTTTCCAGCGTATCTGTGCGTCAACGCCACGCGAGCGTTCCACATCAAGATTGCTATCGCCCACCTCAAACACGCCAACAGCCTTGTGCTCGCCATCGGCAAATAATTCAAAGTAGCTTGGTGCGCGCTCGTTGTGCGATAAGTTGCTGGTGAGCGACCAGTTTTCATCAATTTTATACAAACCACCCAATGCAAAACTGTTGGGATTAAAGGTATTGTTAATGCCAGGGCCAAATCGGTCACTATTGCTTGAATCCACACTGGTATGCCCCAAACGACCACCAAAGGTAATTTTGTGTTGGTCGATGGCTAATTCCTCATAGAGATAAACCGCTTTATTTTGCGTGTTGACACTCGGCACAAAAGCCTCTTCTCCAGAAGCTTCAAAATTGGTATTGCTAAATTGAACGCCGATTAAACCGTTTAAGTTACCAATACTGGCATGACCGGCCTCAAATGCACCTTCAACACCGCGGTTTTTAAATGTGGTTTCCACCACGCCCTCTTCAATTTCTTGATGTTGATAATCCGTATACGCAAGGCGAACCTTAACACGGTTAATCAATCCACCAAGGTCGGTGAATTCACTGGCGATATCCCAGCGGTCGCTGGTCATGTCAATACGCACATCATCTTTTGCGACAACGCCATAATTATTATTTAAGGTAGAAACCGAAGCGCCCACATAACCATTATCAAAGGTTAATGAAGCCCCTAATGCTGCACCATCAGCTTCAGCACTGCTGTTCGCCAATCTACCGCGATTCTCACGTGGTGTTCCATCGGCTTGGCTTTTGCGACGAGAGACAGCATAACCTGGGATATCTAGGTCGTTTGTTTCACGTTTGTAGGCATCAATATGCATAGCAAATTGACCATTACCGATATCGATGACGGCTGCACCATTACGCTGATCATCTGGACCACCAAATCGTGCTTCTGCGCGTCCAACGATTCCCTCTAATGATTCTGTTGGGATGCGATGATCAATTGCATTGACTATACCGCCCACAGCACTTCCCCCATACAGTAATGCTGCTGGGCCACGAACCACGTCAATTTGCTCAATAATCAATGGATCTATGCCCACTGCATGATCGAAACTGAGGCTGGACGCATCCAAAATCCCCACCCCATTTTGCATAATGCGTACACGCTCAGCATCTAAGCCACGAATAACAGGGCGTGATGCGTTCGGGCCAAATTGTGTTGCAGTAACACCTGGAATACCGTTTAGCGTTTCACCTAATGTACTTTCTCGACGCAGACTCAGTTCGCGTCCATTGAGCACAGATACCGGGACAACAAGCTCATCTGATCGAACACCTAATGGGTTGCCAGTAACAGGAACGGGTGCAATATTGAGGCTGTTATTTCTCGGTAGATTGTCTTCTGCTGCCCAGCTTAACGCGCTTGTTGTTAAGCACCCAGCAAAAGTGGCAGTAATGGCAATAAAAATTTTGCTATATTCAATAGCAGGGTTTGTCGCGGCTGAGCGCGACGATTGTTTATACAGCATTGTATAATCCTCACAAAATAATCAATAAAACGAACATTGCAAACGCAATACTCGCGTAACAAGTTATTGTTGTGAGATGGGTGGTGCGCGCGCACTATAAAAGGCAGATGTAACTGATAAGCTGTTAGTCAGCGCTTTGCTAGTAAAGAGATGTTCAGCTGGGTTAAGCTCAAAGCTAAAAACAGATGCTAAGTCTGCTATGTTGGCATGGCTATCACTTAAACATTGTTTACATTGACTGTTATGGTTGTGCTGTTCTTCCTGATGCTGCTCAGTTTCATTGAGGTGGCTAATTTCATGCGTAACTACCCCAATTTGCGTGAAAGCAAATAAGACAATTAAGCCTATGTGAATGATTACTCGATGCAACATCGCATTATATTAACACAGACTATCTGAGTTGTTTATGAGGCTTGCTTATCATTGTGCTTGACATTGAAAGCAGGAGATAACCCGTCACGATTGACGCCTGGATAAATGGTTAAGTGTGGGAATGGAATCTCGATACCTTGTTCATCAAAAGCGGCTTTTAAGCGTTTGAAATACTCTCGCTTGATCAGCCATTGTGACAGCGGGATGACTTTAAACCGACAACGAATCATGACTGCTGAATCAGCGAGTTGATCGACGCCTGCCATTTCCATGTCGTCCAATATATTGTGTTTAAACGATTCGTCTAGTCTGAGTGTTGCCCCCACCGCTTCCATAATGCGCATCACTTGCTCGATATTTTCACGGTAAGCCACACCAACATCAATCACCGCAAAAGCAAACTCTCTGCTCATATTGGTTACTGTTGTAATATTGCCGTTTGGGACATAGTGCACGTTGCCACCATAATCGCGCATTTTGATATAGCGTAGAGTAACCTCTTCAACAAAGCCACTTTTGCTACCAACCTCTACAACATCGCCTTGCCTTACCTGATTCTCGAGTAACAGCACGAAACCAGTAAAATAGTCTTTAACAAGGCTTTGCGCACCAAAACCAATAGCGACACCAACCACGCCGGCTGCTGCTAAAACAGGTGCGATAGAAATACCTAGCTCATTTAGAATTTGAATAATCGCTATGACTGTGATGACGATAGTTGCGATATAACGAAAAACCCTGCCTAAGCTATCAATGCGTTTATATTCTTCTAAATTGTCTTCAGCCTTAACTTTTAAATAGTTTTTGAGTTTATTAATTAAGCGACTGGCGATTAATTTAATCACGAATGCCACTGCCATAATAATGACAATATTTAATCCTGTTTTGGTTAGGATTAAAAATGATTGCTATCAGTTAAACCAATAGAAATTAAAAAGTCTTGCATGTGTTTCCTCCTAAATCATAAACAGCCTAATGATGAATAGTCAGGACGAAAAGCATCTTGGCTTTCAATCAATAAAACAATCACGCTTAAAGGGAAGATTTGAGGCTTTTTTGCTGATACATAGGCTTTTTACCCGCGTATCGATTGCGTAATATTGATGATATTGCTTATTATCAATAAGCAAAGTTGCAGTAAGCAAAAAAAGCCAAGTAGGATTTACTTGGCTTTCAATTGAACTATTGCCAGTTAAGCGGCAAAATTTGTGCTTGCAAAGTCCCAGTTCACTAAACTTGTTAAGAATGTTTCAACAAACTTAGGACGCGCATTGCGGTAATCGATGTAGTAAGCGTGCTCCCATACATCAATACAAAGAAGGGCAGTATCACCAGTTGTTAATGGTGTACCAGCAGCACCCATATTCACAATATCTACTGTGCCATCTGCTTTTTTAACGAGCCATGTCCAACCTGAGCCAAAATTGCCAACCGCTGATGCTTGAAAGGCCGCTTTAAAGTCTTCGTATGAACCCCATTTTGCAGCAATTGCATCGGCAAGTGCACCCGTTGGTGCAGCGCCGCCATTTGGCTTCATGCAATGCCAAAAAAAGGTGTGATTCCAAATTTGCGCTGCGTTATTGTAAACGCCACCAGATGCTTTTTTGATAATGTCTTCTAGTGCAGCATTTTCAAACTCTGTGCCAACAATTAATTTGTTTAAGTTAACCACATAAGCATTGTGGTGCTTGCCATAGTGAAAATCTAAAGTCTCGGCAGAAAGGTGTGGCGCTAATGCATCTTGCGCGTAAGGTAATGCTGGTAATGTATGTTCCATGGTAATCCTTATTTTGTGAACGATTGATATTTTGATTTTATGTTGCTTATTTTGCCATAATTAATGCGACATAAAAACCATGATTTAGTTGCGGTCTAATTGATGCATGGCGCAACAATACAGCGCTAAATTTTTATTTTTTCTTCGCTCTAGGATGTGCTGTGTCATAGACTTCCGTTAAGTGCTGGTAATCTAAATGCGTATAAACTTGGGTGGTGCTGATATTGGCGTGACCTAACATTTCTTGAACTGCTCGTAAGTCACCGCTAGATTGTAAAACATGCGAAGCAAAGCTATGTCTTAACATATGCGGGTGAACAGAAGAATCTAATCCTTGTTTAATCGCCCATGCTTTAAGTCGGTATTGAATGTTACGCGCAGACATACGCTTGCCTTGCTTGCCAATAAAAACAGCTTTTTCCTCAGCAGCGTTGATGTGTAAGCTTGTTCGTAACTTTAACCATTGTTGCATAGCAATAATTGCATGATTGCCCAATGGAACAATGCGCGTTTTATTACCTTTACCGGTAACCGTAATCGTGCCCTCTGTAAAATCCATTTGATTCATATTCAGATTAATAAGCTCACTTAAACGCAAGCCCGATGAGTAAAATAATTCTAAAATAGCATGATCTCTGACACTTAATACATCATCACCTTTGACATCAACCAGTTTAATTGCTTGCTCAATTGAGAGTGCTTGTGGCAATGTTTTTGCTGACTTTGGTGCACGTAATCCTTTCACAGGATTGTTGGGATAACCGTGGCGTAACATTAAATAATCAAAGAAGCCACGCCAGCTTGATAGCATGCGCGCAATACTTTTGCCGCCTAAGCCCTTGCTATGTAAGCGAGCAATATAGTGACGGACTTGCGCTGTCTGTAATGCGTTTAGCGCAGTAGCATCGCTCAGTGTGCATAATTGTTGAATATCGCGCGCGTAATTTTCTCTTGTTAGCGGACTCAAGCCACGTTCGAAAGTCAGAAATTGTAGATATTCGCTTAATAAATCCACAAGATTGGTGGTACGTTAAATATTGTTAGTTTAATCGAGATAACGAGAAAGTGCGGCACTTACATGGTTGCCGAGCTTTTGTAAAAAATCCGTACCCATGCCAAGATAAAAGCGTTTTTGTTGGTCGCTAGCCAATGCTAAATAACCATAAACTGCTTTATTTTTTAGTGGTAATACCGCAATAGA
This sequence comes from Methylophilaceae bacterium, assembly GCA_018398995.1. Classification (NCBI taxonomy): domain Bacteria; kingdom Pseudomonadati; phylum Pseudomonadota; class Betaproteobacteria; order Nitrosomonadales; family Methylophilaceae; species Methylophilaceae bacterium. The sequence goes on along the minus strand of CP073759.1, from coordinate 841,507 downwards.
CTGGGCGGGAACCATAAACCAATCATCGATACTGATGCTTGCAGGAGTTTCTCCACAATACACGTTGTGAATGTCATTTACCCAACTGCGAATAGACTCGGGTGTTGCTGAGAAGACTAAATTTGCGGCATCTTTGCTGTCGGCTGGACTTGTCCAAATACGCAGGCAAGTATCTGTCATATTAAAGTCCTCAGTTAGATTGTGGCTAATTAATTGCTCAACGGCATCAAAATTTTTGGCTTGTTGTAATAGCACAAAAAATTGATGCATCTTGTTGGTTATTTTGTCATTTTCTTGCGCATTGTTTACCAGCTCAGCGTAGCGTTCTTCTAATGCGGTTATTTTGTCACGCTGTGCAAGTTGTTGGCGTTCTGCAAGTGAAATGGTGCCATTGCCATGTGGGCTGGGTAGATGAATCTGCGCAAGTAAGTGCGCATTTTTTTCAAAAAATGCTGGATGTGCTTTTAGATAATCGATGATTTCATTTTCTTGCATGACTAATCCTCATGTTTGATCTGCTTAAATGCTAAATACTTAGAGTTGTATTTCGCCTTCAAATACAATCACTGCTGGACCTGTCATCATCACTGCAGATGATGCTCCCTGCCAGGTGATATGCAGTTGTCCACCGCGGGTATTAACGAATACAGGTGATTGTAGCAAATTTAATTGTATGCCACTCACAACAGCAGCGCATGCACCCGTTCCACAGGCTAGCGTTTCGCCACTGCCACGTTCAAATACACGTAGATGAATTTCATGTGGATTGACTATCTGCATAAAGCCAGCATTGACACGTTGTGGGAATTGCGAATGTGATTCGATTTGTGGCCCAAGCTCAGCTACTGGTGCGGTATTGATATCATCCACGACTATTATTGCATGAGGGTTCCCCATAGAAACAGCCGCTATTTGCAGGGTCACGCCGTTAAGTGGGAGCAAATATTGCAGTTGTTGCTTGTCTGCAAGAAAAGGGAGCGCTTGAGGATTGAAATTTGGTGGCCCCATATTAACCGTTACTTCCCCATTTTCTTCTGCTGTTAGTTCGATAACACCGCTCGCTGTTTCTACAGCAATAATTTTTTTATGCGTTAAGCCTTTATCAATTACAAAGCGCACAAAGCAACGAGCGCCATTACCACATTGCTCAACTTCGCCACCATCAGCATTAAAAATGCGATAGCGAAAGTCGACATGTGGTGTATTGGTTTTTTCAACCATGAGTAACTGATCGCAACCCGCACCAAAATTGCGATTGGCGATATGCCGGATTTGTGCAGCGGTTAATTCAACAGGTTTTGTGTAACTGTCAATAACGACAAAATCATTGCCCGCACCTTGCATTTTGGTGAATGTTAATTTCATCGTGCTTTTTTTCATGGTATGGATAATACTGCATCATGGGTCGTTTTAGTACTGCAAACATAAAAATTGTGTATGGTTGGTTGTTATTTTCATCTACAATATCGAACTCGTTGGTTTGATGCCCTAGCTTTAGCCTTTAGTTGGTGTGTCATCTCTTCTTTTTTTTACAACTTTATCATTTTCAAGGCGCACAATGAATGAATTTCTTTTTACTTCAGAATCCGTTTCTGAAGGCCATCCTGATAAGCTAGCAGATCAGGTTTCCGATAGTATTTTAGATGCAATTTTAGAACAAGATCCCACAGCGCGTGTTGCAGCTGAGACACTTGCAAATACCGGTTTGATTATATTGGCTGGTGAAATCACAACAACCGCCAATGTCGACTATATTAAAGTAGCACGCGAGGCAGTTAAGCGAATTGGTTACGATAATGGTGATTATGGTATCGACTATAAATCTTGTGCAGTAATGGTCGCTTATGACAAGCAATCGCCTGATATCGCACAGGGTGTTGATCATGCAAACGATGACCCACTCGATCAAGGTGCGGGCGACCAAGGCTTGATGTTTGGTTATGCAGTCAATGAAACACCACAACTGATGCCGTTACCAATTTGGCTCAGTCATCGTATCATGGAACGCCAAGCACAATTGCGTAAAGATGGCCGTTTACCATGGTTGCGTCCCGATGCAAAAGCTCAAGTCACTTTGCAATATGTGGATGGTAAACCTTTTAAAATCGATACCGTATTGGTTTCAACACAACATGCGCCAGAAATGACTTTAGATGCGATCCGTGAAGCTACCATTGAAGAGATTATTAAACCATTGTTGCCTCAAGAATTGATTAAAGGCGATGTCAAATATTTGGTGAATCCAACAGGACGTTTTGTGGTTGGCGGGCCACAGGGTGACTGTGGGTTGACTGGACGTAAAATTATTGTAGATACTTATGGTGGTGCGGCGCCTCATGGTGGTGGCGCATTTTCAGGTAAAGATCCGTCTAAAGTCGATCGTTCGGCTGCTTATGCAGGTCGTTATGTGGCAAAAAACATTGTGGCGGCAGGTTTGGCTGATAAATGTATGGTGCAAATAAGTTATGCTATTGGCGTGGCTCAGCCAACATCTATTATGGTAGATACCTATGGAACAGGTAAAATTTCTGATGATAGGCTAACCGCGTTGGTGCGTGAACATTTTGATTTGCGCCCTAAGGGTATTGTGCAAATGTTAGATTTGCTACGACCCATTTATGCAAAAACTGCTGCTTATGGACACTTTGGGCGAGATGAGCCAGAGTTTACATGGGAAAAAACAGACAAAGCGGCAGCGTTAAAGGCAGCAGCAGGTATCTAATTTAAGATAAGTCATTTATTGAGGAACCTAATTGAAAGAGAGCATTTATGCCCTCTTTTTTTTAATTTAAATCGCTGTTTTATTTGCCAAAATGTCAACCTATGCTGAAAACAATATTAACCAAACAAGTCAGGCTTGGCATGTATATCCATGCACTAAAAGGGGCTTGGATTCACCACCCATTTTGGCAGACAGAGTTTGTTTTAAATAATCCAAAAGATCTGGCAAAACTATATTCAAGTGCAGTCAAAGAGGTTGAAATTGATACCAGTAAAGGGCTTGATGTAGAGCAAAAGCAACAAGCTGATATAGCGCTTTTTGAAGAGTCGGCGGGTTTATCTGATGCACCAGTTGTCAAACGCAAGCCAGTTAAAATGGTGCGTGTATCTCAGGAAATAAAAGTAGCCAAAAATGTTATTATTGCTTCTAAGGAAGCGGTGGCCACTATGTTTAATGACGTGCGTTTAGGTAAGGCGGTTAATGCGGAGGCCGTGATGCCATTGGTTGATGATATTGCAGCATCGATAGATCGTAATAAGGCAGCATTAATCAGCCTGGCACGTTTGAAGACGCAAGATGACTATACTTACATGCACAGTGTTGCTGTCTGTGCCATGATGACCGCGCTAGCAAAAGAACTGGCGTTGTCAGATATTGAGGTTAAACAAGCTGGACTAGCTGGGTTATTACACGATATTGGCAAGGTGGCAGTGCCATTGCATGTGCTCAACAAACCTGGTGGATTGACTAATCAAGAGTTTTCTTTGGTTAAACTACATCCTGAAAAGGGGCATGCATTGCTAATGCAAGCCGGTATTAAAGATCCTGTCGCACTAGATGTGTGCTTGCATCATCATGAAAAAGTCGATGGTACAGGTTATCCTAAAAAGTTGCTTGGCGATAATATTAGCTTATTTGCAAAGATGGGGGCTATCTGTGATGTGTATGATGCGGTGACTTCAAACCGATCATATAAAGCAGGTTGGGAGCCCAGTGTATCTCTAAAAAGAATGGCACAATGGCAAGGCCATTTTGATGAGGCAATATTCAAGGCTTTTGTTAAAAGTGTCGGTATTTATCCAATTGGATCAGTGGTTTTATTAAAGTCTAAACGTTTAGCTGTGGTGGTTGATCAATCTTCGAAAAGCTTATTACAGCCCATCGTCAAAGTCTTTTTCTCAACCAAATCAAAGACACGCATACCCATAGAGGAAATTGATTTGTCAAAATCCTCAGTAAAAGACGAGATTGCGGGGCCGGAGACCACCGAAACTTGGGGGATTGATAATGTAGATGAACTATGGGCAGACCCTGGGGTCTGATTTTTTGCAAATCATTCATTTAACGATATAATGCAAAAATTCTGAGGAACGTTGCGAGAGTTTGTTCTAAAACTCCCAGGCTCAGAGATGTTCTAACTGCGTTCACTTTTTACTGTGCGAGCACGGAATATAAAAGGTGAGCAATAGCCCGCAAAGACTTATTTCCTTGCTCAGTTTTCATTTATTAAAGGAAAAATATGAATACTGTAGCTGATATTAAAGACTATGTAATTGCTGATATTAATTTAGCAGCTTTTGGTCGTAAAGAAATTTCAATAGCCGAGAATGAAATGCCAGGCTTAATGGCAATTCGCCAAGAGTATGCAAAAGCACAACCATTGAAGGGTGCTCGTATTACTGGATCGCTGCATATGACCATTCAAACCGCTGTGTTAATTGAAACACTCAAAGATTTGGGTGCTGAAGTGCGCTGGGCATCATGCAATATTTACTCAACACAAGATCACGCTGCTGCAGCCATTGCAGCTGGTGGAACGCCTGTATTTGCTATTAAAGGTGAAACGCTAACAGAGTATTGGGACTATACTCACCGTATTTTTGAATGGGCTGATGGTGGTTATTCCAATATGATTTTAGATGATGGTGGTGATGCAACATTGTTATTACATTTGGGTACTCGTGCGGAAAAAGATTTATCTGTCATCGCTAACCCAAGTTCTGAAGAAGAAACCTGTCTGTTTGCAGCAATTAAAGAAAAGCTAAAAGTTAATCCAACTTGGTATTCAACTCGCTTAGCACAAATTAAAGGCGTAACAGAAGAGACGACAACTGGCGTGCACCGTTTATATCAAATGCATAAAGAAGGCAAACTGGCTTTCCCAGCAATTAACGTCAATGATTCTGTGACAAAATCAAAATTCGATAACTTATATGGTTGTCGTGAATCATTAGTGGATGCAATTAAGCGTGCAACGGATGTCATGATTGCGGGTAAAGTGGCTGTGGTGATTGGTTATGGTGATGTGGGCAAGGGCTCTGCTCAAGCGTTACGTGCTTTATCTGCACAAGTGTGGGTGACAGAAATTGATCCAATTTGTGCCTTGCAAGCAGCAATGGAGGGTTACCGTGTAGTTACCATGGATTATGCTTGTGCACATGCTGATATTTTTGTGACTACAACTGGTAACTATCATGTGATTACACATGATCATATGGTCAAAATGAAAAACGAAGCCATTGTTTGTAACATTGGTCACTTCGATAACGAAATTGACGTTGCTTCATTAGAAAAATATGAATGGGATGAAATTAAACCACAAGTCGATCACGTCATTTTCCCTGATGGTAAACGTATTACCTTGTTGGCAAAAGGTCGATTGGTTAATTTAGGCTGTGGTACTGGCCATCCAAGCTATGTGATGAGTTCTAGCTTTGCCAATCAGACGATTGCTCAAATTGAGTTGTTTACCAAAACACAGAATTATCCAGTGGGTGTTTATACTTTACCTAAACATTTGGATGAGAAGGTGGCTAGACTGCAATTGAAAACACTCAATGCCGAGTTAACTGAGTTAACTAAAGAACAAGCAGATTATATCGGCGTGGATATCAACGGCCCTTATAAGCCAGAGACTTATCGATATTAATGTTTGGTAATTTGTTGGTATCAGGAATGTGGCTTGCCCAGCTGGCTGGGTAATGCATTAGAATGACTCGTCTTGGCTTGTCTTGTTCCTGATAATCCTGTGTCTGGTTAACACAAGGCGTTAATACAAGCATGGCGATTGTGTTGGCCAATAGGCCATCAACCGCTAAGCATTGTGTTAACGCCACCATTTACTGGATTGATACTTGGCTTATTTGTAAGAGTGACCATGGTATTTTATTTTGGCTTGTTGGCTATTATCTAGCAATATTCGATATTAATACCTTAATCGCACATTAGCCTACAATATTATTTTTAGGTGCTGGCTTCTTGTGCTTGGCAATCACTGTTGTTGAAGGCATTAATTTGAGTATAAATATGAAAAATACTGCATTAAGTTTCGAGTTTTTCCCACCAAAAACTGCGGATGGTATTGCTAATTTACGTGAGACACGTAAAAAATTGGCTGTCTTTAATCCTGAATTTTTTTCAGTCACTTTCGGTGCTGGCGGTTCGACTCGGGATCGTACTATGGAAACAGTATTTGAGATTCAAAATGAAGGGTTTCAAGCAGCACCACACATATCATGCATCTCATCCAGCAAAACTGAGATAGCTGAGTTACTGAAGGCTTATCAAGATAGGGGTATTAAACGCTTAGTCGTGCTGCGCGGCGACGTACCTTCAGGTGAAGTCAGTACTGGTGATTTTAAATATGCAGTTGATTTAGTCTCGTTTATTCGCCAACAAACAGCCGATTGGTTCCATATTGAGGTGGCAGCATATCCAGAATTTCATCCAGAAGCTTTATCCGTAGCTAAAGATATTGATAACTTTAAGCGTAAGGTTGATGCAGGTGCTAATTCAGCTATTACCCAATATTTTTATAATGTAGATGCTTATTTTCAGTTTTTAGAAAGTTGCTATAAGGCGGGCATTCGCACAACTGTCGTACCTGGGATTATGCCGATTTATAACTACACCCAGCTTGCACGATTTTCGGGTATTTGTGGCGCAGAGATTCCACGTTGGTTAAGATTGCGTTTGGAAGCTTACGCCGATGATTTAGTCTCATTGCGTGCTTTTGGTGCCGATGTCGTTAGTGAACTCTGTGAGAAGCTCTTAATAGCTGGTGTGCCTAGTTTTCATTTTTATACACTCAATCAAGCAGATACAATTGCTAAAATAATCAATAATGTTGGCTTAGAAGATGACGATTCATTATTGTAAAGTTAAGCCCCGAGGATTGAATAGTGCATCCTCAACAAAAGAATAGTCTTTATCGCGGCCTTGGCTCCATAAAGCCATCATGGTAATCCAGCGCATTTCTTCAATGCCTAATCTGTTTGTATCGAGCGCCATCGCTCGTTCAACAATCAAATCGCGCTCAACGTCATTAATGACTTTTGCCTGCTGTAAAAAGATTAAAAAACCTAAACTTTCGGTATTAATCCTTTTGCATTCATTAGATGAAAAAATACGAATGGCTGTTTTTTCATGAGAGTAATCAAATAGTGGTGCGCTAAACATGGATTGCATTTGTTGAAACCAATCAAAGGCACCCAAAATATCATCTTGTTCGAATCCTGCTGCTGATAGTTCTTGCTCCATAACAGCATCATCTAGTGTTTCGTGGTGGGTAAAGTAATTTTCGAACATGAATACTAAAACCTCAAACATACCGTTCTCCTGACTACATTAAGCGTTGATAATTGCTGCCAGCTAGCGTTGTTACTTTACCTTCTAATTCTAATACCATTAGCATGGACGAAAGCGTCTCTGGCGTCAATCCTGATGTTTCAAGTAATGTTTCAAAACTAATGGCATCAAACCCCATTGAAGATAATACTAGATTGGCTTCTGCTACGGCCTCATCAGTTTTAGCTTGCCTGTTTACTAATGATGATGTTGGTAATAGGTGTTGTAAGTCTTCTAAAATATCGGCCGAACTCTCGACCAGTTTGGCACCTTGCTTAATTAGCTGGTGACAACCCTTGGAAACTGGGGAGTGAATAGAACCCGGAATAGCAAAGACTTCACGCCCTTGCTCGGTTGCTAAACGAGCAGTAATCATTGAACCACTATCAATATTGGCCTCTACCACAAGACAGCCTAAGCTCAAGCCACTAATAATACGATTGCGACGTGGGAAATGTTGGGCTTTGGATGGCGTGCCTAATGGGAATTCGGAAACGATGAGTCCACGTTGTGCAATTTGATGGGCTAATTCTCGATGCTTTGCTGGATAGACAATATCTAAGCCCGTGCCCACTACTGCAATGGTGGCACCATTGCTTTTTAGCGCACCACGGTGGGCTGCGCCATCAATTCCCAAAGCGAGTCCGCTGATAACACATAAGCCTTGATTACAAAGATGTTCAGCAAAATTTTCTGCATTTCTTTCACCTTGTGGTGTTGCATGACGGCTACCAACCACTGCAATACTAGGCTGGTTGAGCCAATTCAATTGTCCAATCGCATAGAGCACAGTAGGCGGGTTACTGATTTGCAATAAAGCCTGTGGATAGGTTGTATCGGCTAATGTCACTAGATGTGTATCATCTTTTTGTAGCCAATCTATCGTTGGTTGGCACTTTTCAACTGATACTCCCTGTATTATTTTTGCGGCAATGTCATCACTAACTACCGTTTTTAATTGATGAGCGCTAGCCCCAAAAATATGATCCGGTGAACCAAGTAACGTCAGTAATTGACGAATGTCTGCATTTCCTAATCCTGGTATTTGAGTCAGTGCAATCCATAATTGCACATCATCTGACTCAGGTTTAGTTGTTTCCATTAGTGTTGACTTTTAGGGTGTGTGTACGGCATCCAATGTAAATACTGAACTCGATGCGCGCATGATAAGACCATAAGAAACGCGATCAAATGTCCTGAATATCATCAATAAACCCACGCGCTCATCTGGTAGTTTTACTTCATCTGGCGCTAGAGCAAGTTTTTTTGCCTTGCCATCTGCAGGCATGTTGTCACTTGGCGTGTATTCCGAATCTCGGATAATGCGGCCATAACGACTAATCGCTAATACGTGACCTATTTCTAGTCCATCTTGTTCACCCAGGTTAATGGCTACCACTGAGTTAGGACCAGCTTCTGCAATACCGCCAGCAACACCACCATAAATACGCAAGATGCGACCATTTACTTGTGTGTCTGGTGCATGAGGAACAAAGCGATCTTGAATTTCAGTATGTGCGGCGATTAAGCGATCTTTGACAAAAACCTCTTCCTTTACGGCATGAATATCAGCAGTTGCGGGTTTGCCAAAACGGATAATATTTAAATCACCCAAATGCATTGCTTCCGTAGCAAGGACTTCTTTTGTATCGGGATCGATGAGCGGATTACCCGGTCTATAAATATCCCAGTGAGCGCCTTTTTCTTCTTCAATTTCATTGATATAAACACGCGTGCCGGGACTAAGAATCACGCGGTTGTCTGGCCCCGCAATAATACGCGGCGCAGTCAATAACGCATCATTTTCAATCAATAGTGGTTGGGTTAGAAATGGTGTAATAATGTGTGGAGAAATTGTTTGAATGGCTTCTTTTTCTAATGTTTCCACGCGGGCAGAAGGTTCTAGTTTGACAGTTTCATTGAGTAAGCGCAGTTTCGGCTCACTACCACTTAAATCAAGGATAACAATATCACCAGGATAAATTAAATGCGGGTTTCTAATTTCATTACGGTTCATGCCCCCAAAGCTTTGGCCATAACCAGGGATCTTTTAAAAACGTTGCAGAAATATCCCAAAGTGTATCGCCTTTAACCACCACATGACGGTAAGGATGATCTTTTTTTAATTGAATTTCATCAGCAAAAACATTAAGGCTTAAGCAAGTAAATTCAAGCAGCGGTATAATGGCGTGATGCAGCTTTTTTTTATACATTATGTCATCTCTGTTAAATTGTTGGGTTTATCCGTGAAGTTGCATTAAACTTATCATGTAATTCATTAAGAAATCAAGCTTTTTTGGCAAAATACGTAACGATATGGCAACCTTAACTATATTAAATTATCCAGATCCACGTTTACACGAAGTGGCAAAGCCAATTTTAGAGGTGAACGATGAGATTCGACAGCTCATTCAAGACATGGCGGAAACGATGTACGCCGCGCCAGGTATAGGCTTGGCGGCGACACAAGTTGATCGGCATATTCAATTAATTGTGATTGATACGAGTGCAGAGCAAAATGAATTGCAAGTATTCATTAATCCTAAAATTGTTGCAAAAAGTGGACTAAAAGAATACGAAGAAGGCTGCCTGTCTGTTCCTGGTGTCTATGAGTCAGTGACTCGTGCAGAAAGTGTAACGGTTGAAGCCTTAAATGAAGACGGCAAGCAATTTCGATTAAAGGCGGAAGGCTTGCTGGCAGTGTGTATTCAGCATGAAATGGATCACTTGTTAGGCAAAGTATTTGTAGAGTATTTGTCGCCGCTTAAGCGTAATCGTATTAAGAAGAGGTTGATTAAACATGCGCGGGAAATTGAGAGAAACGCGTATTAAGCGACGATTAAGATGAAAATGATTTTTGCAGGCACGCCAGCATTTGCTGTTCCAGCTTTAACGGCTTTAATTGAAGCTGGTCATGAAATAGTGATGGTGCTCACACAGCCTGATAGGCCGGCAGGTAGAGGAATGAAGTTGCGCGCCAGTCCAATTAAAGAATTAGCGCTACACCATCACTTACCCCTTTATCAGCCTGAGTCATTAAAGTCTGCAGAGGTACAGGCAACAATTGCTGCAGTGCAAAGTGATGTCATGATTGTTGCAGCTTATGGTTTGATTATTCCGACTGCAATCCTTAATATGCCAAAGCAAGGTTGTTATAACATTCACGGCTCATTGCTGCCAAGATGGCGTGGTGCTGCGCCGATTCATCGTGCTATTTTGGCAGGAGATCATGAGACAGGCGTCACCATTATGGAGGTTGTCCCCGCATTAGACGCAGGTGCGATGGTGAGTAAAGGGCGTTTGCCTATTCTGGATAGTGATACGACACAGCGCTTACACGATGCAATCAGTCAGATGGGTGCGACGCTGATGGTGGAGGCGATGCAGACGCTGCAGGAGACGGGACACTTAGACGCAGAAATGCAAGATGAGGCTTTGGTAACTTATGCCCACAAAGTTGAAAAATCTGAGGCTGCTATAGACTGGCAAAAGTCAGCTGTAGAACTGTCACGACAAATACGTGCATTTAATCCATTTCCAGTTGCAACCACACAGTTTAGAGGCGAAAGCTGCCGCATTTGGTTTGCTAACGCCATTCAAGGTAAGGCGGCGCCAGGCGAAGTTGTTGATTATGGTGATACGATACAAGTCGGTTGTGGTGAAGGTTTGCTTGATATTGTTGAATTGCAAATGCCGGGTGCTAAAAGACAAACTGCAAAACAGTTTGTTCAAGGATATCACCTGCAAAAAACTGATTTTTTTATTTGATGATGTGTACTTGAAGATAGTGGAATGCGCCTGCATATACGATGATATCAATATCAATATCAATATCAATATCAATATCAATTTATTACATTGTACGAAGGAAATATCATGTTAGGAAACTGGATTAAAACATTTGTATTAATGGCGGCAATTACTGCCTTATTTGCCAGTATTGGTGCGGCCTTGGGTGGTGCTAGCGGCATGTTAATGGCACTTGTGTTTGCTGGTGGTATGAATATTTACGCTTATTGGTTTTCGGATAAAGCGGTCTTAAAAATGTATGGTGCCCAAGAAATAAGACCAGATAATACGCAATTTCGTAATTACTACAATATGGTGAAAGAATTGGCAGAAAATGCGCAATTACCTATGCCCAAAGTATACGTGATTGATGAACAACAGCCCAATGCGTTTGCTACAGGCCGTAACCCAGAGCATGCCGCTGTGGCAGCAACAGTAGGGATTATGCGTATATTAAATGAACGTGAACTGCGTGGCGTGATGGCGCATGAGCTTGCTCACGTGAAGCACCGCGACACCCTGATTTCCACCATCTCTGCTACAGTTGCTGGTGCAATCTCGGCAATAGCGCAGTTTGGTCTATTTTTTGGCAATAGCAGCGATAACAGACCACATCCTATTATCGGCATTTTAATGCTGTTTTTAGCGCCATTGGCAGCAGGTTTGATTCAGATGGCAATTTCTCGTGCACGCGAGTATGAGGCAGATAGAGGTGGTGCAGAAATCAGTAAAGACCCTAAGGCGCTCGCAGCGGCTTTGGAGAAAATTCATCATTACGCGCGTCAAATTCCTAATCAAACAGCCGAAATGCATCCTGAAACTGGGCAGATGATGATTGTCAATCCATTATCAGGTCAAAGCCTAAGAGGACTCTTTAGTACCCATCCACAGACTGAAGAGCGAATAAGACGATTGTTGGCGATGGCTAATCATTATTAAAGGTATTGTGTGAGAGTCAACGCTCACATTGAATTGCAAGGATATTGAGATGAAATAGGCAAGCGTCTCCCTGTTTGTATTGATATGCAGTAAAATCTTAGTAACCTAAACTTGGAAGATATTGTGTATATTTCTCAACAAATTGCAGCGATGGCCGTAGCCGATGTGTTATCTGGGCGAAACCTGACTTTAGCACTGCCAGATGCACTGAATGTTTTCCCTAACGCTACGCTCCAACAAAAAGGCGGAGCAGCCGATTTGAGTTATGGCACTTTACGATTTTATGGTGAGGTGAATGCCTATTTAACGCAGCTACTAGAAAAGCCACTGAATAATACCGATATCAATGCTTTGTTATTGGTGGCTATCTATCAATTATTGCATGATAAAGCAGAGGATTTTACCGTTGTTAACCAAGCTGTTAAGGCGGCTGGTAATGCGAAACCGCGTTGGGCAAAAGCACTTGTTAATGGCGTATTGCGTAATTTTTTACGACTTAAAGATACGCTTTCTAAAACAGTAAAAACAGACATGGTTGCACTTTATTCTTACCCAACGTGGTGGATTGAAAAGCTGAAAGTGCAATATCCAGGCAATTGGCAGGATATTTTGCAAGCTGGAAACGCTCATCCACCAATGACATTGCGAGTGAATATCAAACAGTCCAATGCGCAAGCTTATGTAAAATTACTGATGCGTCAAGATATTGTCGCCACTGTTTTGGGAGCGGAGGCAGTGATGTTATCTAAGCCTATGCCAGTAGAGCAAGTGCCCGGTTTTGTAGAGGGTGCAGTTTCAGTGCAAGACTATGGAGCGCAATTAGCTGCACACTTATTGGATGTGAAGCCTTCAATGCGTGTCTTAGATGCTTGTAGTGCGCCAGGTGGTAAAACGGGGCATCTATTAGAGCTTGCTCATCTTTCACTGACGGCATTAGATAATGATCGTAATCGTTTAGATCGTGTTGCTAGCAATTTGGCGCGCTTACAGTTGCAAGCCGATTTGCAACTTGGCGACGCAGGCAATTGGCAATCAGAACAATTATTTGACCGCATTCTAGCAGATGTGCCATGCACGGCTTCAGGTATCGTGCGGCGACATGTCGACATTAAGTGGTTGCGTCGAGAATCGGATATTGTCTCGTTTACACAACAGCAGGCGGTGATTTTGGCTAATTTGTGGCATTTGTTGGCAAAAGGCGGTAAATTACTTTATGCAACTTGTTCAATTTTTGCTGAAGAAAACCAGCAGCAAATTGATCGTTTTTTACAATTAAACGCTGATGCAATTCAATTGCCGCTTGCGTTGACTGATGACATGACTGAAAACATGACGCTTCAGCATGGTCAATTGGTTCCTTCAAATAGCCATGATGGTTTCTTTTATGCCTTATTACAAAAAGTGTAGCTTATTTTTTGTTTTTATACTGACATGCCTATTAGCATCGGCAGCGCCTCGACATATTCTCATCAAAAATGCAGACTTAAAGCTGAGTGGCGAAGCTTATATGCTGAATGCTGATCTGGAGATTGCTCTTGGGGAAAAAGTTGAAGAGGCAATCAATAAAGGTGTGCCTGTTGAGTTTGTGTATGAATTCGAATTAGTTCGTCCGCGTTTGCTGTGGTTGGATGCGGACGTGATGAAAACAAGTACTCGGATTAAGGTTGGTTACCATGCCTTAAGTCGACAATACTTAGTCAGCCAAGATGGTCGTCAGACCTCACATGATATTTTAAGTGAGGCAATGATAGAACTTGTACAGCTCTATGATTGGAAAGTCTTCAATAAATCTATCATAGATCCTAACCGAACATATCAAGCAGTGCTGAGTATGAAGTTAGATCAGAGCAAATTGCCAAAGGCTATACAGGTAGATGCTATTGGCTCTGAAGGCTGGGATCTTGCCTCAGAACAATTTGAATGGGTACCAAAAGATTTAAACCGCTAGTATGAAATATATTGTATTTTTTAGTGCGGCACTCGGACTCATCTTACTGTACTTACTTTCATTCGCAAGTGCTAATACCGCTGTTTCGGGTGATTATTACAAGATTTTACTCTATCTCAATATCGGTCTTGCAACAGTCTTAGTAGTACTCATTACCTTCCAGATAAAAAGTCTTTACAAAAATATCAAAAATCATGTTGTTGGCAGTCGGCTTAATTTACGTATGGTAAGCGCTTTTGCGATGATGGCGATTATCCCTGGTTTAATTGTTTACCTAGTCTCCGTCAATTTTTTATCGCGGTCTATAGAGTCTTGGTTCAACGTTAAAGTAGAGGCTGCATTAGATGGTGGTTTAAGTTTGGGACAGCGTGCATTAGATACCTTATTGCGTGATTTAGAAAATCAAGCAGAAAGCATGGCAACAACACTGGCTCTGCAACCAGGGCTAGCACAATATCGAGTGCTCAATGATTTACGGGAAAGAACGGGCATACAAGATGCCACACTGCTTTCAGCTGGCGGTCGCATTATGGCGGTATCGAGTGCAGATGCTTCCAGTTTTTTACCAGAGTTACCCAACCTGTCACAATTACGACAGGCAAAATATAAGTTGATTGGCAAAATAGAACCAATCCTTGATAAGGGTTTATATCTGCGTATTTTAGTGCCAGTCAATTCACAAGAGCTAACAGGTGAAACATTGATTTTACAGTTGTTACAACCTGTCCCTAAGTCGCTATCAAACACGGCTGAAGCAGTACAAGATGTATACCGCGATTATCAAGAACTCTCTTATAGTCGCGATTCAATCAAAGATGTATTTAAGCTGACATTAACATTGGTATTAATGTTAGCAATGCTTTCAGCACTGGCAATCGCTTTTGTTCTTAGTCGTCGCTTGTCTCGCCCTTTAACAGTATTGGCTGAAGGTACGCGGACCATTGCCGATGGTGATTACAGCAAAATGCTGCCAGAGTATGGTAATGATGAGCTTGGTGTGTTGGTCAAGTCATTTAATAGTATGACGCGACAATTGGCAGATGCAAATAAGGCGAATGAACATAACAGAATGAGGCTGGAAGCGGCTCGTGGTTATTTAGAAACCATTTTGGCGCATTTGTCTTCTGGCGTGCTGGCGATTAATCGAAATGGCGACTTGCGGACTTTTAATTTAGCTGCAATGAATATACTAGGGTTACATTTAGCACCATATGAAAATCAACCGTTTACCAAAATAGCAATTGAACATCACTTTTTGGCTGAATTTGTCAAAGTAATACAAACACATTTTGAGGTTACGTTTAACGAAGGCCAAATGACGGCTGAAATGAGCCGGCAATTAGAGCTTGTGGGGCCGCAAGGTAAGCAATTATTATCAGTACGCGCAACACGACTGCCAGAAAACGCAAATAGTGGGTTTGTTGTGGTATTTGATGATGTGACAGCCATGGCGCAAGCGCAACGTGATGCTGCTTGGGGTGAGGTTGCAAGACGATTGGCACATGAAATTAAAAATCCTTTAACGCCAATTCAGCTGTCAGCTGAACGTATGCAACTTAAGTTGGCCGGTAAACTGAATGACGAAGATGCAGCCATGTTGGCGCGCGCCACCAACACAATTGTCAATCAAGTTGATGCCATGAAAGCAATGGTGAATGAGTTTAGTGAATATGCGCGTGCGCCTGCAGTAAATATGGCAAAAATTAATTTGAATAAATTAATTAAAGATATATCGAGTTTATATGACAACTCCCATGCCACAATTACTTATGATTTGGCAGTAAAAATGCCTGATTTATTAGGTGATGCAACGATGTTAAGGCAGGTTTTACATAATTTAATGCAGAATGCACTAGATGCATTAGAGGGTAAGCCAGAACCAGAAATTAAGGTAAAAACCAATTGGGATGACAGTTTTATTTACTTAGAAGTGCGCGATAACGGACAAGGATTTACCGATAACGTTTTGATCAATCCCTACGAGCCTTATGTCACAACTAAAGCGCAAGGCACAGGGTTGGGCTTGGCGATAGTCAAGAAAATGGTAGAAGAGCATTTAGGACAGATTATGATAGAAAACAATGCTGATAGTGGTGCTTGTATCCGCATTCAATTGCCATTAACAAAGGCATTAGACTGAGTTGAGTAGAAGCTGAGAAATAGGCAAAACAACAGATGGTTGGAAAGATGATTTAAGTGGTATGCATTAAATCTTGTATTAAATGTAGAATAACAATGATGAATAGTAGTACATAATCGTTAAGAGAGAAGGTAGTATCAATATGGCATCAAGAAATATCATGGTTGTAGACGATGAGGTTGGCATTCGCGAGCTGTTGAGTGATATTTTACAAGATGAAGGACATCGGGTCGTCACTGCAGAAAATGCACAAGTTGCGCGTGAACTGCGCTTGTCGGCAAGACCTGATTTGGTATTGCTAGATATTTGGATGCCAGATTGCGACGGGATTAGTTTGCTCAAAGAGTGGGGCAATGCGGGCCTGTTAAATATGCCAGTGGTCATGATGTCGGGACATGGCACCATTGATACTGCAGTAGAAGCAACGAGAATTGGTGCTTTTGACTTTTTAGAAAAACCAATTGCATTACAAAAGTTATTGAAAACAGTCAATTCTGCATTGTTACACGCGGATAGCCTACCTAAAACAAAGATGAATTTGGTTAGTCTAGGCAAAGGCCAATTAATGCATGAGTTAAAACAACGATTAGAGCAAATATCGCGTACGCAAACGCCATTATTATTAATTGGTAAAAAAGGTGGCAGCATTGAACTTTGCGCTCACTTCTTGCATACAGCAGGCACGCCATGGGTGGCATTGAGCGAGTATGAAAAGCTAGCAAGTGCACCGCTAGAAATTTTAGAGCAGGCGCGTGAAGGTGTTATCTTTATTGAAGAGTTAACGGCACTCAGCAAAACCGAGCAAAAAGGGTTGAATCTATTATTATCAAATGCAAGTAAATACCAAACAAGGATAGTGTGTGCTAGCGTGTATGGCTTGGCGCAGCTGGTAGAAAGTGGTGCTGTCGAACAGTCATTACTGCAGTTACTTTCTAATACCAATTTAAAAGTGCCTTGTTTGAATGATCATCGAGAAGACATTCCCGAGCTTGTACTCTCGATGACGGCATTATTGTCGGAGTCTTCTGGTATTACGTATAAAGATTTTGATGTTGCAGCACTCAATGCGCTTCGAAATACAGAGTGGGTAGGTGATTTGAAACAGCTGGAAGCGGTGGTGCAAAATTTAATGCTGACGAGCTTAGGTGAAAAAATTACCCTAGATGATGTATCGCGTGTATTAGAACAATTTTCTGGTGTGACAGAGGCTGTTGATATTGTGTTGCCGATTGAGTTAACCCAACCGTTGCGTGAGGCGCGAGATGAGTTTGAGCGTTATTACTTTAAATATCACATGAAATTAATTAATAACAACATGAGCAAGCTAGCAGAAATTTCAGGTTTAGAGCGCACCCACTTATATCGCAAATTAAAGCAGCTGGGCGTGAGTATTAAAGGTAATTAGACAGTCTGTTTTAGTCGCTAACTTCAAGTACAACGGGCGTATGGTCGCTTGGACGCTCCAGCTTTCTTGGTGCTTTATCAATGATGCAAGAAACACACTTGTCTTTCAGTGCATCACTGACCAAAATATGGTCAATGCGCATCCCGTGATTACGCCTAAAGCCCATCATGCGATAATCCCACCAACTAAAATGACCATCGCCAGCTTCAAATAATCTAAAGCTGTCATGTAGCCCTAGTGCAAGCAATGCTTCAAATGCATCACGCTCTTGTGGGCTCACCAGAATATTGCCTTCCCATGCAACAGGATCATGACAATCTCTATCATCCGGCGCAATATTGTAATCGCCCAATATCACCAGCTTGGGATATTTCTTCAACTCATCGTTAAGCCAGTGCCTCAGCGCTGTTAACCAACGCATTTTATAATCATACTTTTCTGATTCAACCGCTTGACCATTCACCACATACACACAAATAACGCGAACGCCGTTGATTGTTGCCGAGATAACACGCTTTTGCTCATCTTCAAAGCCAGCAATGCCATGCATGACATCCGTCATTTCGTGTGTGCTTAAAATTGCTACCCCATTGTAGGTTTTTTGCCCATTATGAATCGCATGGTAACCAGCATTTTGTAAATCAGCATAAGGAAACTTAGCATCTTCCTGCTTGGTTTCTTGTAAACACAACACGTCAATTGGATTTTCTGCTAACCAATCTAAAACATGTGGCAAACGCACATTTAAAGAATTGACGTTCCAAGTGGCTAATTTCATGAATAGGGATCTAATTGAATTTGAATGGCACTCACTTTATCACGCGCCTGTTTAATGGTCAAAATGCGCTTGTGAGATTAAGCTGCGATGATGCTTATCGAATGTTATCTAATGCGTTAGCCACACAAATGGCCGCATGCGCATCATTTGCTGCATATTGTATCTGATGTTTTTGTAGCGGATACGCTCCCCAATTGGATGTTTGCGCACCTTTAGTTAATCGCAATTTAAGCACCATCGCCACCGCTGACCTCACTCCAATAGTATTTTTCTCATCAACTAGATGCTTTAATTCAATTGATAAATCTTGCGTATTTATTATCTCAATTGCCAGCTTATTGCGCAGCTCCTTAATATCATCACGAATCCCAAACCCCACTTTTATAATATTCGCGTTACTTAATAAAGCATGAGCGGAAGCAACAGCCGCAGGAAAGCGCACAGGAAATAAAAAGGCTTTAGATGCAGTTGCAAGTTGGATTAAAGTCGGACCAGGACTCGCCTCACCTTGACGAAAAGTCGGTTTCGTTTCCGTATCGAAACCAAGCTTGGTTGCATGGTTTAAAACAGCTAATGCTTCAGCCGCATCTTGTTCAGTTTCCACAATGTGAATGTCAATAAGATTAAGCCCTTCATACATAGGGAGTGATCTAATTTCTTCTTTGGTTGGACGGTGCATGTGAACTCATTAAATGTTTAGATTGAACAATATCATGATTTAGGATGGAGTTTAGTTCATTGTTGACCAAGTCGGGGGTAGCCCGACGGCTAGTTACTTTCTTTTGCTTATCCAAAAGAAAGTAACTAGCCTAAAGGCGAAAAGGAAGGTTGCTTAAATGAGATAAATCGTGCGCACCGTAATCGAATCCGTTCTATGAACTCTGCTTTTTTAGACTTAATTGTCTTACGTCATCTATTGTTCCATACGAGAGGTGGTATCCCGTTTGATAGATGGATTAAGCATCTCTATTTGAACCCCACCAACGGGCAAACGTTGTCGAGCGCTTTGGTCGACATCTGTTGCAATGGTCCGAAAACGGGAAACTGCTTGTAGCCAGTTTGGATGTATCTGAGCTCTGTTGAGCTATGGAGATCGCTTATTAAGCCTAGGATAACAAGCTCTTCCTCCGAAAGGCACACATGCTCAGTAACAACATATTCGCACGCCGCGTACCAGCAGTTATCTAGATTGTGCCCCACCTTTTTCAAGTACCCTAGATCTACACCTTTCCATCTCAGATATGCCTTCAACACAAATTCGATCGCATGAGCGATTAAAAACATTACTGGCGCGGGGGCGACAACCTCGTAGCCCTTTCGATTGCCGATTACATTGTCTGCAGTAATAGCCGCATCGTAGTACTCACCGGAGTAACGTGCGAGGCCGATTGCCGATGTTCGATCTTCCTCGTTCATGATGACCAATGTAAAGTGGAGGTCAAAAAAGAGACTAATAATTTATCAGGACTGGATCTTATCGTGTTTAAAGAAATTATTATCATTATTAAATCAACAACTAAACCTTTTTATGCTGGCTATTTTATATTTATTAGATTGTATCCAAGCTTAGCCGACCATGAAAAAATTAATCACCCATCCCATTATGCCTCAACAAAGCATCCATACTAGGCTCTCTCCCCCTAAACGCCAAAAACGATTCCATCGCAGGTCTAGAGCCGCCTTTAGCTAATACTTCATTTTTAAAGCGACTGCCAGCTTCGTCTGAAAGCACACCTAACTCTTCAAACAAACTATAGGCATCGGCAGATAAGACTTCTGCCCATTTGTAGCTGTAATACCCTGCGGCGTAACCGCCTGCAAAAATATGGCTAAAGCTATTAGGAAAGCGATTCCATTTGGGTGGGCGTAGTACAGCAACTTCGTCACGCACCTGATCAATCACATCTAATGCGGTTAATTTGCCATTTGGATCAAAGTCACCATGTAGGCGCATGTCAAATAGTGAAAACTCGATTTGGCGGACGGTTTGCATACCCGCTTGAAAGTTTTTAGCTGCAATCATTTTGTCGAATAATTCGCGTGGTAGTTGGGCGCCTGTATCAACGTGTGCCGTCATATTGCGTAGCACTTCCCATTCCCAGCAAAAGTTTTCCATAAATTGGCTCGGTAATTCCACCGCATCCCATTCGACGCCTTTGATGCCGGAAACGCCATATTCTTCCACTTGCGTGAGCATGTGATGCAAGCCGTGGCCAAATTCATGGAACATGGTGGTGACTTCGTCATGCGTAAACAGAGCAGGTTTATTACCAACTGGTGCCGAGAAGTTGCAAGTGAGATAAGCCACAGGCAATTCGAGGCCAGTGGCTTTTTTGCGACGGGTAATGCATTCATCCATCCAAGCGCCGCCGCGTTTGTTTTGGCGTGCGTATAAATCTAGATAAAAGTAGGCAATGGGGTTATTGGCATGATCGCTAATTTCGTAAAAGCTGGCATCCTGATGCCAAACAGGCGCTTCGGATTTGCGTACATGTACGCCAAAAATAGTTTCGGTGACTTTAAATAAACCGGCCAGCACTTTTTCTTCTGGAAAGTATTGTTTTACTTCTTGGTCAGAAAAAGCATATTTTTCTTGGCGTAATTGTTCGCTCACAAAACCAACATCCCAAGCTTGCATATCGGTTAAGCCTAGTTTGTCTGCATATGCTAATAACTCTTCCATATCGCGTTCTGCATAGGGTTTAGCGCGTTGAGCGAGGGTATATAAAAATTCAGATACTTGCGCGGGTGTATCTGCCATTTTAGTGGCTAAAGACAATTCAGCGTAATTATTGAAGCCAAGTAGGTTGGCTTCTTCTTTTTTCAACTTAAGAATATCGCTAATTAAAGGTGTGTTATCCCATTCTGGTTTACTCAACTCAGATGCGCGTGTGGCATAAGCGCGATAGAGTATTTCGCGTAGTTGGCGATTTTCTGCATATTGCATGACAGGTAAATAAGAAGGGAAATGCAGGCTAAATAAATAACCTGTTTTACCAGCTACTGTTGCGGCTTCAGCAGCAGCTTCGATGGCATCCGCAGGAAGGCCTGCTAAGTCATTCACGTCAGTAATTAGGTGTGTGAAATCATTGGTGTTATCCATGATGTTTTCTTCAAACTTACTACTTAGTTTTGATAGCGCTTCGCTGATGGCTTTGAAACGCGCTTTTTGCTTGGCGGGTAATTCTGCACCACCTAGTTTAAAGTCGCGCACCTCGTGATTGATAATGGTTTGTTGCGTTGGACTCAGTTGCTTGAAATCTGCACTAGATTGAATGGCTTTAAATTTTGCATATAAGCGTTCATCTTGCGCTAAGTCACTCCCAAAATCAGTTAACTTCTGCAAACTTTCATTATAAGCCTCGCGCAATTCAGGGCTATTCACGACTGCATTCATATGACCCACTTGGCTCCAAGCGCGCCCTAGCTTTTCACTATGATCTTCTAACTTTAGTGCAAAATTTTCCCATGTTGGCGTTTCTTGGCTGGTTGCTAATTGTTCAACCAAGGCACGACCTTCAGCAATCAAGCTGTCAATAGCAGGATTGATATGCGCTGGTTTTATTTCATTAAATTTAGGTAGTCCAGAAAAGTGGAGTAGTGGATTTGATGACAAAGTGGTTCCTTCAAAAAGTGGCTTAATTGATTAAGCGTAGACAAAATGGATAACGATAGGTTTCACCCTTACTCGTAGAGATGGCGGCAATAATACAAAAAACAATATTGGCAAGCCAAATGATGGGGATCAGCATAATGCCGATGAGTACCCAAGATAAAATTGAGCCACATACAAACATGGCAATCGCAATGGTTATTTGAAAGTTAAGCGCTTCTTTGGATTGATCTGCAATAAAAGCGCTATCGCTCTTTTTTAATATCCACACGATCAGTGCTGGAACAAATGAAAACACAGTGCCAGCTAGATGCGTCATGGTGGCGATATTTTTATCATCATTGCTGGGGACTATAATTTCTGTGGCCATGTTGTGCTCCTGCGTTTTAATCTTGTGTTAGTGATTCAGTTTGTTAACGTGTAATTCTGTTTTTGCAACATCTTCCATTTTAAGGATTCTGTTCACAGCTTTGGTTATTTTATTCAGATTGCTCTGTAAAATTTTTTGCTTTACGCTTAACACTTGGCTTGGATGCATAGAAAATTGGCGTAGCCCCATGCCGAGCAATAATTTGGTTAATTGCATATCACCTGCCATTTCTCCGCAAACAGAAACAGTTTTATCAAATTTAGCGCCAGCCATAATCGTATGGGCAATTAAATGCAACACAGAAGGATGGAGCGAATTATATAAATGCGCAACTGTACTGTCAGTGCGATCAACAGCAAGTGTATATTGTGTGAGATCGTTGGTGCCTATTGAAAGAAAATCTAATTCACGCGCAAATGCGTTGGCGTTAATGGCTGCGGCTGGTACTTCTATCATGCCACCAAGTTCAATATTGTTATTGAATGGAATATTCTCTTTTTCTAGCGATTGTTTAGCATGTGCTAATAATAATTTAGTTTGTCGCAATTCGGCCAATGAAGTCAGCATGGGAATCAGTATTTTGATATTGCCATAATGCGATGCGCGCAACAATGCGCGAAATTGGGTATGAAAAATGTGTGGTTCTGTTAAACAAAGTCTAACCGCACGCAAACCTAATGCAGTATTGGATGTTTCTATATTATGGAGATTCACTTGTTTGTCAGCGCCAAGATCAAGTGTACGGATAATCACCGGTGCTTTTTTCATCGCTTGAGCAACCGTTTTATAAGCGACAAACTGCTCCTCTTCATCTGGTGGTTCTACCCGATTCATAAACAAAAACTCGGTGCGGAATAAACCAATACCTGTTGCACCTGATGCATGAATGGCATCCATCCCTTCAGGACTTTCAATGTTGGCAAATAAGGCGATGGGAGTGCCGTCAATGGTTTTGGAAACAGTTGATTTAATTAACAACAGTTTTTGTTGTTCTAATTCCCATTGGCGCTGGCGTAATGTGTATTGTTGAAGAATTTCTTTGCTAGGATTGACGATGACAACGCCTTGGCTACCATCAACAATAATGATTTCGCCTTCGCTGATTAAATCGCGTGCTTTTTTTAAAGCAACAATGGATGGAATATTCAGACTTCTTGCTAAAATCGCGGTATGAGATGTGACGCCGCCGACATCAGTAATAAAGCCAGAAAATTGGTTTTTTTTAAACTGAATGGCATCGGCAGGGGAGATGTCATGCGCGACCAAGATAATATCTTTATCATTACTTTTTTTAACGCCGTCACTCAATTGTGCGTTTGGGTGTCCTAGCAATGCTTTAATCACCCGCTCTACAACTTGAATAATATCTTGTTTGCGTTCGCGTAAATATTCATCAGTAAATGCATCAAACTGCTCGATGATGTTATCTAGCTGCAATTTAATAGCCCACTCTGCATTACATTGTTCTTGACGAATCATTTTTTTGGCGCCGTCCAAAAACGATTTATCGGACAAGATGGCAAGATGGGTATTAATAAAAGCGCCTAAGTCTCCCAGTAATGGCAATTCTTGGCGGATTGTTTCTAGATCTTGCTTAACTGTGTCGATGGCTTCAGTAAATCGTTTTACTTCAGCCGCAATACGCTTTTTGGGAAGCTGATAATGTGCAACCTCCAACAGGGCGTTAGAGATTAAATGGGCTTTACCAATGGTAATGCCTTGCGAAACAGCTACGCCATGTAAGCTAAAACTCGACAATTATTCGCTCTCATCAAAGTAATTATTGATGAGCGCCTTCAGTGCGTTAATCGCTTTTACTTCATCGGGGCCATTCGCTTCTATTTCGATGACAGAACCTTTTGCCGCGGCTAACATCATGACGCCCATAATGCTTTTTGCATTGACGCGTTTTCCGTTGCGCGTAATGGCAATCTCGCTTGAAAACCCACTTGCTATTTGTGTGAGCTTAGTAGAGGCTCTAGCATGCAGTCCTAGCTCGTTAATAATTTCAACATTTTCTTTTATCATGAAGGCATACAACCTTTCTCATTGAAATAAACTACACTTTCTTGACCGCTATTCATTGCTTTATTTAAACAATCGCTGAATGGCAAGTTGCGATAGCTGAGTGCAACAATTAACATGGGCAGGTTTAATCCAGAAATGCCCTGCGAGTGACTGCTACTGACTAGCTTCGTTGCAATGTTACAAGGTGTCCCGCCGTATATGTCAGAAAGCACTAAAACACCATCGCCTGAATCAATCTCATCTGCAATTGCTTGCGCTTGTTGTAACAATATCTCTGGTTCATCACTACTTTTAACTGCTAATGCATGTAGCTGTTTAGGCCTTTCTCCGAGCATGTGCGTGGCACACTCAATTAAACTTTCTCCCAGTCTTTCATGCGCAATAATTAAAATTCCAATCATATTAACCTTCAATCAGTAAACAATCAGTAAAACGTTTTATTGAGTGCCAGCATGTCTATTTTAGTCTAACTCTCGATGTCGAATAATGACTTTATATTGGGAGGCTTTAAAATAAGCACTTAATTGCTCTACAAAATAGACTGAGCGATGCTGACCACCTGTGCACCCAATACCAATTGTTAGATAACTGCGGTTATCTTGCTCAAAGCTAGACAACCACTTTTCAACAAACTGTTTAATGTCCGTCAACATTTCTATTGCCATTGGTGTATTTTCTAAAAAAGTAGCAACAGCTGCATCTTTACCTGTTAGTAAGCGTAATGCTTTATCGTAGTGTGGGTTTGGCAAGCTGCGTACATCAAAGATAAAATCAGCATCAAGCGGTAATCCGTTCTTAAATCCAAACGAGCTAAATAGCAGTACCATTTTATTAGATGGTTGGGCGATGAGTTCGCGCACATGTTTGCGTAAAGCATTAGCATTGCTATTGCTGGTGTCAATGCGATGGGCAATCTGACTTAAGTTAGAGAGCAAATCCTGTTCATGCGCAATACTTTCAGCTAGTGTGGTTTCTTTATCACTTAAAGGATGTTTGCGTCTTGTTTCGCTGAACCGTTTGACGAGCGTTTCTGTGCTGGCTTCTAAGAAAATTAAATCAACGATATGAGCACGCTGTTTTAACAAGGCAATAGCATTAGGCAAGGTTTCGATTGCAGCGCTGCGGCTATCAATACTCACCGCAATATTCTGATGTGTATTGGTTTCGATATGCTGTGAGATAAGTGGCAACATGGTTGCTGGTAAATTATCAATACAGTAAAAACCACTGTCTTCTAATGCGCGCAGTGCAACACTTTTACCAGAGCCAGATAGTCCTGTTAAGATAATTAAATGCACGTTATTGAGCCTTTTAAGATTGAAATCTGTTCACTAGTATAGTGTAACATTCTGTGCAAAATTTAATAGAAGTGTAAATAGTGCAGGAGGCGCTTGTGACCGCCTCAAGTATGATGACTTGAGACGGTGTTGAACAGACGCGCTGTGATGCGTCTGAAAAGTGATTATCTTACATTAACTAAGTGACTGGTGCTTGAGAGCGCCATTCACCTTGTGATGGTCGCTATTTTTTTCTTTGTGTTTTAATACTTGGCGATCCAGTTTGTCTGTCAAAATATCGATGGCACTATACATGTTTTCATCGCTACTTTCGGCATGCAAATCATTACCAGGAACGTGTAGTGTTGCTTCAACTTTTTGAGCCAGCTTTTCTACGCGCAGGGTTACTTTTACATCAATCACATGGTCAAAATGATTGCTTATTCGTCCTAGTTTTGTTTCTACGTACTCCCTTAAGGCAAGTGTAACTTCTAGATGATGTCCTGTTAATTGTAAATTCATAATAAGATCCTTTTTTTAAGTTTGTTCTTCGGTTTTTACGTTAGAAAACTAACTCAATAAAAAACCAAGAACACTTTTAGTGTACACCTTTTAGGGTGAATGTAACTAGCCCAGTTGGTGATTTTACCTATTTATTATAATGATTTGCGTAGGTTTGCTGGCGGAATATTGAGTGCCTCGCGATACTTGGCAATGGTGCGTCTGGCGACAACAATGCCTTGTTTAGAGAGAATTTCGCTGATTTGATTGTCGGAAAGTGGTTTTTTGCTGTTTTCTTCGGCCACCAGTTGCTTGATCAGTGCGCGAATGGCGGTAGCAGAACATTCTCCACCCGAATCAGTGGAGACGTGGCTACCAAAAAAGTATTTCAGTTCAAAAACACCTCTTGGCGTCAGCATATATTTATGTGTGGTCACTCTTGAAATGGTCGATTCATGGAGTTCCAATTCTTCTGCAATTTCACGCAGCACCAGCGGCCGCATCGCAATTTCGCCATGCTCAAAAAAGTTACGTTGTCTATCGATGATTGCTTGCGAAACACGCAAAATGGTCGAGAAACGCTGTTGAATATTTTTGATCATCCAGCGTGCTTCTTGCATTTGACTTTGTAAGTATTGGCCTGAATTCTCACGATTGCGTTTTAATATGTCGGCATACATTTGATTAATACGTAATTTTGGCATGACGCCATCATTAAGCGTGGCAACCCAAATGCCTTTTATTTTTTTGACAATCACTTCATGTTGTATAAAGTGATCAGGACTAAATTGTGCAAAACTTGCCCCAGGTCTTGGATTTTGTAATTGAATGAGCGCCTGTGCACGCCTCAAGCTTTCTTCATTGCAGCTAACGAGTTTACGTAACTTGTTAAAATCTTTATTGGCCAGCACGTGCAAGTGGTCTTTTACAATCATTTTTGCCAGTGCTAGATCGGGCACATTGTGCGGTAGTGTATTGAGTTGCAATAAAATACACTCTTGTAAATTAGTGGCACCAATGCCGATTGGATCTAAATTTTGTATATGTTTGAGTGCTGTTTCTAGTTCAACAAACTCTATTTCGAGCTCATCAGGCAGCGAATTCATGATGTCTTCAAGGGATGACTCAAGATAGCCGTTCTCATTAATGCTATCAATGAGCAATAACATGATTCGCTGGTCTCTATCAGACAATGTTAATAATTTAATTTGGTCTAATAAGTGATTGCGTAAACTGGTAACAACAGTTTCTTGACGCGTAAAATCATCATCGTCTTCGTCACTATGTTGCCTGCTACCTTCGTCCCATGGGCTTGCGCTACCATACTCTTCATAATCTTCATCAAAATCACTTTGCTTAAAATCATTTTCTGAGAGGGGTGCCTCTGTTAATGGCTCTTGGGCACCGGCATCATGCGTTTCTTCATTTGCATGATGATCATCACCATTGGCTTCATGCTCATCGATTGGATGATCGTTGTTTGTTTCTTTCGATAATTGATTTGTACTTTCATCACCACTATGCTCATCACCACTAAGCTCATCATCTCCCTCAACCAATTCTAGGAGTGGATTGTCTTGTAAAATCATTTCAAGCTCTTGATTAAGCTCAAGTGTAGATAATTGCAGTAAACGAATAGACTGCTGTAATTGTGGCGTTAGCGCAAGATTTTGCGAGATCTTTAATTGTAAGCTTTGTTTCATCGCTATTTTTAATTAGAGTTTAAAGTCTTTGCCTAAATATACTTCACGTACAGCTTCATTGCTGATGATTTCTGATGGGCTACCAGAAGCGAATACCGTCCCTTCGTTGACAATATAAGCACGATCACAAATGCCCAATGTTTCACGTACATTGTGGTCTGTAATCAACACACCAATATTGCGTGAGGACAAAAAACGAATAATTTTTTGAATATCCAATACCGCGATTGGATCAATACCAGCAAAAGGCTCATCTAGCAAAATAAAGCTAGGATTGGCTGCTAAACAACGGGCAATTTCAACGCGTCTACGCTCACCGCCAGATAAACTCACCGCCGTATTGCTACGAATGTGCATGATGTTTAAATCTTGTAACAGTGATTCTAGTCGGTCATTGCGCGCTTTTTCTGACAGTTGTTGCAACTCAAGCACTGCCATGATGTTTTCTGAAACGGATAGTTTACGAAAAATAGAGGGTTCTTGAGGCAAATACGCCAGCCCTTTATTTGCACGCAAATGGATGGGTCTGTGACTAAGGTCATCACCATCAAGGATAATACGACCCGAGTCTAAAGGGAGCAAACCAACCATCATATAAAAGCTTGTGGTTTTGCCTGCGCCGTTAGGACCAAGCAAGCCGACGACTTCCCCACTATTAATTTGCAGAGAAATATCATGTACAACCGTACGTGATTTGTAAGATTTGCGGAGGTGTTCTACAACAAGTTGGCTCATAATATTAAGTTATTCAGTTGTGATGGTAAGCTCATTACTTAATTTTAGGCTAGGTGCGCTTGGTGTTGTTTGCACGCTAGAGGTCGTTTTATTTTTTGGCTGGATAATTGCTCTGACTCGACCGCTTTCAGGACCCGCACTTTCAGATTTTTCACCGCCAATCACTTCAGCATATTCCGCATTGGCATCATAACTAATGTAATCGCCATAAACGATATCCTCTCCACGTTTTACCCATGCCTTGGTGTAAAGCTCCACCTTGTCCATACGTCCGTCATATTCAATTCTTCTGGCACTGCCTGTCATGTATTCGTTTTTACCTTCACGCTTTTGTTTGAATGTTGTTGGGTTACCTGTAGACGTGCTGCTCTGGAATCCGTTTTTACCTTCACGCACAATCAGTTTATCGGCATGAATAACCAATGTGCCTTGAGTTAACACTACGCCACCAATATAAGTACTGATTTTTTTAGCGTCATCAACGATAACGCTATCAGCTTCCAACTCAATTGGTTTGTCTCGATCAGCCGCTTCAGCATGTGCCCGCTCGGCAGAAAGTAAGCTAGTGGCCAGTACGGCAATGTAAAAAAGCTGCGTCATGATTAGCTGGCATTTGCTCAATCGCATGCTGTTGAAGTGATCATTAGTTTGTTGGTTTTTCATAATGTGCATTTACTTTTTTAAGTAGCCGTATGGTTTTATTGCGCTTGTCGTAGATCATGCCAGTTGCATGAATCACCGTTTTAGGTGCTTGTTTAATGACAACAGGACGATCAGTTTTTGCTAAATCTTTGTTAGGAAAAATAGTTAACTTATCGGTAAATACATGCATTTCACCACTATCTATAGTTGCCTCTCGTACAACCACAACATCTTTCAACACTTCAATTTCTTCACCATCACTAGAAACATTCGCGTGATTACCTTCAATTTGGGTGTAGGGTTTATTGATTGCATATTGCGTATATTTAGGTTGTTTTAAGACGGTACTATCATCGTCTGGATAATGCGTCATTTTGTCTGCAGCCAAAATATAGCGTAATTTGCCTGTCTCATCCGTCTGTTGCGTGACAAAATTTTCCATCATGTAGTCGGGGTCGTGTCGATTGCTGCCATCGGTTCTGGGCCCTTGTTGATCAACAGATTGGTTAATCCAAAACGTGATGAGCGCCATAAAGCCGGCCAAAATCAGTGGGAATAAAATCGTTGAGCGATTAGGCATGTTCTACGGCACTTGTTTATTGAAAGTATTTGCTGGTCACTGTGTCAAAGGTATGTTGTGCAGTCATAATGAGTTCGCAAACTTCTCTGATCGCGCCTTTTCCAGCTTGGCTATTTGTAATGTAGTGCGCATATGGCTTAACAGCCGTTTGTGCAGTTGGCACCGTAATGGCAAGACCACACTTGCGCATTGGTGGAATATCAACAATATCATCCCCCATAAATGCAGCTTCATCTGGACTAATGCCCAACTGATTAATCAAATCATCAAATGCAAGTCCTTTGTCTTCAACGCCTTGATAGCAATGTGTAATATGATTCGTTTCTGCGCGTATCTTCACTACATTAGAAGTGCGGCCAGTAATGATGGCCATTTTAACATCAGTTTTGTTTAGTAATTTCATGCCCAAACCATCATGCGAATGAAAGACTTTATATTCCTGACCATCGTCGCCTATGATCAAACTACCATCCGTCATGACGCCATCAACGTCTAAAATAAGCACTTTAATTTTTTTTGCTCGCGCAATAATTGATTCTGATACGTTGCTCAATTTTTCTTCTTTCTATATTAAATGATTTTTGCCATTAATAAATCATGCATGTTAAATGCACCCACTAACTTGCGCGCTTCATCTGTTACCAGCAGGCCATTGATTTTATGATGTTCCATTATTTCAATGGCTTCAGCCGCCAATTTTTTGGCAATAATCGTGGTGGGATTGGCGTGCATCACCTCTGTGATGATGGTGGACTGCGTGTTGTTGCCTGCCGCAAACACGCGACGTAAATCACCATCGGTAAAAATACCAATCAGCTGATAGTGTTGATTAACGATTGCCGTAAAGCCCAAGCCTTTATGCGTCATTTCAAGTAGCGCATCAGCAAGCGTTGCCGTATCCATGACATAAGGAATAGCATCACCAGAGCGCATAATGTCTTCAACACGGGTGATTAAGCGCCTGCCCAGACTGCCGCCAGGATGCGATTTTGCAAAATCTTCAGCAGAAAAATCTCTACAGTCTAATACACATACTGCGAGCGCATCGCCAAGTGCAAGTGCGGCGGTGGTGCTGGCTGTCGGCGATAAACCGAGCGGACACGCTTCTTGAGAGACTTCTGCACTAAGATGAATATCTGCTTGCTTAGCTAACGTTGACGTTTTTCTGCCAGTGATACCAATCACTTTAGCGCCTAAACGCTTAATGGTTGGGAGGATGTTGATGATTTCGTCACTTTCACCCGAGTTTGAGAGTGTAATCACCACATCGTCACTGGTGATCATGCCTAAATCACCATGGCTAGCTTCAGCCGGGTGCATAAAAAAAGCAGGTGTGCCTGTACTAGCCAATGTTGCGGCAATTTTGCCGCCAATATGACCAGATTTACCTATGCCACTTACGACAATACGTCCTTTACAATGTAAAATAAGTGCAACAGCGGCTTCAAAGTTTGCATCTAAGTTTGAAGCGAGCGTTTCAATTTCTTTTGCTTCAATCATTAGCACTTTGCGCGCTAGTGTAAGAGATGCACGTTTAGGTGAATGTAACTGTTCTGTTTGCAGTAATGTAGGGCTCATATACAATTAGTATAAAAGGGAATCGCTCTTGAATCAAAGTAAAAACACAGCTTTTTGCCTAAATAGAGACAGGTAGGCACAATTTTTGCGTATTTGTTTATTCTTGGCGTTTATATAAAAAATTGAGAAAGAAAATCATTGTTTAATTCACTTGCCAGTATTCTGTTAGTGCTTACCAGCTCCGTTCTGTTCGTGGCGTTTTTTCGCGCTTTACGATTGCCACCTATGCTTGCTTATTTTGTGGTTGGTGTGCTATTTGGCCCATATGCTTTCAGCTTATTGCCAGATACAGAGTCAGGTCGACATTTGGCAGAATTTGGCATTGTGTTTTTAATGTTTAGTATCGGTTTAGAGTTTAGTTTGCCCAAGTTATATGCGATGCGTAAAACTTTATTTGGTTTAGGCGGCGCTCAGGTGGTGATTACGATGGCAGTCATTATGGCTGTTTGCTGGATAGCTGGATTAAGTTTAACGGTTGCTTTTATTGTAGCCTCAGCTTTAACCATGTCTTCAACAGCTATTGTTTCAAAGATACTCATGGAGCGTGTTGATTTAAATTCACGTCATGGCCGACTCAGTATAGGCATTTTATTATTTCAAGATTTAGCCGTTATTCCAATTTTAGTGCTTATTCCTGCATTAAGTTCACAGTCTGCTGATTTAGTTAACTTGCTTGGTTTGGCGTTGATTAAAACAGTCGTTTTATTATTCATTTTGTTCAAGTTTGGTAAAACAGTTATTAACTTTTGGTTTGGCTTAGTGGCTAGACAACGTTCTCGTGAGTTGTTCGTGATGAATGTTTTGATGGTCACCTTGTTACTGGCTTTTGCAACTAATCTTGCTGGTTTATCTTATGCCTTGGGTGCTTTTATTGCCGGCATGTTAATTTCAGAAACGCGCTATCGTTACCAAGTTGAATCAGATATTGCGTCCTTCCGTGATATTTTGATGGGTCTATTTTTTATCAGTGTGGGCATGCTGCTCGATTTTAATTATTTAATCCACAATATTCTATTGGTCTCTGCTTTATTATTGGCTTTTGTTTTGTTTAAAGCAGTTGTGATTACCGTATTGGTTCGATTGTTTGGGTTTGAGTGGGGCGTTGGTATGCGCACTGGTGTGATTTTGGCACAAGCAGGTGAGTTTGGGTTTGTGATTTTAACCTTAGGATTAGGTCGTGGATTAATTGCTGGTGCTGAGTTGCAATTGGTGCTTTCAGCGTGTTTGTTATCGATGATTACTGCACCATTTATCATTCAATATAATGGACGTATTGCGCGGAAATTAGCAAAAAGCTACCTCATGAACAGCAATCAAAAAGATGAAGCATTGCAAGAAATTGGTAAAACGCTACACGGTCATGTGATTCTGTGTGGCTATGGCAGAAGTGGCCAATACCTGGGGCGATTTTTAAAAGAAGAGAATATTCCTTTTATTGCCTTGGATATTGACCCTACCCGTGTTCATGAGGCAACAGTGGCCGGTGAGCATGTGATGTATGGTGATGCCAGTAGAGGCGCTGTGTTGGAGGCTGCAGGCGCGGCACATGCAAAAGCACTGATTGTCAGTTATGCCGATATGCGATCTTCGATGAAAGTATTGCATATTACCCAAGAAAATTATCCTACATTGCCAGTGATTGTGCGAACCTCAGATGAAACGCACATGGAAGCATTTAGAGCGGCTGGGGCAACGGAAGTGGTGCCAGAAGTGCTAGAGGGTAGCTTGATGTTGGCGTCCCATGCGCTTGTCATTCTCGGTGTGCCGCTCAATCGCGTGGTGAAACGTATTCGCTTATTCCGCGAAGAGCGCTACCAAATGTTTAAAGGTTATTTCAGAGGCACCTCAGATGAGAGCGCAGAGTTTGGTAATAACGAGCAATTAACATTGCACCCAGTTGAAATTGGTAGCAATGCCTATGCCAATAAAAAATCCTTACGACATATTGATTTGGCTGAGTTTGGCGTTGAAGTACAGCATTTGCGCCGGCCTGATATGCGGACAGACATCATGCCGCGTCCAGATATTGTGTTAATGGAGGGAGATGTTGTGGTGCTGTTAGGCACACAGCAAGGTATAACCGCAGCTGAGATGTATTTGACCTCAGGCAAAACGCGATAATGGCTTCAAATGTTGTGGTAGTAGGTGGCGGCATAGTCGGCTGCATGACTGCTTTGGCGTTGGTGCAAGCTGGCCACCACGTCATCGTTGTCGAGCGCAACCAAATTGCAGCACAAACATCAGGAGAAGCCTCTTGGGCAGGTGCTGGTTTATTGTTTCCACTTTTGCCTTGGTTTTATCAACAAGAAGTGAATCGGCTAAGTTTGGAAGGTGCTGCTTTATATCCGGATATTTGTCAGCAATTAAGGCAACAAACAGGCATAGACCCTGAATATATCCAAAGTGGGCTGTTAATAAAACCACCTTTTGATGTAAGGCTAGCGCTTAGCTCGTGTCAGCAAAATAACATTGCGGTAGAAAAGCAAGCAGAAGATTTGTTTTTGCCTCACGTAGGGCAAGTACGCAACCCAATATTAATGCAGGCGCTCAAGCAAAGCTTGATATTGCATGGTGTGACATTAATGGAAAATACACAACTAGCGCCAATCATAGAAACAACGCAAATAAATGCTTGGACAACATCCAGCGGCGAAATAATCGAGGGTGATTGTTTTATTGTCACTTCTGGCGCATGGAGCTTTGAGCTGCTAAAAGCAACGGCATCAACAGTCAATATTAAACCGATGCGTGGGCAAATGTTGCTCTATAAAGTGCCAATTAATCATTTAACGACGATTGTGTATCAAGATGGCTTTTACTTGGTGCCGCGCAAAGATGGTTATTTGTTGGCAGGTAGCACACTAGAGGATGTTGGTTTTGACGCTGGTGTGACTGACATCGTTAAACAAGAAATGCAAGCCAAAGCCGAAGCGATGATGCCAAGCTTAAAGCAAGCGCCCATTGTTAAGCATTGGAGCGGTTTGCGGCCTGGCACTCCAAACAACTTGCCAACAATTGGCCCGCACCCAACGATTAAGAATCTCTATCTGAATACAGGTCATTTTCGATATGGTCTCACCATGGCGCCAGCCTGCGCAAAAATGGTTGCCAATTTAATCATATAATCTACGCATGCGTGGCAAGTTGCCAATGACCAGATTTACCACCTTGTTTTTCTAATAACCGAATATCGCTGATGGTCATGCCTCTATCAACTGCTTTGCACATATCATAAATCGTCAGTAAGCCCACACTCACCGCGCTGAGGGCTTCCATTTCAACGCCGTTGAAAACCGTTATGGGAGATTTAATCTATTTTTAAAATTAATTAAAAGTCTTAAACCTTAAATTGTTAAAAAATAATTGGGACTTAATTAACCCAATTAAAAATGTATCACAAATTGTCATTAATTGAATAGGAGCGGCTTCACCTTAGTCGAGTTTTAGTTGAGAACTAAATCGACTACTTTTGGTAGTAGAGTTTTATGTAATCAATAATAATTATAGCTTTTGAGGGCTAGCATTATGATTACTGAAAATTTGCCTACTTTAACTTCACAAGACATAATAAGACACAGAACAGCTGCTATTTTAGGAACAGTTACGCCAGTACCTGGTTACCCAAAAAAACTCAAAGTTTATCTAAATAATGCATCACCGTATTGGCAAGCGGTATATTGGGATAGAGGCAAGACTTATCGCCGCAGTCTTAAAACAACCGACAAATTAACTGCTTATAAAAATGCCAAGCTATTTTATGAGCAATTAATTCTCGCTAAATATCAGCATCCAGCTCACTTACAAAATCATATTATCACTCCAATCAATCAGCCTACTCAATCAATTCAGCCAGATCATAGCTTTAAGCTAATTGCCTTACAGTGGATTTCGCGTAAATCAGTAAAATGGACAGCGCGGCACAAACTGATGGTAGAAAAGAGGTTAGAAAAAAATATCTACAAGTTCGTAGGCAATAAAAATATACAGCGTATTACTAGGAAAGAACTATTGGCTTTGATGCAGAAAATTGAGGCGCGTGGTGCAAACGATGTGGCTAAGCGTGTATTAAATGACTGTAGGCAAATATGGCAATACGCAATGGTGATTGGCATTTGTAAGCAAGACATTACCGTTGGCTTGAATGCAGCATTGCATGGGCACGTCGTTGTTCATCAAAAAGCAGTAGCGACTGAATAGTTACCAGAACTAATGCGAGCGATTGCGAACTATGACAAAGCAGGTGATGAAATAACACGCTATGGTTTACAGCTGATGGCAATGACATTTGTGCGTAAAAATGAGTTGCTATTAGCACAGTGGCAGGAGTTTGATTTTGATAAACAGCTTTGGAAGATACCAGCAGAGCGCATGAAAATGCGGGTTGAGCATGTTGTGCCATTGTCAGTTCATGCGATTTCAATTCTTCAGCATATTCAGCAAACTTATCCAAGTAGTAAATACGTATTTCATAAAGCCAACAAGCCGTTGGTAGATCACGCACTCATCCAAGCACTTTATTGGCTTGGCTACAAAGGAAGAATGACAGTACATGGCTTTCGCGCTATTGCAAGCACAATATTAAATGAACAAGGCTTTAGGGCTGACGTCATTGAAAGGCAGTTAGCACACGCAGAAAGTAATCAAGTCCGTCGTGCTTACAACCGTGCGCAATATATGCCTGAGCGTATAGAGATGATGGATTGGTGGAGTACTTATTTGGATAAAATCACGCCATTTGTTACCAGCGATTAATAGGAAAATATCGACTATTTTTAGTATTTAAAAAGTATTAATCGATTCAATAACATAAAGGCAATTAACTTTTGCAGCAGCGTTAGTTGCTGGTGCTTCAAGCGCACAAGCTGGTATCATGATCCCAGCTGGTGATTGGACACTAGACATCGGCGGTGTGGTAAATGCTTACTACACTTCAACAAGTTACAGTGGCGATAATGGTCCTGCAGGCGTTTTGGGTCTTGGCTCGGGCGACCAAGATACAACAAATAACATTACTACTGGTCTTTTACCTAACTACCTATCAGTTTCTGGTAAAACACGTCAAAACGATTTAGATGTTGCTTTCACTATCTCAATCAACCCAGGTGCTTCTACTACAAACGGTGGTATTCAAGGTTCTAACCAAGAAAACCGTCAAGCATTCTTAACATTTGGTGATGCTTCATGGGGTTCTATCAAGCTAGGTAAAGATTTAGGTATCTATGCTTCTGACGCGATCCTAAACGACATGACACTATTAGGTGTTGGTGGTGGTGCTGGTTCTCTAGCTGGTAATACAACTACAGTAGGTCGTATCGGCTCAGGTTTTATGTATGCTGACTGGAAATCACAAGTAGCTTACACATCACCAAACTGGAACGGTTTTGATTTCACAGTGGGTGTAACACAATCATGGAATGCTGTTGGTAATGCTTTAGGTAACGATTTTGGTAGTGCTAATAGTACTGGCCGTGGCGGCTCGTCTCCTGCTTTCGAAGGTAAAGCGTCATATGCATGGACAGGTGATGTTGCTGGTAAAGTATGGGCATCATTTATCTCACAAAAAGTTGATGGTTTAGAAACAGACGTGAGTACTCCAGTTGCGTTGGGTGATGACCGTGCGACAGCTTTTGATATAGGTACCACTGTTAACATTGCAGGTTTAGGTTTAACAGCTTACTACGGT
This sequence comes from Methylophilaceae bacterium, assembly GCA_018398995.1. Taxonomy (NCBI): domain Bacteria; kingdom Pseudomonadati; phylum Pseudomonadota; class Betaproteobacteria; order Nitrosomonadales; family Methylophilaceae; species Methylophilaceae bacterium. The sequence continues at coordinate 804,450 of CP073759.1, read as the reverse complement.
AATGGTGATGGTATTGGTCAAACTCATCAGCTTTATGATGGTTTTGATTCAACAGGTAAGTCACGTGATTCAGATCAATGGTACGTACAAGCTACATACGTATTGCCAACTACGACTAAAGTTGGTGTTTCGTATGGTGAGTCTACTTTAGATGGTAACTCTATTGATACATTCGACTCGGCTGAAGATTCAATGTGGACAATTGGTGCATACCACCCAATCACAAAACATTTGAACTTGGTTGCTGAATACTCAGAAGCTGAGCGAGATCGTGACAACAATGGTTCTATTGCAGACGTAAAAGCAAAAGCAAAAACAATTTCACTTGGTGCGATCTTATTCTTCTAGGATAAAATCAATCTGATACAGCATTACGCTGTAGTGTGATTAAAAACGGCAACTTCGGTTGCCGTTTTTTATTGTGTCCAAAGTAAACAACACGTATGATAATTAAAGACTTTTATTCATAGAGTCGTTCAGGAGCTTGAAATGATTTATAAGAATATATTGGCGTTTGCTAGCGTAGTTTTGCTTTGTATTGGATGCGCTAGTACGCCCATGACATCACAACATACAACTGATAACGGACCTGTGGCTGTGCAAGTGCTTGAAGGGGCTCCGTTGCCATCAGACGCATTGATTGATAATAAAAAGTCAGTGATTTTTGGCGAAGGTTTATTGTGGACTGGTCGTGTTGAAGTGAACACTGGATTAAGTGCTGAAGAAGTAATTAGGTTTTTTATTAATGAATATCCAACTGTAGGGTGGTCATTTTTATCGTCAAGCAAATCACAGACTTCTGTACTTATTTTTGTTGGCAAAAACAAAACACTAACTGCAGAAATTCAAAATAAATCATTTGGATCTGGAGCTAAAATTATTCTTACAGTTGCGCCCGCTAATCAAAATTAGCAGTTTTAATTTGCAGTTGTTAACCTTGTTGATTACACTGCTTTGTGACTTTGCCAATGACCAGATTTACCACCTTGTTTTTCTAATAACCGAATATCGCTGATGGTCATGCCTCTATCAACTGCTTTGCACATATCATAAATCGTCAGTAAGCCCACACTCACCGCGCTGAGGGCTTCCATTTCAACGCCAGTTTGCCCCGTGGTTTCTGCTGTAACCGTGCAGCTAATACAGTTTGTAGTTTCATTAATAGCAAATGCAACTGCCACTTTGCTCAGGCTAATCGGATGGCAAAGTGGAATTAAGTCTGCCGTTTTTTTACTCGCTTGAATGGCAGCAATACGCGCAATACCAAGCACATCGCCTTTTTTGGTATCGCCAGACTGAATAAGCGATAAGGTGCTGGCCAGCATCGTGATATGACCGCTAGCGACGGCAATGCGCAGTGTGGTTGCTTTGTCGCCAATATCAACCATATGGGCTTGTCCGTGATGATCAAAGTGGGTTAATTTATCCATGCCTTACTTTCTATGGTTGATTAAATATGAACTTGCCTCATAAAAACATTATCATAACAATACTGCAATCAATCTATTTTTTATGTCACGTCTATTCTATCTATTATTAACAGTTGCTCTTTTTAGTTCAAGTGCTAGTTTTGCTGGTGGTACTCTATCGGGCACAAATTATAGTAAGCCAGTCGATCTTGATACAAAGTTGCCTGCTGATTTACACGCAGACCTGCCCGATTTAGGTGATGTGTCACAAACCGTATTATCTGCACAAGATGAGCAGCGGATTGCTGAGCAAATTTTGGCTGAGGTGGCAGTGAGTGATGAGGTGTTGCAGGACGCCGAAATTCAGGACTATTTGCAAGCGCTAGGTAATCGCCTAGCTGCAGCGAGTGACGATAAAAGGCAAACTTTTCATTTTTTTATTGTGAAAGATTTATCAATTAATGCGTTTGCAATGCCTGGTGGTGTCATTGGCGTTCATACTGGTTTGTTTTTATCATCTAATTCAGAATCTGAGCTTGCCAGTGTGCTTGGACATGAAATTGGTCATGTCACACAGCGTCATTTGGCGCGTATACTGGCTAAGCAAAAGACAGATACTTTTAAAAATATTGCAGGTATTGCCGTGGCGTTATTGGTTGCGCGTAGTAATCCGCAACTGGCATCTGGCGCCATGGCAACCTCTTCAGCAGCCAGCATTCAAAGACAACTTGATTACACGCGTGAACACGAACGTGAAGCGGATAGAGTTGGTTTAAGTATTTTAGATAATGCAGGATTTGACCCGAGAGGGATGCCAGCATTTTTTACTACTTTGCAGCGTGGTTCGCGCTTTATGGAGGGGAGTGCGCCGAGTTTTCTACGCACACATCCGCTGACTTCTGAGCGTATTTCTGATGTTGAGAATCGGGTAGTCAATATGCCGTATAGGCAGGTGGTATCCAGTTTGGATTATTATTTTGTCCGTGCTAAATTACGGGCAAACAATGGATTGGCACAAACTGTCGTTGATCAATTTCAACATAATATTAAGACAGGTCGCTATGCGAATGAAGTGGCTGAGCACTATGGATTGGCTGTGGCAATGCTGCGAAAAAATGATGCAGCAGGTGCAAGTCAGCAGGTTAAATGGTTGGATAATCGTCAGGTTAAAAGTGCGTTTATAGAAAACCTCAAAGCACGCATTGCGGTGGCAGAAAATAATCCGCAAAAAGTTGCGCAACAGTATGATTTGGCATTGCAACAATATCCAGAGAATAGAGCATTAATCTATGGCTATGCTGATCATTTTTTGGCGCTTAAACAAACAAAAGAAATGGTTGAATTAATCAGAGCTAAACAACCATTGTTCCCCCTAGATGCCCATCTTTATGAGCTATTAGCAAAAGCTTATTTTGTCGAGCAAAAAGATTTATTACGCTTTCAAGCACAGGGGGAGGCTTATTATCGGCAATATAATATCAGCAAAGCGATTGAGCAGATGGAGTTTGCAACTAAGGCTAAAGATGGTTCTTTTTATGAAAAGTCGATTGTTGAGGCACGTTTGAAGGATTTGCAACGTTTACAAAAAATGAAGAAGCCAGATTAAAGAAGAGAGCGTGATGATGCATGATGAAACGTAGAGATTTTATAGGATTAAGCTTTCTATCCATCTTATTTTCCCCGCTGAATGCGTTGGCGGCATTGTGGAATGCGGCTGCTTTTCAAGCAGAAACGACGATAGAAGCAGAGCAAAGCCTATCCATTGCAAATGCAGTGGCGAGTGACGCAATTGAGATTATTGCGCCCAGTCACGCCGAAAATGGCGCAATTGTGCAGTTGGCTGTGCATAGCCATATTGCCAATACAGAAGCGATTGCTGTTTTTGTGGATAACAATCCGACTGCGCTAATTGGCAACTATATGTTTTATCAACAAGCCGCGCCTTGGATGGTGACGCGCATTAAAATGGCAGAAACATCAGATATTAAAATTATTGTGAAATCTGGCAATCAATATTTCACGGCTACCAAGCAAGTCAAAGTGTTAGAAAATGGCTGTGGTGGAAGCAGCAATAGCCGTGAGCAATTTAAATCGAGCATGAAGATTCGCGCCAAACAGCTGACTAATAGTGATGTAACGCAAATCAAAGTCATTATTACCCATCCCATGCACACGGGGTATGGCAAAGATGATAAAGGTAAGCTTATTCCTGCTCACTTTATTCAACTTGTCACCATTAAGCATAACAATCAACCTGTCATTGAGATGCAATTGGGTACTGGTATATCTAAAAATCCCTATTTAACATTTCATCTTAATCAAGCAAGACTGGGTGACATCATTATCGTGGAGTGGGAAGATAATCTCGGATATGCTGGTCAGTCTGAAACAAAAGTAACGGTATAACTGTCATATCAATGCTTTAAGATAGACTTAAGATAAATCAGTTTTCTGATAAGTATTATTTATCTAACTGATAAGAACAATCAAATTTACTAAATTTAAGCCTGCCTCTATAATGTGCGCATGGATTAGATATACCATTTTTTAACAACTAACTAAAGGAAAAAATATGTCACTTATTAATACACAAGTACAACCATTCAAAGCACAGGCCTTTCATAACGGTAAATTTATCGAAGTAACCGAAGCAAGTTTAAAAGGTAAATGGTCTGTTTTGATTTTTATGCCAGCAGCGTTTACATTTAACTGCCCAACAGAAGTAGAAGATGCTGCGGACAATTATGCAGAGTTCCAAAAAATTGGTGCAGAAGTTTATATTGTGACAACAGATACACATTTCTCACACAAAGTATGGCACGAAACTTCACCAGCGGTTGGTAAAGCAAAATTCCCATTAGTGGGTGATCCAACACATCAATTGACACATGCGTTTGGTGTGCATATTCCTGAAGAAGGTCTTGCATTAAGAGGTACGTTTATTATCAATCCAGAAGGTGTGATTAAAACGCTTGAAATTCACGATAATGCCATTGCACGTGATGTGAAAGAAACAGTGCGTAAATTAAAAGCAGCAAAATTTGTTGCAGAACATCCAAACGAAGTTTGTCCAGCTAAATGGAATGAAGGCGCTGCAACACTAACACCTTCACTAGATTTAGTCGGTAAGATTTAATCGCGTATTAGGTTGGTAGTAATTGCTAGGGCAAAACCCTAGCAAGCATTAAAACGGGCGTTGTCCAAAAGATAGCGCCTTTTTTGACCTTGAAATTATGTAAAGAGAGTAATCATGGCACTAGAACAAGATATCAAAACCCAATTGCAAACATATCTACAAATGTTGCGTGAACCTATTGTGTTGGCAGCGTCATTAGATGACAGCGCTGCTGCAAAAGAGATGCATGAATTGTTAGTTGAAATTGCCGCTATGTCGGACAAAATTAACCTCGTTCAAGAAGAAAACGAACGTAAACCATCTTTTGCCGTAAAACGTGGCGAAACACACAGCCAAGCGGGTAAAGCCGTTGGCGTGCGCTTTGCGGGTATCCCACTAGGACATGAATTTACTTCATTGGTTTTGGCTTTGCTGCATACAGGCGGTCATCCAATGAAATTAGAACAAGAGAAAATAGACCAAATTGCCGCGATAGAAGGCGAATTTCACTTTGAGACTTACGTTTCTTTAAGTTGCCATAACTGCCCCGATGTTGTTCAAGCGCTGAATATGATGGCTGTGATTAATCCTAACATTACACATGTGATGGTAGAAGGTGGTTTGTATCAAGATGAAATAAAAGCAAAAGAGATTATGTCTGTACCCACTATTTATTTGAATGGTGAAGTGTTTGGCGCAGGCCGCATGGAGCTAGACGAAATCTTGGTTAAGGTGGATACGGGTGCTGTCGCACGTGAAGCAAAAAAATTAGATGAAAAACCACCTTATGATGTACTGATTATTGGTGGCGGTCCAGCGGGTGCATCATCTGCAATTTATGCTGCCCGTAAAGGCATTAAAACAGGCATTGTGGCTGAGCGCTTTGGTGGGCAAGTGATGGATACCCTTGCGATTGAGAACTTTATATCTGTAAAAGAAACCGATGGCCCTAAATTGGTGATGGCGCTAGAAGAGCATGTAAAGAGTTATGATGTCGATATCATGAACTTGCAACGCGCAGTGAGCCTTGCTGAGCCAGGTAAATCAGGTAATAAGAATAACGACTATATTGAGGTTAAGTTAGAGAGTGGTGCTACCCTAAAAAGCAAAGCCGTTATCTTAGCCACAGGTGCACGCTGGCGTGAATTAAATGTACCTGGAGAAAAAGAGTACCGTGGTAAAGGTGTGGCCTATTGCCCACATTGCGATGGTCCTTTATTTAAAGGTAAACCCGTTGCAGTTGTTGGTGGTGGTAACTCGGGAGTTGAAGCCGCAATTGACTTGGCTGGGTTTGTTGCTCATGTGACTGTGTTGCAGTTTGATACCGAGTTAAAAGCGGATGCGGTATTGCAAAGAAAATTACGTTCTTTAGATAACGTGACGATTATTCCAAGCGCGCAAACAACAGCCATCACTGGCGATGGCAATAAAATGAATGGGTTAGATTATACCGATCGAGTAACAGGTGAAGCTAAGCACTTAGAGCTAGATGCAGTTTTTGTGCAAATTGGTTTATTACCTAATAGCGATTGGCTAAAAGGTACCGTCAATTTAAGCAAGTTTGGTGAAGTAGAAATTAATGCGCACAACGCAACTTCATTACCCGGTGTGTTTGCGGCAGGCGATGTGACCACTGCGCCTTATAAGCAAATTATTATTGCCATGGGTGAAGGTTCAAAAGCAGCATTGGGTGCGTTTGATTATTTGATTAGACAATAACGCTTGTAAAAAAAAGCGGTAACCAGCATGCGCTTGTTACCGCTTTTTAGTTATTTGGTTTTGCAGGTATTAATGCCCAATAGCGTATAAGCAGGGCAGAAATTCAATAAACCAGTCAACAATGGTGCAATGCCTATCCATGCCCATGTCGGTCCCGACGCGAATAATGCCCATGCAATCAATGCTAAACCTACGATGATTCTTAAAGGTCGATCAAAACCACCTACATTCTTTTTCATATCGCTCTCCTTAAATTAATCAATGTTAAGTACAATCGATTCAGTATACGCCACGCTCATCTTAAGCTGTTGATTTATATCAACGAGAGGCTGCTAAACTGAAAGCAACCGCCTCAGCCACTTTAATGCCATCTACGCCAGCTGATAAGATGCCGCCTGCATAACCCGCGCCTTCGCCACAAGGGAATAGGCCTTTGGTGTTAATGCTTTCAAATGTGTCGTCATCGCGTTTAATTCTAATCGGTGCAGAAGTGCGGGTTTCTACGCCTGTTAATATGGCATCTGGCAAATCAAAGCCATGAATTTTTTTGGCAAATTCGGGAATCGCTTCACGCATGGCAGTAATCGCAAATTCAGGTAAGGCATCCGCCAAGTTAGTCAGCGTCACGCCTGGTGTATAGGAGGGTGTTACTTCGCCTAATTGTGTTGAAGGTTTATTGGCTAAAAAGTCGCCAACTAATTGACCGGGCGCATTGTAATTGCGGCCACCCATGACATAAGCATGACTTTCCAATTGGCGTTGTAGCATCATGCCAGCTAGCGGGTGGTTAGGAAAATCTTGTTCTGGCGTAATGCCAACAACAATACCAGCATTCGCATTGCGCTCATTACGGCTATATTGGCTCATGCCATTAGTCACTACGCGCTCAGGCTCAGAAGTGGCCGCGACCACTGTGCCACCAGGACACATACAAAAGCTGTACACACTGCGACCATTTTTGGCATGATGCACAAGCTTATAATCGGCGGCGCCGAGCTTTGTTAGTAAGTCTTCACTATAGCTTTTTCCATAGCGAGCACGGTCAATTAATCCTTGTGGATGTTCTATTCTAAAGCCGATAGAAAAAGGCTTGGCTTCGACAAAAATACCCTTGTTATGAATCATTTCAAACGTATCGCGAGCGCTATGACCAACAGCCAATACCAAATGATTGGTTTGAATATGCTCACCTGTTTGTAAAGTCACACCTTGCACTTGGCCATTCACAATATGAATATCATCGACACGGCTTTCAAAACGAATTTCACCACCTAAATCAATAATGGTTTGGCGCATTTTCTCGACCACGCCTACCAATTTGAATGTGCCGATATGCGGATGGCTGACATATTGAATTTCTTCAGGTGCTCCCGCCTTGATAAATTCTTGAATGACTTTTCGCCCATAATGCTTGGGGTCTTTAATTTGACTATATAGTTTGCCATCAGAAAAGGTGCCTGCACCACCTTCACCAAACTGCACATTCGATTCTGGATGTAAGGTATTTTTACGCCATAAAGCCCAAGTGTCTTGTGTGCGTTTACGTACTTCTTTACCACGCTCTACTACAATCGGGTTAAAGCCTGATTGCGCTAAAATAAGTGCAGCAAAAATACCGGCAGGGCCAAACCCTACAATGATAGGTCTTTGTTTTGATGCAAGATTGTTTTGAGCAACAAAATGATAGCCAGTGTCTGGTGCCACATTGACATGCTGATCATGTTGATATTTTGCGAGTAATCTCGCTTCGTTGTTGACCTCAACATCTAAGCTATAGACATATAAAATCGCATGTGATTTACGTGCATCCACGCCACGTTTAAAAATGGTAAAGCTGCGTAAATCAGTTTCAGCAATCGCTAAGCGTTTCAGTATCGCCGCTTTAATTTGATCATCTTGATGTTTGAGTGTATCTGCCTGCTCAATGGGGAGCTTGATTTCGGTAATGCGTATCATATGTTGCCAATCTTTAACGTGGGATAGTATTTATCTATCAATAGCGAAATTGTACAGGATGTTAAATCAAGTTAGATGTCTAGGTCTAGCTGTAATCGTTTTTTTAGCATAGCGACTGTGATTGGCTTTTTTTCAATAAGCGACCACTCATCTAGCGCGTTTAGTGTAGACATTAATGTTGGCAAGTCTCTGCGCAAATAGCGAAGACAGTAAGTAATGACTTCTTCTGGTAAGCGCATGCCACGCTCCATTGCATGATTTTTTAACGCTTCTATTTTTTCTTTATCTGTAAGTGGCTGCAGTTGATATACCAGTCCCCAAGCTAAACGCGTTGCAAGGTCATCACGTAGCTGCATCTGCGAGGGCGCATGTAAGCCTGCAGCAATCAGTTTGCTACCACTAGCCTTCAGTTGATTGTAGGTGTTAAATAAATCAACTTGTGCGGCACTGTCTAGCAGGTGTACATCATCGGCAATATAGACGCCAAGATTGTGTGCTGCAGTGAGTAGGTGACTTTTGCCGCTGCCTGTTGGCCCCCATAAATAGATGAAAGAAGACTCAGCAGAGTCTGTGAGTAAGTGTTGAATGCTGGCGAGTGCTTCCGCATTATGACCAATCACAAAGTTATCTAATGTTTGCGCTGGCGCTGGCTGAATATCGAGTAAAAGCTGCTTCATATTTATTTTAAGTAAGCATCGCTTTCTAAGTAGTTTTGCTGGGTGTGACGGAGACCAACTGCAAGCGCTGCAGTGACAGGTAAAGCAAGCAATACGCCAGCAAATCCAAATAGTTGCCCGCCCGCTAATAAGGCAAGAATAACGATGACAGGATGAAGTCCAATGCGATCGCCTACTAAGTAAGGCGTGAGGACATAACTTTCAAGGAGTTGACCAATCCCAAATACCAACAGTATAGGTATCATGCCCACTAAGCTATTCAATTGCAGTAAGCTGAGCAATAGTGCCATGATGAACCCAACAGCAAACCCTAAGTAGGGAATAAAGCTGAGTAAACCAGCGAGCAGGCCAATTGATAGCGCCATTTCTAAATCTGCCATCCATAAGCCTATGCTATAAAAGAGAGATAAACAGAGCATGACAGATAATTGCCCGCGGAGAAATTGTGCCAATACTTGATCAATCTCTGAGGCAATATCGGTAGCTTTTGCTAGCCATTTCCTTGGAATAAGATGGGTTATTTTTGCGATAAGATGATCCCAGTCGCGCAAAACGTAGAATAAAACAATGGGTAATAATAAAAGATTGGTCATTATACCAATCAATGCCAATCCTTTATTCCCTGCTATTTTTAAGAGACTATTGGCCACATTGCCAGTCTCACGCCAATGGTCGGCCAATACTTGTTGAATTTGCGACATATCAATGGCGATATGAATGTCTAACTGAGCGGCCAACCATGGTTCAACATGCGATCGAAAATAATTGATAAGGAGAGGTAACCTATCTGCAATACGTATAGATTGTTGTTGTAATAAGGGGATTAATATCAATAAAACGCCAATCATAAAAGCGATGAGTGTGAGCATCACGATGATGGTTGCTGGTGTTCTGCCAAGTTTATATTGTCTAAAGCCAACAAGACTGAGTCTATCGACAAGAGGATCGCAAATATAGGCCAAAATAGCAGCCGCTAAAAATGGCGTCATAATTGGCGCTAATTGATAAAAAGCGAACAGCAGTAGTAGGGCGAAAATGGTCCAGCGATTATCGCCAAAAATACGGGTAATTGTTGCGTTGTTTTTTGGTTGAATGGCCATAGTGAGTTAAAATGTGCGCTTATAAAATAAGCGATAAGCAAAATTATACTGAAGTTAAACAGCTTAACGTAATTTATTAAGAAACACATTAATAAACGCTGACTAACCATCCTTAAAGATAACACTGAAATAAGATGAAATGAGACTATTTTGAGCGCACATTCTAACGATACTCCTATAACCTACCGCGATGCTGGTGTTGATATTGAAGCTGGCGATGCGTTAGTGAATCAAATAAAACCGTTTGCCAAGCGCACTATGCGGCCGGAGGTAATGAGTGCTATCGGTGGTTTTGGCTCAATGTTTGCTATGCCCACTAAATTTAAAGAGCCAGTATTAGTATCTGGCACTGACGGAGTTGGAACAAAGCTGAAGCTTGCATTTGAACTGAATCAGCATGACACCGTCGGTATTGATTTGGTTGCAATGAGTGTTAACGATATTTTGGTGCAAGGCGCTGAGCCTTTATTCTTTTTAGATTATTTTGCATGCGGTAAATTAGATGTTGATACTGCTGCTAACGTGATTAAGGGGATTGCTGCGGGCTGCGAAGAGTCTGGTTGTGCTTTGGTGGGTGGTGAGACCGCTGAAATGCCAGGCATGTATCCAGCAGGTGAATATGATTTAGCGGGTTTTGTGGTTGGCTGTGTGGATAAAGCCAATATTATTGATGGCTCCAGCATTATTGATGGTGACATTGTATTAGGCTTGGCATCTAGTGGCGCCCACTCAAATGGTTATTCATTGATACGCAAGTTAATTGAGAAATCTGGCGTGGATATGGAATCCGATTTTCACGGACGAACATTTAAAGATGTCGTTATGGCACCGACTAAGCTATACGTTAAATCCATTTTAGGATTATTGGAAACCATCACCGTCAAAGGTATGGCCCATATCACGGGTGGTGGCATTACTGAAAACGTGCCGCGCGTATTACCAGAAGGATTAACAGCAGAAATCAGTGCGAATAGTTGGGAGATGCCTCCCTTATTTCAATGGCTAAAAAAACAAGGCAATATCGCGGATAAAGAAATGTATAAAACATTTAACTGTGGCATTGGTATGGTTGTTATTGTTGCGAAAGAGCAGGCAACTGAGGCTAAAAAAGTATTAGAAGCAAAAGGCGAGACGGTTTATCAGATTGGTCAGATTCGTCTACAACATGCTGGGGAAGCGCCAACGATTGTCATTTAGTGATTGTAGGTTTGCACTGACAATGCAATCATGACAACGAAACGTAAAGCGTAGCCGTTATATTACGTGATAGCAATTTAAGTAAGGGTAAGCGATGATGTTGTTAAAAATGAGGCAGGGCATTTTATTCGGATTGTTAAGCGTATTAGCCATTCATTTTGCATATGCAGCACCTAAAACAGTGACGCTGGAATACGAATTAGAGCGTGATGGCAAATTATTTGCCAATATTACAGAGCAGTTTAGCCAAGAAGGCAATCAATATGCCATTCATTCTGTGACGCAAGGCATTGGTATTTATGCATTGCTAGGCAAACGAGAATTAAAAAGCAATGGCCTTGTTACCAAGCAAGGTTTAAAACCATTACACTTTGAATCACTACAAAGCGCCAATGCAAAACGGACATTAATTAATGATTTTGATTGGGAAAATCAACGCTTAAATATGCAAGTTAAGGGGCGCGAGCAGGTGCTTGCGCTACAGGATGGTACACAGGATTTATTGAGTATTATGTATCAGTTTATGTTTAGGCCACCAACACAGCCTTTATTTGCAATGCCGTTAACAACCGGTAAAAAGCTATCTGTAACTGATTATGCTGTCGTTACTCATGTGCAAGTACAAAAAACCAAAGCAGGTAGCTTTAATGTGGTGACATTAACAGAGCGTAACACAGATGAACCAAAAATCGTTTATCTGGCAAAAGACCATTATCATTTGCCAATTAAAGTCGTCATGTATGATGATGGTGCTAAATTTGAGCAAACTTTAATCAAGTTAACACTGGAATAAAGTTCGCCTATTTTGAAGCAACTGATATCAACAAGTGGTCAATGTCTGCTTTTGATGAAAATAGTCATTCATATCAACCCCATTCAACCTATTCAAGAATCGCCAAAACAATGACACCTAATTTACTCCGTCAAGCAGCCATGTTACTAAATGACATGCTCAATTTTGATAAACCAGCCGATGCCAAAATGAGTGAGTTTTTTCGTAACAATCGTGATTTGGGTAACAAGGAGCGCGCGTTTATTGCTGAAAGTGTGTATGGTGTGATTAGGCGGTTGCGCTTTTTAAGCACACTCACAGCAAACGAAGAAAATGATCCCGATGATGCGCGTAAGCTCATTTTAGCTTGGTTGCTCCGTGTGCAAGGTCGTAGTTTGCGCGATTTAGATGAAATGTTAACTGAGCAGCAGAAGGAATGGGCTATTGTGATTAAAGCCAAATCAACAGAAGGTTTTCCCATTGCGGTGCAGGCCGATGTGCGCGATTGGCTGTGGGAAAAACTGGTTGTGCAATATGGTGAAACGCAGGCACTCACAATCTGCCGTAGTATGTTTGAACAAGCGACGTTAGATTTGCGTGTTAATACGATTAAGGGCACACAAGAAGATGCGCTAGCCAACTTGATTGCCGAAAATATTAGCAATGAAAACACGATTACGGCAATGCCTTATTCCCCTATTGGTATTCGTATGCCGAATCGTGTGGGTATCAGTAAACATGTATTATTTACCGAAGGCAAAATTGAGGTGCAAGATGAAGGCAGTCAGATTTTAAGTTATTTGGTGGCACCAAAACGTGGTCAAATGGTGGCAGATTTATGTGCAGGCGCAGGTGGTAAAACACTGGCTTTAGGTGCGCTGATGCGTAACACTGGGCGTTTGTATGCGTTTGATATATCTGAAAAGCGCTTAAATAATTTAGGCAAACGGCTGAAGCGCTCTGGTTTATCCAATTTAAATGCACAAATCATTAATAACGAAAATGATTTAAAGCTAAAACGATTAAATGCTAAATTTGATCGTGTGTTGGTTGATGCGCCATGTAGTGGTTTGGGGACTTTGCGTCGCAATCCTGATTTAAAGTGGCGTCAGACAGAACAAGATGTGATTGAGTTAAATGAAAAGCAAAACAATATTTTGGCGCGTGCTGCCAAATTAGTTAAAGCAGGCGGTCGGGTAGTTTATGCAACGTGTAGCTTATTGAGAGAAGAAAACGAGGCTATCGCAGAGTCATTTTTAAACGCACATCCAGACTTTATCTTAGTACCAGCAAATGAAGTGCTGGCTCAGCAACAGATTAATCTGGACACTGGAAAGTATTTAAATTTATTGCCACACTTACATGGTACAGACGGATTTTTTGCTGCAGTATTCGAAAAAAAACTGGCTGAAATTACGCCCAATGTTAAGTCGTTAAAGAAAGTAGCTTAAACATGTCGCTCGATCTTTCTAACACCTTGGTTGTTGGTATATCAGCAACGGCCTTATTTGATTTGGGCGAGGCAGATCGATTGTTTCAAGAGCAATTGCAAGTGGACGTTGAAAAGGCCGTTGTGGAGTATCGTCAATATATGCTTGCGAGAGAAAATGAACCGTTGTTAGATGGTACGGGCATGCCGCTTATCAGAGCCTTGCTTGAGTTGAATAAGTTTCATCAGAAAGACGAATCACCTTTAGTTGAGGTGGTTGTGATGTCAAGGAACAGCCCCGAAACAGGTGTGCGTGTTTTTAATAATATCCGAAAACTAGGTCTGAAAATCAGTCGACATGCCTTTACAGGCGGTGAGTCGGTCGCCGACTATATTGAAGCATTTGATGTTGATTTATTTTTAACAACCAATATTAAAGACGCACAAAAAGTCATGGATGCAGGTAAGTGTGCGGTGGCTTTATTAAAAGAGCCACCAAAAGATATTGATCAATTGCCAAGCGATCAAGTCAGAATTGCGTTTGATGGCGATGCGGTGCTGTTTGATGAAAGTAGCGAACTGATTTTTAAATCAAAAGGCTTAGATGAATTTCAGCAAAATGAGGACTTACAACAACATGTGCCAATGCTAGAAGGTCCTTATGCTTCATTTCTGCAAAAGCTGGCTAAATTACAAAGTCGATTGCCATTTGGTGTGGAAATGTCGCCAATCCGCTTGGCTATCGTAACAGCAAGAAGTGCGCCCGCGGAGATGCGCGTGATTAACACATTACGCCATTGGGGTGTTTATGTGAATGAGGTGTTCTTTTTAGGCGGGCTCAATAAAGCGGCTATTTTAAAGGCATTTAAGCCACATATTTTTTTTGATGATCAAGATTTGCATATAGAAACTGCCTCAAAACTAGTGCCCGCAGGTAAGGTTCCTTATAAAACTGATTCTTTATTAAACAAGCATAAATAGGTAAAGTGGCTAATCCAATTCAATTTTTTAAAAGAGATTGCCAATGAAGTTGCCTAGTTTAAACATACAGATATTCCTTGGCGCCTTGTTTGGCGTGTTAATCGGCTTGTTATTACAGAAAACAGGCATAGAAAATACCAGCGCCTCTTCAAGTTTATATGCTGCCACGATTGTCGGTACTTTATTTATCGATTTGCTTAAAATGATTTTAATTCCATTGGTGTTTTGTAGCATTGTGGTGGGCATTGCCAATTTGCGCCAACATCAACAAATGCATGCCGTGTGGATTTCTACCCTTGTATTTTTTGTGTTTACAATGGTGATTGCCATGATAGTCGGCATGGCGGCTAGCAATTACTTTCAGCCTGGCGCTGGTTTGGCATTTAGTATGTTTGAAGGCGCAATGCAAAACTTCCAAGCGCAACAAATGCCGTTATCAGCTTTCTTAGCACACTTTCTACACAACTTATTTGTAAATCCATTTCAGTCTTTAGCAGAAGGTAAAGTGTTATCAGTAGTCATTTTTGCACTATTTTTAGGTATTGCACTGGTGATGGGCGGTGAGCGCTATCGGAATATTTTGGTGCTGCTAGAAGAGGCATTGGAAGTGACCATGCGTATGGTAAATTGGATTATGTATTTGGCGCCATATGGTATTGCGGCATTGTTGATTCAGTTAATTGCAACGCAGGACGTATCAGTATTAGGCACTTTGGCAAAATTTGTAGCGGTAGTGGCAGGAACATTACTGTTTCATGGCGTTATTATGTTGCCATTGCTGTTGTTTTTATTGACTGGTAAATCACCTATTTGGTTTTGGAAAGGTGCAAGGCAGGCGCTGATTACTGCTTTTGCTACCAGTTCTAGCTCTGCCACCTTGCCCATCACAATCCGCTGTGCTACCGAACAACTTGATGTCAAACCAGAGATTGCAGGCTTTGTTATCCCACTTGGCGCTACCATGAATATGGATGGCACTGCGCTTTATGAGGCTGCGGCCGCTTTATTTGTTGCAAATTTGGTTGGTGTAGATTTAAGCTTTACGCAACAGCTGATTGTTTTTTTTACTGCGATGATCGCCTCTATAGGCGCGCCTGGCATTCCGAGTGCCGGCATGGTCACCATGGTATTGGTCCTGCAATCAGTTGGTTTGCCGGCGGAAGCCATTGCGATTCTTTTGCCGGTTGACCGTATGCTTGATACTTTACGCACCACCGTGAATGTTGAAGGCGATATGACGGCCAGTTTGGTTGTTCAAAAAATTGTTTCTTAAGGTGCCACACATTTTCTATGTTACATTTTTATAAGGCCGACCTGATTGATGCTGAGCCAATCGCAAGGTTGATTAACAGCGCTTATCGTGGAGAGTCTAGCCGCAAAGGTTGGACGACAGAAGCAGATATTCTAGATGGCCTGCGCACGAAGACAGCTGATATTACTAAGATGATTAAACGACATGACGCGTTTATTTTAATTGGTGTGCAGAACAATGAGATCATAGCGACGATTTGCTGTGAACTGCAGGTCATTGCATTTAAACATACTGCCCATTTTGGCATGATTGCAGTAAAGCCAAGTTTGCAAAATAGAGGGCATGGTAAAGACATGATTAACGCTGCAGAGACGATGACTAGGCGTGAATGGCGAGTCGCTGGCTTTCATATGACCGTAATTTCTTTACGCACTGAGCTCATCGAATTTTATGAGCGTCTTGGTTATCAACGAACGGGCGAGTTTGAACAGTTTCCTAAAAATCCTGATTTATGGCAACCAAAAATAGAAGACTTGAGTTTGCAGGTGTTAGTCAAGTTAGCTTAGCGTTGTTGTGCGCCATTGGGCATGGCTAGAACAACTTCAGATTAGGTTTTATTCAATTTTTCTAGATTAAATCTTTGCATACCGTGCATAACTAATGAATACGCGGCTGGCACCACGACTAAAGTGAGTAGTGTTGATGAAATCATACCGCCGATAATGGCAATTGATAGCGGCTTATTCGTTTCACTACCAGCGCCTAAGCCAATAGCAGCAGGTAATAAAGCTAAAATAATGGTCAGTGATGTCATGATGACGGGTCGCAGTCTGATTGGGCAGGCTTCAGTCAGTGCTTGATTAATGCCAGCACCTTTTTCCCTTAATTGATTGGTCAAATCGATTAGTAAAATCGAATTTTTTGCGACGAGGCCAATGAGTAATACCAAGCCTATCATGGAATAAATATTTAAGGATTGGTTAAATAGCAGTAGCCCAATGAGGCCGCCAATAATAGCAAGTGGTTGGGCAAGCATCACAATAAGCGGTTGGATAAATGAATTAAACTGACTGGCAAGTACCATATATAACAACACGAACGCTAATACAAAGACGAAGGACATATTGTTAATCGTTTTGCGCATTTCCTCTGCTTGGCCAGAAAGTGTTAATTTATACTCGACAGGAATCATAGTCGCTGCCGTTGATTTGACAATGTCTAATGCTGCATTTAAAGAGATGGTTGGACTGGCGTAAAAATTAACAGCATATTGCAAATCATAGCGACCAATTACCGCCGCGCCCAGGGTTGATTGAAAACTAGCTACAGCGTCTAATCGGATTAATTCACCATTACTATTTCTGAGATAAATTTTACTTAAATCATCAGCTTGCTTTAATAATGCCTCATCTGCTTTTAAACGGATATCATAGCGTTGTCCGTCGCTGATGTTATCGTTATACCTAGCAACATTAATACCACCTGCATAAAGAGAAATGGCCGTGGCTATTTCTCTGGCATTTAAACCTAAATTAGCTGCACGCGTGCGATCAACATCGACGCTGAGCTGAGGTAAATCTAATTGCACATCCGTATCTACTTTACCCATGCCTTCAATTTTAGAAAGTGCTTCTTTAAACCGGTTTGCAACTTCACCTAGCTCAGTTAAATTGTTACCAGTGAGAATGAATTGTAACTTCTCCGAGCGCTGACCAGCTGATATAGAAGGAGGCGATGCGAAGGCATTGACACCTGGTATTGCAGCCAAATCTTTTTTCACTAGTTTGATAAGTTCACCTTGGCTAATGCGACGTTGCTCTTTTGGTTTGAGGCGTACACTCACGTTACCTTGATTGACTTGACCGCGTGAGCCGGTACCAATAGATGCATAGTAACTGTCAATTTCTGGGTATTTCGATAGCGCTGTTTCAATCAGTTGGAGTCGTGAGTCGGTATATTCTAGATTGGAGCCTAACGGTGTTTTTACGCTGATATTAAACGCGCTTTCATCAGATTCTGGTACAAACTCTTTAGTGACATATTTCATACTATAAAAGCCAGTTATGGCGACAAATAACGCGGTAAAGATCAGAATAAAGCCACGGTGCTGTAGGGTGAGATCTAATAGCTTCTTATAAGCAATATCTAATTGTGCTAGTGCATTGGCTATTTTTGTATAAATGATATTCTCTTTCTGTACTACGTTTAAATACCGTGAGCACAGCATGGGCGTGAGAGTGAGCGAAACGAATAATGAGATGAGGACACCAAAAGTAACGACCACAGCAAATGACTCAAAAAACATACCCACAATACCATCCATAAAAATGACGGGCGCAAAAATACAGATTAAAGAAGCTGATGATGCAAGTACGGCAAACACCACTTCGTTGCTGCCATTCAAGGTGGCTAAACGACGAAAGTTGGCTACCGCTATTGGGTTCTTAAAATCTGCATCGCTCAGCTTGTTACCTAACTCGCCCGACATATGGCGCATAATACTTTCACGCACCACAATGGCATCGTCCACCACGACCCCAATTAGCAGCAACAGTGCGAGTAAAGTCATGCTATTAAATGTATAGCCAGCAAAATACATCACTGCAATAGCGCCGAGTAATGACACGGGAATCTCTAAACAAATCATGATGGTAGAGCTTAACGACCGCATGAAAATGAGCACAATGAGTGCGGCAAATAAAGTGCCTTCTACCAAATGCTCTTTCAGAGAGTTAACAATTTGGTTAATAAAAATAGAATCATTCGAAGAGATTTCTAGTTGTAAACCAGGCGGTAAATTAGGAATGATTTCTTCATCCATCTTCTTTTTAACAGCATCAATAATCTCAACTGTGTTGGTATTTGCAATTTTGACAATCCCAATACCCACAGTTGGTTTGCCACTGTAACGCGCGATTTGCCGGTTGTCTGTGATGCCATCTTCAACCTTAGCAATGTCTTTAAGATAAATGGGGACGCCAGCCATTTGCCTCACTACCATGTTTTCTAAATCACGAATATCGTGAAACTCTAAATCTAATTTAATCAGCTGTTCGGCTTTTTCACTGACTAAAAACCCACTTGGGAGCTGTACGTGCTCTCTTTGAAAAGCATCAATTAAATCATTTGCACCTAGCTTGTATGCGGCCATCCGCTCTGGGGATACAATGACGCGAATGACACGTTCACGCTGGCCGCCAAATCGAACTTCTCCTACCCCATTAATAGTTTCAAATTTTTTCTTAAGTACATTGGTGGCATATAAATTCAATTGCTGGATAGTGCGATCACCATTTAATGAAAGCCAAATAATCGGGCGGGCGTCAGCATCTACTTTTCTAACGGTGGGTGGATCAGCATCCGCTGGTAAGCGTTTTAGAATTTGACTAATTTTAGATTGCACTTCATTGAATGCAACATCAATATTTTTTTCTAAATTAAAAGTAATGCTAATGGTGGATACACCTGGAGAAGAGGCTGAACCAATATGGTCAATGCCTGGTGTGGTATTAATCGCAGACTCAATAATACTGGTAATGCTGGTATCAACAACTTCAGCATTAGCGCCACGCAGCGTAGTAGTAATGGTAATAACCGGAAAATCTACCGAAGGAATACGATCGACTCCAATACGATCATATGAAATAACACCAAATAAAATAATCATCCCAGACAACATCCAAGCTAGGACGTGTCTCTTAATGGAGAATTCAGGAAGCGTCATATTAAATAATACCTAACTATCTGCTGTATCACGCTCTTTTGCAATCTCTACCGGCGCATTATTGGTTAAAAATCCTGCCCCATCAACAACGATAATGTCATCAATAGTTAGGCCGGAGCGTATTTCTATCAAGCCATTTTGGCGGATGCCTGACTCAACAACGGCTTCATAAGCGATGCCGTCTCGCACTATGTAGACTACTTCCCCTGCAGGACGTAGGACAAGGCTTTGCTCAGGAATCATGGTCGTATTGGGGCGCTGACTTAAGACAACGGTACCTGTGACCGTCGCTCCTGGCTGCCATCCTTGTGCATGATGAATATCTGCGATTACATCAATCGTGCGTGTACCCTCTTCAATCAATGGCTTAAGCTCGCGAATAACCGTTTCTACCATTTGGTCGCTAGTCGGGGTTTTGAGTCTAACCATTAAGCCTGGCTTTAATTGTGAACTAAGTTGCTCTGGAAAAGGTAAATGTGCACGTAACATTTGGGTCGACACAATCTGCACGATAGGGTCACCTACACGGAGGTAGTCGCCTGTATCGACAGGCTTACTTTCAATAATGCCAGTGACTGGCGCAATAATCTGTGATTTGCTACTGTCATGGTTGATGCTATTGACACGCGCTTTAGCAGCGATCAGTTGTTGTTTTAGTACATTTTCTTGAGCAATTTCATTATCGACAGCATTTTGAGAAATAAAGTTTTGATCAACTAAGGCTTGATTACGCGCAACAACTTTGGACTGATTCTGTAACAGCGCTTGAATTCTAGCCACCTCAGCTTGCGCCTCGTTACGTTGCATTATGTAGTCTGACGCATCTAGTGTTGCGATAAGTTGACCTTTTTTAACGGTATCACCAGTATTGACATACACTTTAATCACGCGCGCTGCCATTTCTGCCGCAAGCGTTGGATTGATGAGCCCCTCTAGTGAGCCGACTGAGCTTTGTGTCACCTCTATGGCCTGACTTTTGACTGATGTCACTGTAACTAAGGTGGCGCGAACGCCTGTATCTTTATTAGCAGTTGCATCATCAGTGCCGCATGAAGTTAGCATTACAGAAAGAAAAAAGGCGAAAATAACGACAGTATATTGATGCATAAGTAAGCGGTTCAGTCTATTTATTAAATGTTTCATGCTGTATTAATTTTTGACCAATCAAAAAAAGGGCCTGGATCTGTTTTACGTCCTGGCGCTATATCTGAATGACCAACAATGTGTTGAATCGGATAAGTTGCTTTTAAGGTAGTTAGTAAGCGATTCAGTATTGTATACTGTGTTGCTTCAAATGGCTCAGTATCACATCCTTCCAGCTCTATTCCGACCGAGAAATCATTACATCGTTCACGCTTTCCCCAACTAGATATACCAGCGTGCCATGCGCGTTTGTTGCAGGGCACGAATTGAATGAGACTGCCGTCTCGTCTGATTAGAAAGTGTGCTGACACTTTGGCAGTATAAATCTGAGCGTAGTAGGGGTGTTCGTCTGGATCCAGTTGATTGGTAAAGAGGGCAATAATCCCATTGCCGCCATATTGGGTTGGCGGCAAACTGATATTATGGATAACCACCATATCGATTATGCAATCGCTACTTCTGTCGTCACAATTAGGTGAGGCTATTTGCTTGGCGCTAGCAATCACCCCTGCACTGTCTATATGATACGGCCGATAGATTGATTTTCCCATGCCGTTATTTTATGTGATTTCTGCATAAAAACGCTTTCCTGTCTCAAATAAATGCATACTTCATTTAAGCGTATTTTAATATCGATGACACCCCGGATGATTATGATTGCAACTAACATGCTTATTCATCCATTACCCTCTTTAAGAATTGGATGATCGTAATAACTTGATCTGGTATGCAGTGTGGTGATAGGTAAGTGGCTTGCTAGCAGGTCGATAATGATTTAGTCTGGACCACGATCCCTTCACTACTACCATACATTAAGACTCTTCTATCACCTCGTCAGTATCGGGCGTATCGTCTTTTGCTAGGCCCAGTTTTACCAATCGATAACGCAATGTTCTAAAGCTAACGCCAAGTAATTTAGCGGCAGCCGTTTTATTATGATTGGTTTTTTCTAATGCTTTTAGAATTTCACGCTTTTCAATATCTTCTAGGTAGTTAGGTAAGCTTGTGTCATCGTTTTTACTGGCGTTAGATGTTGACGTGTCAATATTGTCAATATCTGTATCAATTAACAAATCTTCAACATTTATTATCTGTCCGTCAGATAAGGCAAGCGCGCGCTCTAGCATATTTTCTAACTCACGCACATTGCCTGTAAATGGATGTGAGGCAATCAGTTTGCTGGCTTCTGGCGATAATGTTGGTACGGCGATAGACTGTGCTTGGCACAGTTTCTCTAGAAGCTTTTGTGTTAGCTCTGGAATATCTTCAGGATGCTCTCGTAAAGCGGGCATTTTGAGTTGAATAACATTTAAACGGTAATACAAATCTTGCCTAAACTGACCGACGGCCATCATCTCTGTTAGGTTCTTATGGGTGGCACTAATGATACGAACGTCTACTGTTTCTTCAATGGTATCGCCCACTGCGCGCACCTTCTTCTCTTGGATGGCGCGTAATAGCTTAACTTGCATTAGCAAAGGCAAATCAGCCACCTCATCCAAAAACAATGTACCGCCATTCGCCGCTTGAAACAAACCAGGGGTATCTTTTATCGCGCCGGTGAAGGCACCTTTTTTATAACCAAAAAACTCACTTTCCATTAATGATTCTGGAATAGCACCGCAATTGACCGCCACAAAAGCATCGTCTCTTCGTGAGCTGTTTTGATGAATCAGTCGCGCAGCAAGTTCTTTACCACTGCCTGATTCGCCACTGATGTAAACGGGCGCTTGGCTACGCGCGAGCTTTTCTATCATTGTTCGAACCTGATTAATGGCGCTAGAGGTGCCAATTAAACCTGCTGTATTTTTAGAGGTTGTGCTAAACATGCCCGAAAGCTTAAGTGCTGATTCAACCAGAGGACGTAATTGTTTAAGTGAAATTGGCTTGGTGAGATAGTCAAAGGCACCCGCTTTAAGCGCAGAAACAGCATTTTCTGCGCTGCCATAAGCAGTAATCACCGCAACTGGTAATCCATTGTGTTCGTTCGAAATATACATAACCAGATCTAATCCCAACCCGTCAGGTAAATGCATATCGGTCAAGCATAGGTTGTATGCTTTGCTCGCTAGCATATGCTTGGCATCGCTAATATTGCGTGCACTATCCGCGTGGATATCCATGCGCTCAAGGGTCAATACCACTAATTCACGAATATCAGTTTCATCATCAACCACTAAGCATTTAAATTGATCTGACATCATTAAATTGTGGCTCCCTTAATTTGAATCGCAAACTTTGCACCACGTTTTGTTGGGCGGAATTGTAAATTTGCCCCATTCGCTTCTGCAAGCTCGCGACTGATATATAAGCCCAAGCCATTACCTGTCTTTTCAGTCGTAAAGAATGGCTCAAATAAGTGGTTGCTGACAGCATCTGGTATGCCATCACCATCATCGGTAATTTCAACCGTAATGATAAATGGCTCAATCCCGGGAGATATTTGGAGATGTAGACTTCCTTCTTGTTGCAGGCTATGTCGCCATCCATTTTTACAAAGATTCCATAAAATTTGATTTAAATGTCTGCGGTCAAAAAGGACAAGATCATCGTGATGTTCTGTTGTTAGCAGAAACTCTTTTACAGATATATTTTCAACTGCACAAAATTCCTGCTGAAATTCAGTGATAAATTGTTTGAGTGGGATTAATTCTTGATTGGTGCGATCTCGTCGATTGAGTTCAAGGATGTCTTTTATGATTTGATCAACACGCGCTACATTATCATCTATGATTTGCAACAAGCGTTGATTAGCCGCAGTCATCTCTTCTTCCTGCAATAGTTGGTTTGCATGGCTAATTGAGCTCAGCGGATTGCGAATCTCATGTGCTATCTTAGCCGTTAAGCGACCCAGTGCTGCAAGCTTAACTTGGTGAGATTGTGTTCGCACTTGTGACCAGTCTTCAATAAATACAACAGCGCCCTGATTGCGACGTTCTGCAACGGGTAGAAAACTAATGCGTAACTCACGCGCATGCACATGAACAGTTGAAATGTTTGGCATAGCATCGTCAATTGGTTGTTCATTGTTAAACCATCTAATGAGCAATACTGCAATTTCAGGGGCTATTTTCTCGAGACTTTTTTCTTCCCAATCAGCATGCTCTAAATTCAAAAAGGCATGTGCTTGTAAATTGTGGTGCTTAATAAACAAATCTTGATCAACAACAATGACGCCATCCTTCATCCTGTGCGTAATAAGCGCATTCACATAGGCTAGACTTTTTAAGTCCAAGCCCCGTTGTGAGGCAAGTTGTTCACTATTTTGCACTCTCTCTGCTAAGCTGTGCGCGAGCCAAGCTATGGCAAAGCAGGCCATGCTTAAAATAACAGATGAAGTGTAGTCATGGGTGATATCAGGATGAAGCAACGCGCTTAAAAATTGCTGTAACAAAATGCCGATAGTCGCTATCGCCGCATAAAATAGAGATAAACGACCGTCACTAATTAAACTGGCGGCTGCAATCGTAATGACCAGTAATAACCCCATCACACTATGGCTAGCTGTGTTTGCTTGTGTTAACAGCAAAATAAATACAACATCTAAAACAATTTGAAGCGGCAGGGTTAATTCTAATGTTGGTTTTTCAAACCAAGTGGCAACCGCTGAAACGATACTGAAGACGAAATACCCGAGAGCGGTTTTGGTGAAAGCATCGTGATTGATTACATCCCAATTCAGGATAAGGGTGTGGTTAAATAATAAAGTGAAGGCAACTAGTACCCGATAGCCGTTATAAAGTTTAAAGCTCATCCAGTGCGACTTAATGAGTTTTTGATTATCGGGAACGGATATTGATGCCATGTAAATGCTTTACTTTGGTTGGCAGTCGGGATTGTTGCAGTAAACTGCATGACCAATACTGTGTGCTTTACTTTCAGGGATATGAACACCGCAGTGATGACATGCGACTATTTTTTCTGATGATAATGTCTGCTCCGTTGCGGTGTCATTAGCGCCAATAAACTTGATGAAACGCTGTAACACAACATAGAGAATCAAAATAAAGATAACGAATAATAAAATTCTTAGCATGGTAATAATCATAACGGTAAAGCTTGGTTAGGGGTATAAATAAAGTCAAGTATAATCCCTCATAATAAAGGCTGGAAGCGCTTTTGCTGTTATACTGTGTATTAGTAATCATATTATTTATTCATGGCAAGCTCAAAAGAATTATCAGATTTTCTACATAACGTAGAGCGACGCGCCTTCAAGCAAACGCTTTATGCCGTTCGCGATGAACATGTTGCAATGGATATCATGCAAGATGCTATGTTGAAGCTAGCAGATAAATATCCTGATAAACCCGTGGCAGAGTATCCGATGTTGTTTCAGCGTATTTTACAAAATACCATGCGTGATTATTGGAGACGGCAAAAGGTCCGATCACTATGGACAACACTACTTTCGTCTTTTAGTAGTCAAGATGATAATGGCGATCCTAGAGATCCATTAGATACTATGGATGTGGATGATGGTGCCCAAAATCCAGCCACACAATTAGAAAATAGCCAAACACTACGGGTTATTGAAGCAGCGTTAGAAAGCTTACCTGCTCGTCAACGAGAAGCCTTTGTACTGCGTTATTGGGAAGAGATGAGTGTTGCCGAGACGGCAGAATCTATGGGCTGTTCAGAAGGCAGTGTAAAAACGCATTGCTCACGCGCGTTGCATACAATGGCCTCATTGTTAGAGCAAGAGGGTTTAGGTATAGTCAAATAGTTGAAAAATTAAGGGGGTGACGTCATGAAAACACATCATACTAATGACGAAGACAATGCACATTTGGCGGTGCAAGGCCGACAAATTGCTAAGTTACTAGATGCAAAATCGCAGCGCTTAAGTATGCGTACATTGCAACAATTGGAAGAGGGCAGGCGCCAAGCAATTAGCCACCATAAAAAACATGCTGGATTAGAAGTGAATACAGATGGTACGCTTAGTCAATGGGTAAGCTGGGCTGATCATCATCGCAGTGGACTGATGGGCTTGGCATTGTTGGTGATTGTCACAGTTTTTTTGACACTACAAAACTTAGGTGCAAATGAAACAAGTGACGCATTCTTGCTTGGAGCAGATTTGCCACCAGAAGCTTTTGTGGATAAAGGGTTTGAGCCAGCATTGAATCGGCCAACTAGCCTATAGAATAGGTATATAGATTAAAGGTATGTTAGTAATGAAAAAGTGTTGGTTGTTATGTCTATTATTGTTAGTGATGCATGTGCAAGCTGCACCATATGAGATGCAATTGGATGAACTGCAACAGCGTCAAGTGCAATTAGCCATGACAGATATTGTCCGTGTCAATTCGCCATCGAGCGACGAAGCATCTTCCAAGAAGTGGGCCCAATTGACTGAACAGCAACGCAAGGTGCTGGCCCCCTTGGCGGCTGAGTGGGATACGTTGCGATCTTGGCAACGTGAAAAGATGCTTGATATTGCCGCAGATTATCCCAAGATGGATGCAAAAAAACAAAAGCGTGTGCAGAACCGACTCAATACGTGGAGTCGGATGACACCTTATGAGCGTGAGAATGCGCGTAAGCGGTTTCATAAATTTCACAGTTTGAGTCCAGAGCAGCAGCAGATCTTGCGTGATAAGTGGGCTGAGCATCAGAAGTTGCCTGAACATCTACGTGAAGAAATGCGTAAGCAATCTGGTGAAGTTTATTATGATCCTGAGCTAGATTAATTTTGCTATTTTGGTGATATTAAAATACCCGCTGATATCTTTAGTGGGTTTTTTATGGATGTGGAATCTATGAATCGTGTTGGTTTGGTGAGTGTTTTTGCGGCTGGTGCTTATGAGATGTTATCGTTGCTTGCACTGTGGTTGCTTTTTACTGCAATCTTTTTGTTGCTGTTCGGGCCTGCAGAAACGGGATTAAACAGATTTTTTTTACAACTATTGCTATGGTTGGTGGCAGGGGCTTATTTTGTGCGCTGTTGGATGACCACAGGTCAAACGCTAGCCACACAAGCATGGAAGCTAAGAGTGGTCAGTCAGAGTGGGCAGCCATTAACGATGACATGTGCGATGTTACGATATTTATTCGCAAGCTTTTCTTTATTCAGTTTTGGCCTAGGGTTTTTGTGGGCTATTTTTGATAAGGAGGCCTTGTTTTTACATGATAGAGTGCTAAAAACACGGCTAATTAAAGTGATTCCAAGTAGCCAAAACTAGCGTCGTTCAATCATAAAAATAAGCGCTAAACCCGCCAATAGAAATAATGTTGTTGGGGTAATGGCGCTGATTAATGGTTGCCAATCGTTCAAAACGCCCAAATGACTAAATACGCGATTCATGATTTGGTAGACGACACCAAGTAATATGCCTATAAATATTTTGGTGCTCGTGCTGGATGCGCGTTGCTGTAAGAACCCAAACGGTAGTGCTAAAACCACCATTACAATACAAGCAAGTGGATAGATGACTTTTGCCCAAAGTGCAACTTCGTATCGTGTGGTTTTTTGCTTATTATTGGCTAAGTGCGAAATAAAGGCGTACAAGTGCCAAGCGGACATTTTTTCTGGTGCAACTAAAAGCACGTTTAACAACTCTGGGCGAATCGCAGATTCCCAATTGGCCTGACTGAAAAATGTTGTGTTTATCTGGGTTTGGTCAGTTTCTTTTGTGTTACTGAATTTGGTTTGAAAGACATCACTTAATCTCCATCGACCATCTAAATAATCTGCTCTT
The DNA here is from genome assembly GCA_018398995.1 of Methylophilaceae bacterium. NCBI lineage: Bacteria > Pseudomonadati > Pseudomonadota > Betaproteobacteria > Nitrosomonadales > Methylophilaceae > Methylophilaceae bacterium. Next base: position 777,272 of record CP073759.1, on the reverse strand, counting down.
TTCGCATTGCTAATAGCGGTTAGTTTAAATGTTGCATCAAACTCGTAGATGCTGATTTCTAGTAAAGAGGCATCTGGCATTACAGTAGCAACATTGATAAAACTCTTATCATCTTTCACCCATAACCCTGACTTGAAATCTTGTGCAACAACAGCATCAGTTGCTTGGATACGCATACGCTGTGCTATTTTTTCACTAACGGGTGTGATGAGTTCACCAATTAGAAAAGTGATGATAGTGAACAAAAGTCCCACTTTTGCAAGAGTAAAACCAATATGTGCGATGGATAATCCGCTCACGCGCATAATGATGAGTTCAGAGCTGCGACCTAATGTCCCCAAGCTGACCATCATGCCAATTAATACAGCAACAGGAGCGACTTCATAAATATGACCCGGCACGCTCAACAAAACAAAAGTAAGCATGTTCGCTATGTTGTAGTTGCCGCGACCAAGATTTTCCAATTCTTGAATAAAATCAAAAAATGAGAACATCGATAGTAAGCCTAGCATGATCATTGAAATGCTAAGCATTGATTCTTGCCATAAATAGCGATGAAGAATACGCATGATTAGTGTGCTATTTTCTTTTTGCGCCCAGGCAATCTCTGCATTAAGTGCGTGATTGTGGTTGGCAAGATAGGGAGTAAATAATTACGACGATAGAATAAATAAACGGCGAGTAATGCAAACAACCCGTGCACTGGCCATAGACCAATGAGCGGATGAATTTTACTTTGCGTTATCCATGCCTCGAAAATATTTAACATATTGTTGTAGATAATAAAAATGAATACAGCTAGCATCACGTTTAGAGAACGACCAGCACGTGGATCAACAAAGCTTAAAGGAATGGCTAACAATACCAAAATAATAGCAGATACAGGAATGGCTAAACGTGATTGTAATTCTGCTATATCACTTGGATTTTCACTCGAAAATAGGTATTGAGATGGCACTGTTTCAGTTTTTGCAATTGGTTGTGCAATCTCTTTTGTTTCAAGCCGCAGCGCATAACGTTCAAATTCGGTGGATGACATTTCTGCTGAGTTAGGTTTGCCTTGATAACGCCTACCATTTTCTAACAAGATAAAACGGTCGTCATTTTTTGCGGTATATCGACTTCCTTTACTGGCAACAATAATACCTGTTTTTTGATGCTGCGTTGATTGAACAAATACATTTTTGACCACATTGCCTAACTCATCAAAGCCTTCTATAAAGTAAACGCGCTCACCATTATTCGATTCTTTAAACACACCAGGGCTAATGGACGATGACTCATCTCGTGCTTTGAGTTGTGTTTCATACTCGGCTACTTTTTGATTGGCCCACGGCATGACAAAGAAGCTGAGTAAAGTAATAATCACAATAACGGGTATTGCAAAGTTGAGAATGGGGCGAATCCATTTCGTAATGCCCAAGCCTGATGTTAGCCATATGACCATTTCAGAATCTCGATACCATCGAGTTAATGTAAGGAGCACAGTCAAAAAAATAGTGAGCGATAAAATTGCGGGTAAAAAGCGAATTAAATTAAAGCCAAGTATCGTGGTCAGCGCGTCATTGGGGATGGATCCTTTAGCCGCTTTTCCTACAAGAAAGCCCGCACGTTGTGCAACAACAATGCCAATCAGTATGAGGAATAAGGCGGTAGCTGAATAGATAAGCTCTTGCGCGAGTGATTTTTTAAAAATTTTCAATTGTTAGATTACGCTTTTATTTCACATCAAAACACTGGATAATTGATTTAATATTTTCAGACAACAGTATAAGGTTTAATAGATGGAATTTAGCATAAAAAATGGCAATCCTGAAAAACAACATCATGATTGTTTGATTATTGGTGTGTTTGACAACAAAAAATTGACGGCATCAGCAACAGCTTTAGATGCAGTTTCTGGTGAGGCGATTAGCGCCGTTGTCAAAGCTGGCGATATGAGCGGTGAGTTAGCCACTACATTATTAATGCATCAATTGCCGAATGTGGCGGCTAAACGTGTGTTGTTAGTTGGCCTTGGTGGGCAGAATGAATTTGGTGTAAAACAGTTTTTGAAAGCAACGCGAGCTGCAGTGAAAGCGCTGCCAACAGTAGCCAAGGAAGTTGGTTTTTATTTAACTGAGTTGCCGGTAACCGCAATCACTTTGCACGAAAAAGTAGCAAAAATAGCAGAAACTGTCATGGATGCGACTTATCAAATCAATGCCATAAAATCTAAAAAGCCAACAGCGATTGCATTAAAAAAAGTAGCTGTCTATGTAGAGAAATCGCAAGAAACTGAAGCAAAAAATGCTTTGGTACAAGGGTTGGCAATTGCTGAAGGTGTGAGCTTGGCAAAAGACTTAGGCAACTTACCTGGCAATGTGTGTACGCCTACCTATTTGGCCAAGCAAGCTAAACAGCTAGCTAAAGATTATGGCTTTAAAGTAGATGTGCTTGATAGAGCGCAAATTGAGAAGTTAGGAATGGGTGCCTTTCTAGGTGTTGCACAGGGTAGTGATGAACCTATGCGTTTAATCGTTTTGCAACATCAAAAAGGTAAAAAAGAGCAAAAGCCAGTGGCGCTTGTGGGCAAAGGCATTACGTTTGATACAGGCGGTATTTCACTCAAGTCTGGTGCCGAAATGGATGAGATGAAATATGATATGTGTGGTGCGGCAAGTGTATTAGGCACATTTAAAACAATTGGTGAGCTTGATTTGCCAATCAATGCGGTTGGTATTATTCCGGCATGTGACAATATGCCGAGTGGAAAAGCCTTAAAGCCTGGCGATATCATTACCAGTATGTCAGGCCAAACCATAGAAGTGCTGAATACAGATGCAGAAGGACGTTTGGTGTTATGCGATGCGTTGACATATGCAGAAATATTTGAGCCAAGTACTGTGGTTGATATTGCGACATTAACAGGCGCTTGTGTGATTGCACTCGGTCATCATGCATCTGCGGTTTACAGCAACCAAGATGCACTAGCAGCCGAGCTGATTGCGGCTGGAGAGTGTGCAGACGATAGAGCATGGCATATGCCATTGTGGGATGATTATCAAGCGCAGCTAGATAGTAATTTTGCAGACATGGCGAATATCGGTGGCCGTGCCGGCGGTAGTATTACAGCAGCTTGTTTCTTATCCAGATACGCAAAAAAATATGACTGGGCGCATTTAGATATCGCAGGAACCGCTTGGAAGTCAGGTAAAGCAAAAGGTGGAACAGGCCGCCCAGTCCCTTTGCTAACAACATTTTTAATTAAGCGCGCATCAGGCTATTCAATTTAGCATAAGATGACGCGTGTAATTTTTTACTCGAATGTTGCTGATAAGCACGCTGCCTTATTATTGTTAGTAGGTAAAGCGCTCGCGAAAAAGCATTTGATAACGTTGTTTGCTGAAAACGAAAAGGCAGCTAATGGGTATAGCGAAACCTTATGGGGAGGTGCTAGGGCTAGTTTTTTTCCCAATATGCTGGCATCGCATTCACTTGCGATTGAAACGCCAGTAGTGATTAACTGGCAAGATGATCAGTTATGCCAAGATGATATTTTGGTTAATCTGACCCAACGACAATTGACAGTTTTTAGTCGCTTTAGGCAGTTAGTTGAGCTGGTGGGCACAGATGAGAAAGATAAAGTTTTAGCAAGACAACGCTTTAAGTTTTATCGAGATAGAGGCTATGAAGTCCAACATTTTAATGAAGCACAATTAAGTGATTAAACAGTAATCTATTTGAATAGGTAGAGCAATTTTGGCAGAAGATAAAATACCAGTATTAACCGAGGTTTATAAACCAAAAGCGATTGTGAAATCAGCGTCAGAAGTAAGTGATGCGTCTGAAATGACTAGTGATTTTATTAGTAAAGTGACGGCAAAAATCAGGCCTAGACTAGAGTCTGAAATTACAGAGTTTGTGTTAGATAAGTTTAAAGCGGAAATTAAGAAAGCGCATATTGATGTGATTGCATCAACACAGAATTTTGTTGATAAAACAAAAGCTGATCTTAAAACAGAGCTGCCTAAAATGTATCAAGATAGCGTAAGGCTCGCACAGGTTGATACGGATGCGCTAAAGAAAGCAGCCTTGGATGACGTGCTTGGGCAAATACGCAATGAAATGATTGGTTTTCAAGAGACCATTGTTAGTGAGTATCAACAGCAAATCAATCAAACATTGGCGGCTATTGCTAAACAAGCAGAAGAAAGCGCATCGGAGCAAATTGGTATCATGCACAGCAGGGTAGGCACCATACAGCAGGAGGCTTTTGCCAAGCTCAGAGAAGAGTTCAGCGCAGAAAAAGCACTGATGCTCAAGGCTGCAAATGATGAACTTGAGGCAACCTTCTCAAATCAAATGACGAAACAGCAACAGGCTTTGCAAGCGAGTATTGAAGCAATCATTAATCAAAGCCTGCCTGATATAGAGAGTCGCTTGCATACGCAACTCACAACAGCGTTGCAACAATTGTTAGTAAAGGTTAAGTTTGTGCTGCCTGAACACTAGCTTAATCCAAGAGCTGGGCATAAGCCTCGGCCGTTAGTAAATCTTGTGTGTTATTCATGTTGCTAGGCGTGAACTTAAAAATCCAAGCTTGGTAAGCATTGTCGTTAATGGTTTCGGGCGTATTGATTAATACTTCATTAATCTCTGTTACAACCCCATTCATTGGGGCGTGTATGTCTGACCCTGTTTTAACCGACTCGACAAGACCGCAAGATTGCCCGGCTAGTAATGGATCGCCTACTTTTGGCAGTTCAAGAAAGACAATATCACCAAGTAAATCTTGAGCGTAGTCTGTGATACCAGCAAGCCAGTTGCCATCATCTGTTTTTTGAACCCATATGTGTTCTGCCGTGTACTGTAAAAAAGTGGGTAAATTCATCATTAATATTCAATTCACTATTGAGTTTGGAAAAAATATGCCGTTATTCTCTCATAAATAGTACATCCTAGGCAGGTGTCAAGATCACGGGATAGGCCAAACTTAAGTGACTTTTTATAAATCCAGAATAACTGATTGACGCATATCAGTTTTGTAGATAACATAAGTTTTCGTTTTGATGTAAATAAGGGTTAATCGTGAAGTTGTTTTCTAATAAATACATGTTATATGTTGTGTTGACTTCTCTGGTATCTCTGCCAATCGCTTTTTTGGTTCCGGATGCAAATGCGCAAGATAGCGCAGCTGTTTCAAGCCCTAAAAACAATATCAAAAAAATAAATGATCAACACAGCAACTCACGTAAAGAAAAGCTAAGGGAGCGTCAATTAGCTTTAGCTGAGCAACGTGCAAAAGACTTGGGTGATTATTACGATGGAAGCTCATTTCCACAGCTCGCTTCCGATAAGGCACTCGTTGTGAATCAACATACTGGCGAGGTGAAATATGCTAAAAATAGCCATGTCGTGAGTCCAATTGCCTCGATTACCAAACTGATGACGGCGATGGTTGTGTTGGATGCAAGACAATCGTTTGATGAAATAATTGATATCTCAGAACAAGATATAGACACAATTAAAGGAACGAGATCTCGTCTAGCGGTTGGCACTAGGTTAAGTCGTGCCGATATGTTTAGGTTAGCATTAATGTCGTCAGAAAATAGAGCTGCATTTGCTTTGGCGCGTCATTACCCTGGTGGGAAACATGCTTTTGTAAAAGCCATGAATGTAAAAGCGTTGTCACTAGGTCTGACACATTCAAATTTTGTTGAACCCACAGGTTTGATGTATCAAAATACATCAACAGCAGAAGATTTATATAAATTAGTTGCTGCTTCTTATCAATATCCAGAAATTCGACAAGCTACAACTACACCTTATTATCATCTTGCAATCGATGGGCGTGCAAATCCAGTAGAGTTTAAGAATACCAATAGCTTGGTTCGAGAGGGCGAGTGGGATATTGGATTGTCTAAAACGGGGTTTATTAACGAGGCTGGTCGGTGCTTAGTGATGCAAACTACAATGGATGGCGAGCCTGTCATTATGATATTGTTGAATGCAGGTGGAACAGATAAGCGCAATGGTGATGCTAACCGTATGCGTAAATGGATACAATATCATCATGCAAATCCTGTTGTCAGCAATACACACAGCGTTAAGCCATTGCACGCCAGCCCTAAACTCGTCATGAGCGGCGAGATTTATCAAAATTAAGTCATTCAATCGAGATGCATGATTTTTGCTCAGTGTTGATTTAAGTAATTGATAAAAAAGTAGCTTGCCCACTTTTTTATGGCAATCACTTTTCTGTCTTCTTAACAGCTACTTTACTTTTGACTATTTTCTTTGCCTCTGTTTTTTTCACAGTGGTTTTTTTCACTGTCGTTTTTTTGGGCACTTTTGCTTTACTTGGTGTTCCTTTTGCTTCTTTTTCTGCTAATAAGCCGATGGCTTCCTCAAATGTTAACTCTTCGGGAGCCACGCTTTTGGGCAAAGTAGCGCGTATTTTCTTATGCTGGACATAAGGGCCATAACGACCGTCAAACACCTCAACGCGCCCTTCACCAGAGGGGTGTTCACCCAAATCGGCAATGGGTGCTGGCCCTTGATTTACTTGTGCGATTAATGCAACCGCATCTGCTTGATTAATGGTAAACACACTTTGTGTTTTTGGTATCGATTTAAATTTGCCGTCGTGATTAACATAAGGCCCAAATCGACCGATATTCGCTACAATTTTTTTATTCGTTTCAGGATGTAAGCCAAGATCACGCGGTAATGAAAGTAACATATGAGCAACATCAAGATTCACATCCGCAATAGCAATTTCTTTTGGGATGCTGACACGTTTCGGTTTCTTTTTCTCACCTTCAAGCACTTCACCCAGTTGAATATAAGGGCCATATGGACCGTTCATCAAAAAGATATCTTGTTCAGTTTCTGTATCTTTTCCAATCACAACAGGGTCGGATCCAACTTCAGCCGCACCATTGGCACTACGTTTATAATCACATTTTGGTTCGTCGTTATAACCAGTGCAGCCAATAAAGGTGCCGTAGCGACTTAATTGTTTTTGTAGCTGTTTGCCACATTTTGGGCACATTTCATCAATTAGCTCATTCCCAGGACGATCAACATCGGCTTTACTAATCACTTGGTGGTTAAAGCCTTGCCAAAACTCATCCATTAGTGGCACCCATTCCTGTGTGCCTTCAGCTACGTTATCAAGTGCGTTTTCTAAATTGGCAGTAAAATCATAATCAACATATCGAGTAAAATGTTCAGTCAAAAACTTATTGACGACACGACCAACATCAGTGGGCGTAAAACGTTTTTTGTCCAAAACAACATATTCACGATCTTGTAATGTGCTAATAATGCTAGCATAAGTAGACGGACGGCCAATGCCGTACTCTTCTAGCGTTTTAACCAAGCTGGCTTCACCATAGCGCGGTGGAGGTTCAGTAAAGTGTTGATCGCCATAAATTTTATCAACGTCTAGTATTTCGCCAGTTTCCAAGCGTGGTAGTTTTGCTTCAGCGTCATCATCCTCTGTCGTATCGGTTCCTTCTTTATACACTGCTATAAAGCCTGGGAAGATTAGTGTTTGACCAGTAGCGCGAAATAGATTGGCTTCAGAGCCAACGCTTAAATCGACACTCACAGCATCAAAAACAGCGGCTGTCATTTGGCAAGCTAATGTGCGCTTCCAAATCATTTCATACAGTTTAAACTGTTCATCATTTAAGTATTGGCGAACAGACGTTGGTGTGCGCGAAATATCAGTAGGACGAACAGCCTCATGTGCTTCTTGTGCGTTTTTCGCTTTGGTTTTATAAACAATAGGCGTTTTAGGTAAGTAATCAGCATCAAAATTCTTTTTAACATGATCGCGGATTTGTGCAATTGCCTCATTAGCTAAACTTAATGAGTCCGTACGCATATAGGTAATTAAACCGACCGTGCCGCCTCCAACATCAATACCTTCATACAGCTGTTGCGCAATACGCATGGCGCGACTGGTAGTAAAGCCTAGTTTACGAACCGCTTCTTGTTGCAAAGTTGACGTGGTAAATGGAGGTGCAGGGCTGCGTTTACGTTGCTTTTTCTCAACGCGAGAAACCGTGGTTTTGCCTGCACTTGCCAGCAATAGTTTACCAACAATATCTGCTTGTTGATCGTGATTAATGACGGTAAATTGTTCAACTTTTTCGCCATTTAACTGAATGAGCTTTGCATTAAAACTGTGGTTGTGTTTTAACGCATCAAGATGAATGCTCCAATACTCTTGGCTTTTAAACGCTTCAATCTCTAATTCACGCTCTACAATTAAGCGTAAAGCGGGGCTTTGCACACGGCCTGCAGACAAACCACGTCGAATTTTTTTCCATAATAATGGCGATAAATTAAAGCCGACTAAGTAATCTAAAGCGCGTCTTGCTTGTTGTGCATTAACCAAATCCATTGCAATATCGCGAGGATGATCAATTGCATATTGCACGGCAGTTTTAGTGATTTGGTTAAACTCTACCCGTTTAATTAATTTGTTTTTTATTAGATTTTTTTCCGCTAAAATCTCTGCAATATGCCAAGAAATGGCTTCGCCTTCTCGGTCAGGATCGGTTGCAAGATAAATGCTATCCGCTGCCTTTACCGCTTTAGCAATGGCATCAACATGCTTTTTATTGCGTTCAATAATTTCATATTTCATGGCAAACTGGTTATCAGGATCAACAGCGCCATTTTTAGGAATCAGATCACGCACGTGGCCATAAGAAGCCAATACTTCAAAATCATTTCCAAGGTATTTCTTAAGTGTTTTGGCTTTTGACGGCGATTCAACAATGAGTAATTTAGACATTTATGTAAACTAAGATAAAGATATGATTGGATAAGTTGTTCAGATAATAGCAAGCAAAGTTGAATTTGCACAATCAAATACTAAATACAGCTGGCAAAAAACGTGAAATTAGGTTTAATTGTCGTCTAATTACGGGTGAATGCTATCTTTTTTCCGTCTATATGCGTTATATTCAAAGCCGCACTTTCAGTGGCAATATCACCAAATAAAGGATCATCATCATCTTTTTTGGCTTGGCTAAGGCTTTTAAAATCATATAAATCACTATCTGCCAAGTGCGATGGCTCAATATTCGTCATCGCCCGGAAAATATTATTGACCCGTCCAGGTTGCTCTCGTTCCCACGCTTGTAACATCTCTTTTATCTTTACGCGCTGTAAATTCTCTTGGCTACCACACAAATTACACGGAATAATCGGGAAATTCATTTGCCTTGCATAACTCGCAATATCTTTTTCGCTGCAGTATGCTAATGGACGAATCACAATATTCTGCTTATCATTCGTGGCCAACTTAGGCGGCATAGATTTCATCTTAGCGCCAAAAAACATATTCAAAAATAAAGTTTCTACCATGTCATCGCGGTGATGACCTAATGCAATTTTATTCGCACCTAGTTTTTTTGCAGTCGTGTAAATAATGCCGCGGCGCAAACGTGAGCAAAGCGAACAAGTTGTCTTGCCTTCTGGAATCTTCTCCTTCACCACAGAATACGTATCCGCTTCCACAATACGATAATCCACACCCAACTGCTCAAAATAGGCAGGCAAAATATGCTCAGGAAATCCTGGCTGCTTTTGGTCTAAGTTCATCGCAATCAACTTAAAGTGAATCGGCGCCCGCTCCTGCAAAGCCAGCAACATCATCAGCATGGTAAAACTATCTTTACCACCACTCATACACACCAATACCGTATCGCCATCTTCGACCATATTAAAGTCGCCAATCGCTTTGCCCGTCGCGCCAATTAATTGATTGCGTAAGCGAATGAAGTTACTAGAGGGGTTTTCGGGTAAGTGTTTGATCATAAATTTAAAGAGCGTCCGCCATCAACAGCAAGCACATGCCCGGTAATAAACGGGGCATCTGCCACAAGAAATTTAACTGCTTTGGCAATATCAGTTGGATCGCCTATGCGTTTTAGTAGGGTTTGAGAAATCACACGTTGACGATAGACTTCGTCAAATTGTGGGTTGTTTTCTGGCCACAGCACTGGGCCTGGGGCAACGGCATTTACGCGCACCTCTGGGCTGAGTTCTTGTGCAAGCGATTTGGTTAGTGTGACTAATCCCGCCTTAGCAACACTGTAAACCACATAGCCTTTTTTAGGATTTTCAATATGCATATCGGTAATGTTAACAATGCAGCCGTGCGCTTTTTGCAGATGTTTGGCGGCGGCTTGTGCAAGGAAAGTAGGCGCTTTTAAATTACTGCCAATTAAATCATGCCAGTTTTCTTCATTGATATTGCCAATTTCTGTTGGGCGATAGGTGGAAGCGTTATTAATTAAAATATCTAATTGACCAAAGCGAGTCATTGTTTCTTTGACCAAACTATTTGCAACTGCAGCATTGAGTAAATCGGCTTGAATAATGCTGACGCTATCAGGGCGTTGCAAATTTAATTCTGCTTGCAATGCTTTAGCAGCCTGTTTTGAGGTGTTGTAATGGATCATCAACTGTGCACCATTTGCATGTAGTTCACGGCAAATTGCGGCGCCAACACGTTTTGCACCACCGGTGATAAGGACAACTTTATTCTGTAAATTTGTAATCAATTGCATACTCGTTTTCTAGTGAAAAATATTATAATGGCTTATGTTCGCTTTACCTACTCCGTCAGCAGAATCGCACTACTATAGCCAACAGTTGTGCGAATTAGTTCAGAAAAAAATAATAGCATCAGGTGGTTGGATTAATTTTGCCGACTTTATGCAGATGGCTTTATATACGCCGGCACTTGGTTACTATAGCGGAGAGTTACCAAAATTTTGCAACGCTAGCAATGGCGGTGGCGATTTTGTTACAGCGCCGCAATTAACGCCTTTGTTTGCCCAATCTTTAGCAAAGCAAGTCGCACAAGTGCTTTCACTGACGCAGGGCGATGTGCTAGAACTGGGCGCTGGCACGGGAGAGCTTGCCGCTGATTTATTGTTGGCTTTAGCCCATTTGGAGCAGTTGCCAAATCAGTACGCTATTTTAGAGGTAAGCAGCCACTTGCGTTCCATTCAGCAAGAAAATCTAAAACAAAAATTACCTATCGCATTATTTGAGAAAGTGATTTGGCTGGATACATTGCCCACCAACTTTGTAGGCATGATATTGGGTAATGAAGTGCTCGATGCAATTCCCGTGCATTTGTTGGTAAAAAAAGAGGGCAAGCTATTTGAGCGAGGAGTTGGTTTTGATCATGATTTTAAATGGCAAGATTATCCATTGCAAAATAATGCACTCAGTAAACAGCTTGAAGCAGTTCAGCTGCCAGATGATTATGTAACAGAGGTTTGCCCGGCGGCGAGCGGTTTAATTCGCAGCCTTGCGAGCGCGTTGCAAACAGGCGTTATTTTGATGATTGATTATGGGTTTTCGGCCTCTGAATATTATCACCCGCAGCGCAATGAAGGCACGCTCATGTGCCATTATCAACATTATGCGCATAGCAACCCCTTCATAAACTTAGGGTTGCAAGATATAACCGCACACGTTAATTTTACTGCAATTGCAGCCGCTGGTCTGGCCCAAGGATTAAACTTGCATGGCTATTGTAATCAAGCGCAGTTTTTAATCAATTGTGGTATTTTAGATTTGCTTAGTTTGATTTCGCCTGAGCACATAGAAACTTATATGCCAATGTCGACGGCTGTGCAAAAATTACTATCGCCAGCAGAAATGGGCGACTTGTTCAAAGTGATTTCATTCACTAAAAATCTGGCAGAAAATGACGATCTGCTCCTGCTTGGTTTTGTCAGTGGCGATAAGTCTCACACACTCTAGTATAATCTCGACCATGACAAAACCGATAGCGCAGTTAGATAACACCCTTGATAATACCCATCGACCTATTCGCAGCTTTGTGTTGCGTCAAGGTCGACTCACCAAAGGCCAAGAGCGCGCTTTGGAAACAGGCTGGCCGCTATACGGTGTTGAATATCAGCACAATAAACTTGATTTAAGCCAAACATTTGGTCGTGCGCAATCTAAAAAGATGTTGGAAATTGGCTTTGGCATGGGCGATGCCACTGCAAAAATTGCACAAACTTTACCCGACCATGATTTTTTAGCAGTAGAAGTGCATACGCCAGGCATTGGTGGATTGTTAAAACTTATGCAAGAAGGCAACATCGACAATATTCGTATCATTCAACATGACGCGGTAGAGGTATTGCAAAACATGTTAGCTGACCAAAGTTTGGATGGCGTACATATTTTCTTCCCCGACCCTTGGCATAAAAAACGGCATCATAAACGCCGATTAATCCAGGCGGACTTTATAAAGCTACTGTGTAGTAAATTGAAAGTAGGTGCTTACATTCATGTAGCAACCGATTGGCAAGAATATGCAGAATGGGTATTAGAAGTGTTGCGCGCAGAACCTATGCTCAATAATACTGCGCAAGAATATGCAGAAAAGCCCAGTTATCGACCACTCACTAAGTTTGAAAACCGTGGCATCAAGCTCGGTCATGGGGTGTGGGATTTAGTTTTCAACCGAGTCTGATGCAATTGCCTCTGATTGCTCGGGAAATAACCAGCCCCCAATCATTTTTTCTGTCTCATCAACGCCAATTTTCTTAGAGCTAGAAAATAGTTGTACTGTGAGATTATCTCCCCACGTTTCATTTAATTCTTTTCTCACTTTTAATAAAGTTTGCTTTGCTTCGTTGCGGGATAGCTTGTCTGATTTGGTGAGTAATACATGTACCGGCTTTCCGCTATGACAAAACCAATCTAACATCTGTCTATCTAAAGGCGTTAGTGGGTGACGGCTATCCATCACCAGCACTAATCCAAATAAGCTGGTGCGGTCGGTCAGATAACTCGATAAAACGCCTTGCCAATGTTTGCGTACACTTTCAGGTACTTTTGCATAACCGTAACCTGGCAAGTCGACTAAGAACTTATCATCACCTTTTTCGGGGTTTAAGCAAAAAAAGTTAATTAATTGCGTTCGACCTGGTTGCTTACTCACATAAGCCAGGCGATTGTGATTGGCTAAGGTATTGAGTGCACTAGATTTTCCTGCGTTTGAACGGCCTGCAAAGGCAATTTCAATACCGTTTGGGGGTGGTAAATCACTGAGTTGATGGGCTGAAATATAAAAAGCTGCGTTTTGAAAGAGTGACATGGTGAAATTTAATTTCTAATTAGCACATCGTGCCTAAGGTTCAAATGCTATCACGAACGGGTTAACTTTGATAAAATAAGAACCTTAAATTATTTAAATATCTGGAGCATGTATGCGTATCAGGGGCTTATCCTTATTCATTTCATTTTTAATGGCTTCTTTGATTGTAAGTGCTGAAGAAGCGCCAGCAGAAAGTGTAAGTGCTGTTGAACAAACAGCAAAAACAGTTTGCGCTGCTTGCCATGGGGCTGATGGCAATAGCGCGATTACATTAAACCCAAAATTAGCAGGTCAGCACTCAGGCTATTTAGCTAAGCAGCTGTATGACTTTAAAGCAGGCAGACGGGCGAATGCAGTGATGGCTGGCATGGTGGCCAACTTATCAGACCAAGATATGCTCGGATTAGCGCATTTTTATGCAGGCCAAACGCCTAAGCTTAGCAAAGCTAAGTCAAATGGCGCGGGCTCTTTAGGTGAGAAAATATACCGAGGTGGTATTGTGGCAACCAATGTACCGGCTTGCGCTGCGTGTCATGGTGCTAATGGTGAAGGATTGCCAAAACGCTTTCCACGCTTATCTGGTCAGCATGCTGATTACACGGCGCAACAGCTTAAAATATTCCGTACTGGAGAGCGTGCTAATGCACCTATGATGCAAGCGATTGCGGCAAAAATGACGGATGCTGAAATGCAAGCTGTTGCTGACTATATTGAAGGTTTACGATAGTAGATTGCTTAAGTTTGCATTAATCAAGTTTTTGTAATCAATTTCATTTCATGGAAGGGGAGGATAAAAAAACAGCGAATTAATAAATAAATATTAACAAAACTAAGCGCTCAATAATAAATATTAGGCAGTATTAAAAATAATAAAAAAAGGATGCTATATGAATAAGAATAAAGGGTTTACGCTAGTTGAACTGGCGATTGTGTTAGTGATTATTGGTTTGTTGCTGGGATTTGTCCTCAACGGTCAGCCGCTGATAGAGAGTGCCAAAGTGAAAAAGATGCTACGAGATTTTCAAAATGTGCAGCTGTACATGCATGGTTACCAAGATAGATTTAAAGTGCTACCCGGTGATGATCATGCAGCAGATGTTCACGTCGGCGGTATGAATGCTACAAATGGTAGCCGCAATGGTTTGCTTGAAGGTGCCTGGGATACCGTCAGTAATGATGATGAGACATGTGTTTTTTGGCAGCATGTCCGTCTTGCCGGATTATCAGCGGGAACGGCGGTGGTTAATTGTGAAGCTAACAACCAATACCAGCCTAGAAATGCTGATGGTGGGTTGATTGGTGTGCAGAGTGTTGGTAGCTTTACCGAAATCACTGGGATGCGAGGCGCATACGTGGTTTGTTCTGATGCTGTCTTGGGCAGATTGGCGGCCCAAATTGATGCAACGCTTGATGATGGCATCGGTAATAGTGGCTCAGTTAGAATGCGTGTCCAAGGCGATAATGCGACTGAAGGTGTTGCCACACCAATTGACGCAGTAGCATATGTGGTTTGTATGTCGTTTTGATTAAAATTAGTTAAGTAGTGCGTGCGTTTTTCTACCCTTTCGTTTTCATTTGCATTCAATATGAATTAGAATGCAAGTCATTCTAAAAGATCAAATTGAAACAAATTATATTCAATGACCCAAAATATTGTAGAAATTGATAATCTATCGTTTGGATACAAAAATCGCACGCTGCACAAGGGCATCTCCATGTCATTTCCGCGCGGAAAAGTCGTGGCTATTATGGGCGGTAGTGGTAGCGGTAAAACAACATTGTTGCGGTTAATCGGTGGCCAAGTTAAACCATCTGCAGGTGAGGTTAGAGTTGCTGGGCAGGTGGTGCACAAGCAAAACAGAGAAGGTATTTACCAATTACGTCGCAAGATGGGCATGTTATTTCAGCAGGGTGCTTTATTTACTGATCTCTCTGTTTATGAGAATGTGGCTTTCCCGATGCGAGAACTCACAGATTTGTCAGAGAGCATGATTCATGATTTGGTGCTGATGAAATTGCATGCGGTTGGCCTGCGAGGCGCGCATGGTTTAATGCCAACTGAGCTGTCAGGTGGTATGGCTCGCAGAGTTGCGCTCGCTAGAGCTATTGCACTTGATCCGGATATTATGATGTACGATGAGCCATTTGCTGGTTTAGATCCCATTTCAATGGCTGTTATTTGTGACCTCATTCGCACATTAAATGATGCACTAGGGACTACTTCTATTGTTGTGACGCACGATGTGGAAGAGACTTTCTCATTTGCTGATTATATCTATTTTGTAGCCGATGGGGTGGTAGCAGCAGAAGGCACGCCAGATGATTTACGTCAATCTAGCTTGCCTTTTATTCATCAATTTGTTCATGGAGAAAAAGATGGGCCTGTCCCTTTTCATTATCCATCGGCCGATTACAAGCAAGATTTATTAGGTTAACTAAAGCATGATACGTTCTAAGGTTCTTATCGGTCTAGTCCGCTTTTTTCGTCATTTAGGTCGCGATTTTATCGGCAATATTTGGAGGTTAGGCGCTGGTGCTCGTTTATTTGGTTTAACGCTTATCTCTTCAGGCGAAAGTTTTCGGCGGTTTCGTTTGGTCATACGTGAAGTTTATTTCACTGGCGTCATGTCTTTAGTGATTATCTCAGTGTCAGCCTTTTTTGTGGGTATGGTCTTGGCTTTGCAAGGGTACAATACCTTGCAAAAATATGGATCATCGGAGGCAATTGGTGTGTTAGTTGCGCTAGCGCTGGTGCGTGAGTTAGGTCCAGTTGTGACTGCATTATTGTTTGCAGGTAGAGCAGGTACCGCTATAACAGCTGAAATTGGGCTGATGAAAGCAACTGAACAGTTATCAGCGATGGAAATGATGGCGATTAGTCCTATTGCGCGTGTAATAGCACCAAGGTTTTGGGCAGGCGTAATTGCTTTGCCCATATTGGCTGCACTTTTCTCAATGATAGGCATCTTGGGTGGTTATTTAGTGGCTGTACCATTAATTGGCGTTGATGCGGGTGCGTTTTGGTCGCAGATGCAAGCGAATGTCGATTGGCGCTTTGATATTCTTAATGGGGTTATCAAAAGTATAGTTTTTGGTATTGCATGTACGATGATTGCCCTTTTTGAGGGGTATGATGCCCCGCCTACGGCTGAGGGGGTTAGTCGCGCAACAACAAGGACAGTAGTGACATCGTCATTAGTTGTATTGGCACTGGATTTTGTATTAACTTCGTTTATGATTGTGTAAGAATAAGGGTGGAACCAGTATGGAAAGAACAACGATAGATTTATGGGTGGGTATATTTGTCGCATTAGGTGTTGCTGCATTGTTTGGTTTGGCGATGAAAGTGGGCAATTTAACCACTAGTCACATTGGCGAAACCTATATGATAGAGGCTGCGTTTGAGAATATTGGTGGATTAAAGCCTCGCGCTCCAGTAAAAAGTGCTGGTGTAGTGGTGGGGCGTGTTGACGATATCCGCTTTGATACAACAACTTATGAGGCGATTGTTCGTTTAAATGTCGATAAGAGTTATCGCTTTCCGACAGATACTTTTGCAAATATTTATACGGCCGGTTTATTAGGTGAACAGTATATTGGTTTGGAAGCGGGGGGTGATGAAGAGGTGTTGAAAAATGGCGATAAGATTGCTCATACGCAGGATGCCGTGGTGCTAGAGAAAATGATTAGTCAGTTTTTGTACAATAAAGCATCAGAATCCGAGCCGATAAAATCAGAATCAACTAATTTAGATAGTGGTGCGTTAACAGATGTTATGGAAGATTTGGTTCATTAATTGAATCACCTTCCGTTTATTTACAGATAATAGGATATGAATATGTTGAAAAACTTTTTTGTTGCATTAAGTTTAGTTTGTTTTAGCTTTACTGCTTTGGCAGCTGAGGCGCCAGACGCCTTGGTCAAACGTACTGCTGAAGACGTACTGGCTATCATTAAAGCTGATAGTGATATTCAAGCGGGAAATCAAGCTAAAATCTTCGCTCTAGCAGAAGAAAAAATCTTACCAAACTTTAATTTTGAACGTGTTTCTCGATTAGTATTAGGTAAAAATTGGACAAGAGCAACGCCTGAACAAAGAACAGCTTTTCAGAAAGAATTTCGTACCTTACTTTTGCGTACGTACGCGACTGCATTATCTAAATATCAAGATCAAAAAATTGAATTTTTACCTTTGCGTATGTTGGAGGACGCTAAAACGGCATCTGTAAAAACGAAAATTATACAAAATGGCGGTCAACCAATACAAGTTGACTACTCGTTGGCGCAAGAAAATAATACTTGGAAAGTATACGATATTGTTATTGAAGGTGTGAGTTTAGTGACAAATTATCGTGGTCAATTCTCCCAAGAAGTGCGTCAGAAAGGCTTGGATAGTTTAATTAAAAAGTTAGCAAGTAAAAATGCTGATGAAGCTTAATTGCCTTTTTAAAAATCATGACTGCAATTATTGATAAAGCAAGTCGCTGGGAGGTTTCAGGCGATATCGGGATGGACAATGCGAATAGCTTGTTAGTATCAAGTAAAGCGCTGGTATTAGCGGATAATGCAGAGGTTGATTTTAGCCAAGTTGGCGAAGTAGACACTTCTGCGGTAAGCTTGATGCTGGAATGGCAACGAAGAGCTGCAAGAGAGAAAAAGAAAATTACATTTGTGAATTTGCCTAAAAATCTCACTAGTTTAATGGATTTATATGGTGTAACAGGCTTAATGACTTAATCGTACTAATATTCATATAAAGCTTGGTTTTATCAATCTTGACCCCATCTAATCACGGTGGGGTTTAGTTTTATCAGTAATGTATAGTGGTGTCATGTTTTTGAGAAAGGTATCTTGACGGTTCCAGCAATAAAAATTGAGCATGTTCAGAAAAATTTTGGCGTTTTGCAGGCCCTGAAAGGGCTTGATTTGACTGTGCATCAAGGTGAATTTTTTGGTTTGCTTGGACCGAATGGTGCAGGTAAATCGACGCTCATTAATATTCTTGCTGGTTTATTAAGACCTAGTGCTGGCCGTGCTGCCATTATGGGGCATGATGTTGTCAGTGATTATCAGGCCGCGCGACAAGCCTTGGGTGTTGTACCACAAGAGTTGGTGTTCGATCCTTTTTTTAATGTGCGCGAAATGTTACGTTTCCAAGCAGGCTATTTTGGTCGCGGCAAAGAGAATGATGCTTGGGTTGATGAGATTATTGAATCTCTTGGTTTGAGCGATAAGGCATACACCAATATGCGCAAACTTTCTGGCGGCATGAAGCGCCGAGCGTTAATTGCGCAAGCTTTGGCGCATAGGCCACCGGTGATTGTGTTGGATGAGCCTACTGCAGGTGTTGATGTTGAGCTTAGGCAGCTAATGTGGGCGTTTGTCAAAAAACTCAATAGTGAAGGTCATACCATTATTCTCACTACACATTATCTGGAAGAGGCTCAGGAATTATGTTCACGAGTAGCAATGATGAAGCAAGGTGAAATTGTTGCTTTAGATACTACGGCCAACTTGTTGAGTAAATTTGCCACCAAAAACTTGTGTATTAAATTGAAATCCGGCACGTTGCCAGCAAGTTTGCGGCCATTGCTTAAATATAGTGAAGGACAAACATTTACCCTGGCATTGACTGAGTTAAATCAAGTTGAATTTGCATTAACTGAACTGCGTAAAATCAATGCAGAAATTGATGATATGCAATTAATCGAGGCCGATTTAGAGGATGTATTCTTATCCTTAGTGGGTGGAAAATGAGTTTAATCAATCAACAAACAAGAGGTATTTATACTCTTTTTAAAAAGGAAGTATTGCGTTTTTGGCGTGTCGCTTTCCAAACCATTGCCTCTCCTGTCATTACTGCTTTACTGTATTTGCTTATTTTTTCCCACGTATTGGAAGGTAAAGTGCAGGTGTATGGTGAAGTCCCTTACACCGCATTTTTAATACCCGGTCTAATAATGATGTCGCTATTACAAAACGCCTTTGCTAATAGTTCTTCTAGTCTGGTGCAGTCAAAGGTGATGGGCAATCTTGTTTTTATATTATTAACGCCATTGACTTATTCGCAATTCTACCTAGCCTTTCTTGCGGCCTCTATTTTGCGCGGTTTGGTTGTTGGTTTCAGTATTTATTTAGTGGCGCTTTGCTTTGTTGATTTGCCAATAGTGCATGTTGGCTGGGTGGTGACGTTTGCATTTGTAGGCAGTGCTTTGCTAGGCACGTTTGGTATCATTGCTGGTATATGGGCAGATCGATTTGATCAAATGGCGGCATTTCAAAATTTTGTCATTATGCCCCTCACCTTTTTATCAGGCGTATTTTACTCCATACATTCATTGCCGCCAGTTTGGCAAATGATCTCCAAATTTAATCCATTCTTTTATATGATTGATGGTTTTCGATATGGCTTTTTTGGTAAAGGCGATATTTCTCCTTGGGTAAGCTTTATTGTTGTTTTGACCTTTTTAGCGGTATTAGTCGTGTTGACACTAAAAATGTTAAAATCAGGTTATAAATTACGAGGCTAGTAGAAAGGTAAATGTGTTAAGTGCAGCGCAATTAGAAAGTTATATTACCGCCAATTTAGCGTGTGATTATATTAAAGTATTGGGAGATGATGGAACACACTTTGAGGCGGTGATCGTGAGTCCTGCCTTTGAAGGAAAAAGCATGATACAGCAGCATCAGTTGGTTTATGCAGCGCTAGGCGAACGTATGCGTGCAGAAATACATGCACTCTCAATGCGAACATTAACCCCTGAAAAGTGGGCTGAGATAAACAGTAATAATTAATTAGGAAATATGATGGATATTCAAGCAAAAATCAAAGAAACAGTGGCAACTAACCCAGTAGTGCTTTACATGAAAGGTAGCCCAAAATTTCCACAATGTGGTTTTTCAAATTTGGCAACACAAATTTTAGATGCTTGTGAGGCGCAATATTTGGCAATTGACGTATTGCAAGATCAAGGTGTGCGTGAAGGAATTAAAGTCTATGCTAATTGGCCAACAATTCCACAATTGTATATTGGTGGAGAGTTTGTAGGCGGATCAGATATTATCAAAGCGATGTACGAAAGTGGCGAGTTGCAAACACTATTAGCCGGTGTTAAATAATTGGATAAACTCATTATTCAAGGCGGCGTGCCGCTGAATGGAGAGGTGAAAATCTCTGGCGCTAAAAATGCAGCATTGCCTATTTTGTGTGCATCTTTGCTGGCTGAAACTCCGCTGGAATTAAGCAGTGTTGCAGCATTGAAGGATATTGATACCACACTAAAATTGCTTGATATGATGGGCGTTAAGGTAACGCGCAATGCTGATAAAGTAACATTAGATGCAACTGAAGTGACCTCTTTTGAGGCGACTTACGAGATGGTTAAGACCATGCGTGCCTCAATTTTGGTGTTGGGCCCCCTTTTGGCACGGTTTGGAAGCGCGCGCGTCTCCTTGCCTGGTGGATGTGCGATTGGTTCACGTCCTGTTGATTTGCATATTAAGGGATTGCAAGCAATGGGTGCCGCGATTCATATCACCCACGGCTATATTCAGGCCAGCTCATTACATCTACCAAATCGCCGTTTGCAAGGCGCACGATATTATATGGATTTAGTGACGGTTACAGGTACAGAAAATTTGATGATGGCCGCTGCATTAGCCTCGGGGACAACCATTTTAGAGAATGCTGCCAAAGAGCCGGAAGTGGTTGATTTGGCGATTTGCTTGAACAAAATGGGCGCTAAAATCAAAGGTGCTGGTACAGATGTGATTACCATTGAAGGTGTAGAGAAGCTAAGTGGCGCCTTACACAATATTATATGCGATAGAATTGAAGCGGGTACTTATCTCGTGGCGGCAGCAATGACGGGTGGTAAAGTGAAGCTCAATAATGTGCAAGCTGATTTATTGGATGCAGTCATTGATAAATTAAGGGAAGCAGGGGCTGATGTGACTGTGGCAGGTGACAGCATTACAGTTAAAAGTAATGGCAAGCTAAAGGCTGTTAATGTCAGAACCGCACCGCACCCCGCTTTCCCAACTGATATGCAAGCTCAATTTATGGCCATGAACGCGATAGCTGAAGGCGTGTCAAAAGTTACTGAAACGATTTTTGAGAACCGTTTTATGCATGTGCAAGAGTTGCAGCGCTTAGGAGCTGATATCAGTATTGATGGTAATACTGCTTTAGTTCAAGGCGTATCACATTTAGACGGCGCCACCGTGATGGCAACCGATTTGCGTGCTTCAGCTAGTTTGGTATTGGCTGGTTTGGTCGCAAGAGGTGAGACAGTCATTGAACGTATTTATCACTTAGATCGTGGTTATGAGTTCTTGGAAGATAAGCTCACCGCATTAGGCGCTAAGATTAAAAGAGCGCATTAATGAGAGAAAACATATGATTACGATAGCTTTATCTAAAGGCAGAATATTTGATGAGACTGCACCATTGTTGGCAGCGGCAGGTATTCACTCTACCGAAGAGCCTGGAGCTTCAAGAAAGCTGATTTTAGGAACGAATCGACAAGACGTGCGTCTGATTGTTGTGCGTGCATCGGACGTACCAACCTATGTGCAATATGGTGCAGCTGACATAGGCATTGCGGGCAAGGATGTGCTGGACGAGCATGGTGGTGATGGTTTATATCAACCCTTAGATTTGCAAATTGCACAGTGTAAAATGATGGTTGCTGTACGAAAAGGTTTTGATTATGAAGCCGTTATTCGTCAAGGTGCACGATTAAAAGTAGTCACAAAATATGTTAAAACTGCGCGGGAGCATTTTGCAGAAAAAGGTATGCATGTGGATCTAATCAAATTGTATGGTTCAATGGAGTTGGGTCCTTTAGTTGGACTGGCAGACGCGATTGTCGATTTGGTGAGCACTGGGAGTACACTCAAAGCCAATAATTTAGAGGCGGTTGAGCATGTAGGAGATGTCAGCTCACGTTTAATCGTCAATCAAGCTTCTTTAAAATTAAAGCGTTCTTTATTGCAGCCAATATTGGATGATTTTACGCGTGCTGTCACGGGAAACAAAGTAACAAATAACTAGGCTTAACTATGAACATTCGACGTTTATCAACAAAAGATCAGGATTTTGATGCGGTGCTAAAAGCACTATTGGCTTTTGAAACAGCGCAGGACGACAAGATTGATACCGTAGTGGCTGATATACTGAAAGACGTTAAATTACGTGGCGATGCCGCAGTGCTTGCCTATACTAATCGTTTTGATGGTACCAATGCGAATTCGTTAGTCGAGCTTGAAATTAGTAAGCCAGAGTTAGCGACGGCGTTGGCTCTTTTGCCTAATGCGCAACGTGAAGCATTGCAAGTTGCGGCAGATCGTGTGCGCAATTACCATGAAAAACAAGTCATGCAGTCATGGAGCTATACTGAAGAAGACGGTACTTTGCTCGGTCAGCAGGTAACGGCTTTGGATCGTGTAGGATTGTATGTGCCAGGCGGGAAAGCGGCTTATCCGTCCAGTGTATTGATGAACGCTATTCCTGCTAAAGTGGCTGGTGTCCAAGAGCTGATAATGGTTGTGCCAACACCCAATGGTGAAAAAAATGCATTAGTGTTAGCTGCTGCCGCGATTGCTGGCGTTGATCGCGTATTTTGCATAGGCGGTGCACAGGCTATTGGTGCATTGGCTTATGGCACAGAAACAGTGCCGCAAGTTGATAAAGTGACAGGTCCTGGTAACGCCTATGTAGCTGCTGCTAAACGTCGAGTTTTTGGTGTGGTTGGCATTGATATGGTGGCAGGACCATCAGAAATTCTGGTGATTTGTGATGGTAAAACAAACCCAGATTGGATTGCGATGGATTTGTTTAGTCAAGCCGAACATGATGAGTTGGCCCAATCTATTTTGCTATCACCAGATGCAGACTTCTTGGATAAAGTAGAAGAGAGCATGCAAAAGTTACTGCAAAAAATGCCACGTAAAGACATCATTAGTACTTCTATCACTGATAGAGGCGCATTGATATTAGTCGAAAGTTTAGATGAAGCGATTGAAATCAGTAACTATATAGCGCCAGAACATTTAGAGTTATCGGTAGGAAATCCTTTGGAAGTCAGTAAAAAAATTAAACATGCAGGTGCTATTTTTATGGGTCGTGATACTTGTGAGGCCTTGGGCGATTATTGCGCAGGCCCTAACCATGTATTACCCACTTCGAGAACGGCACGGTTTAGCTCACCACTAGGCGTCTATGACTTTCAGAAACGCTCAAGTTTGATTATGGTTTCCAGTGAAGGCGCACAAAAACTAGGTAAAATTGCATCAACATTAGCCCATGGCGAAAGCTTGCAAGCACATGCAAGGTCTGCTGAATATAGGCTCAAGGGTGAAGGCTAGAAGAATATGAGTCAGTTTTGGAGTGATGTTGTTCATGCGTTAACGCCCTATGTGCCTGGAGAACAGCCCAAAGTGCAAGATTTAATTAAGTTAAACACCAATGAAAACCCTTATGGACCAAGTCCAAAGGTATTGGCGGCAATCGCGGCTGAGGTATCAGACAGTTTACGCTTATATCCCGATCCAAGTTCTGAACGTCTAAAAAGTGCTATTGCTCATTATCACGGCCTATCGACAGAGCAGGTGTTTGTTGGTAATGGCTCGGATGAAGTGCTGGCACATGTCTTTCAAGCATTATTAAAACATTCAAGGCCATTGCTTTTTCCAGATATTACTTACAGCTTTTACCCCGTTTACTGTGGTTTGTATGGTATTGAGTATGAAGCACTTGCACTTGATCGTCATTTTGAAATTAATATTCATGATTATGATCGACCAAATGGCGGCATTATTTTGCCTAATCCGAATGCGCCAACAGGAATCCCGCTAGCGCTCACAAAAATAGAGGCGTTATTACAAAAGAATCGATATTCTGTCGTTGTTGTTGATGAGGCTTATGTTGATTTTGGCACCGAATCTGCCGTACAGTTAATTAAGCGCTATCCCAATTTGCTAGTCACACAAACTTTATCGAAAGCGCGTTCGCTGGCCGGCCTAAGAGTTGGTTTTGCCCTCGGTCATCCAGATTTGATAGAGGCGCTGACACGCGTTAAAGATAGTTTTAACTCTTATCCAGTTGACAAGCTAGCTGAAGTCGGGGCTATTGCAGCAATGGAAGATGTTGATTATTTTGAAGCGACTCGTGAAAAAGTAATTGTTGCGCGTGAGACATTAATTAAGCAAATGGAAGCGATTGGATTTATTGTATTACCATCTGGGGCTAATTTTATTTTTGCCAAACATCCAGCAATAGCAGGTGAATCGCTAGCCGATGCACTCCGTGAGCAAAATATCATTGTGAGACATTTTAAGAAACCTGAGCGTATTTCGCCATTTGTACGAATTACCATTGGCACCGACATGCAAATGGATAAGCTAATTGATGCATTAACTTTCATCGTATCAAAATAATACAAATGTTATCCAATAAAAATAAGCCTGTTGTATTTAAATGCCACTAATTTGTTGAAATTGTCTCTCAATTGCGGTTATGATGTCGGAATGTACACTTAAAGCGCATTTAATGTAACGTTAAATTTAATTAGGTGGATACAAGATTAAATTTTAATTGTTTTAAACGAGCAAATTCGGAGGAAGACTTATCATGGCACAAACCCAAATGGCATTAGATTCATTAGACTTTGACGCAACAGTAGCGCTAGCTGCTAAAGTTGCGCCACACGTTGATATTTTAGAAATCGGTACACCATGCATCAAGCATAATGGTATTGAACTATTAAAAACACTGCGTGCAAAGTTTCCAAATAACAAAATTTTAGTTGATTTAAAAACAATGGATGCTGGTTTTTACGAGGCTGAGCCATTTTATAAAGCAGGTGCTGATATTTGCACAGTATTAGGAACAGCAGACATTGGTACTATTAAAGGTGTGATTGATGTTGCTAATAAATACGGCAAAATGGCACAAGTTGATTTAATCAATGTTAAAGATAAAAAAGCTCGCACATTAGAAGTTGCAAAATTAGGCGCGCATATTATTGGTGTTCATACTGGTTTAGACCAGCAAGCTGCAGGTCAAACACCATTTACTGATTTGGCGATGGTTACTGGTTTAAAAACAGGCGCCAAAGTATCAGTTGCTGGCGGTGTTAAAGCGGCTACTGCAGCTCAAGTAGTAGAAGCAGGCGCAGATATTGTTGTTGCTGGTGCTGCTATTTATGGTGCTGCTGATCCTGCTGCTTCTGCAGCTGAAATTACAGGTATTGTACATGCTGGCAATGCAAGCGCGGGTGGCATGAAATGGTTGCCATGGGCAATCATTGCAGGCGCGGTATTGTTGGGCTTGTTTTTGCTGAATGGCGGTTCAGAGCAGTCTGTTGAAGCACCTGAAGCGGTCGTTGAAGCAATTGAAGATGCTGGCGATGAAGCCGTTGAAGCAACAAGCGACGCGATGGACGAAGCTAGTGAAGCCGTGTCTGATGTATTTGATGCAGCTGACGCTGAATAAGTGTTTAAGTAATCTAAAGCCGACCAATGGTCGGCTTTTTTTATTGCAATTTTGCTAAACAGCTTGAGATTGAGTTAGAATGCAAACAACTGTTTGAAATTACATTAATTATTCTTTATAACACATTAATCCTATGCGTCAAGCCGAAGTTAGCCGTAATACACTGGAAACACAAATTACAGTCGCTATTAATATCGATGGTACTGGTAAGTCACACTTTGAAACTGGTCTAGGCTTTTTAGATCATATGCTCGATCAAGTGGCTCGGCATGGCATGATGGATATCAGCGTTCGAGCAAAAGGTGATTTGCACATTGATGCCCATCATACAGTTGAAGATATTGGTATCACGCTTGGTCAGGCCTTTAGTCAATCAATTGGCGATAAAAAAGGGATTAATCGCTATGGTCACGCATACGTGCCATTGGATGAGGCGCTTTCTCGTGTTGTGCTCGATTTATCCGGGCGTCCTGGATTAGTGTTCAATTGTGAGTTCACACGCGCAGCAATCGGTGAGTTTGATGTCGATTTGTTTTATGAATTTTTCCAAGGATTTACTAATCATGCCTTGGTTACTTTGCATGTTGATAATCTAAGAGGACATAATTCACACCACCAAGCTGAAACCATCTTTAAGGCTTTTGGGCGCGCATTGCGGATGGCTGTGACGACTGACGAGCGGATGGCTGGTGTTATGCCTTCCACAAAAGGCGTGTTATAAACTCAATTTCTTAGTTGTTAATTAGATGAACAAAATAGATATCGCCGTGTTTGACTATGGCATGGGCAATTTAAAGTCTGTGTCGAAGGCAATAGAGCATGTTGCGCCTGGTAAAAATGTAGTGGTTACTTGTGAACCAGAAGAAATTCGGGCTGCAGATCGTGTTGTATTTCCGGGTCAAGGCGCAATGCCAGAATGCATGCATGAATTGGATACGCGCGGTTTACATGAAGCCGTTATTAGCGCAGCAAATACAAAGCCTTTTTTAGGTATTTGTATTGGATTGCAAATGCTTTTCGAACATTCCGAAGAGGGTGATGTTAAAGGGTTGGGGCTATTCCAAGGCAACGTGAAGAAGTTTATATTAGACAATCAATATGATGCTTTTGGTGAAAAGCTCAAGGTCCCGCATATGGGTTGGAATCGAGTATACCAAAGTGAGTTGCCGCATGTGATGTGGCATAATATTGTTGATGGTGAACGGTTTTACTTTGTCCACAGCTATTATGTCTGTCCAACAGATACCAGTTGTGTCACTGGTTTTGGAGAGTATCCAAAACGCTTTACCTGCGCCGTTGCAAGAGATAATATTTTTGCTGTACAGTTTCACCCAGAAAAAAGTGCCCAAGCAGGATTGCAATTACTAAGCAATTTTGTAAACTGGAAACCTTAAAAATCATTTTTTGAATAAGTTATTAAAATAATACTATGTTAATTATCCCCGCAATTGACCTTAAAGACGGACATTGTGTACGTCTTAAACAAGGTGACATGGAAGAGTCCACTATTTTTTCAGAAGATCCAGGGGCAATGGCTAAGCATTGGTTAGACCAAGGTTGTGAGCGATTGCATTTGGTTGATTTAAACGGCGCATTTGCAGGCAAGCCTGTGAACGAATTGGCAATTAAATCCATTGTTAATGCCATAGGAGGACAAGTGCCGATTCAGCTGGGTGGCGGTATTCGTGATTTGGATACCATAGAACGTTATTTAGATAATGGTATTGATTATGTCATTCTTGGTACGGCGGCTGTCAAAAACCCTGGTTTTTTACACGAAGCTTGTTATGCCTTTCCTGGACAAGTCATTGTTGGTTTAGATGCAAAAGATGGCAAGGTTGCTGTCGATGGATGGTCAAAATTAACAGGTCACGATGTGATTGATCTTGCTAAAAAGTATGAAGACTATGGGGTGAGCTCGATTGTATATACTGATATTGGCCGTGATGGGATGATGACGGGCGTCAATATTGAGGCAACAGTTGCATTGGCACAAGCCTTACTTATCCCTGTAATTGCTTCTGGAGGCGTTACTAATTTAGAAGATGTACGCAAGCTTTGCGAAGTGGAAAGCGAAGGTATTATTGGTACGATTACAGGTCGGGCAATTTATGAAGGTTCTCTTGATTTTGCTGCGGCACAAGCATTAGCCAATGAGTTGTCTTTGAATGCTCGCTAAACGCATTATTCCTTGTATGGATGTTACGGCTGGTAGAGTCGTTAAAGGTGTGAATTTCTTGGCCTTACGGGATGCGGGCGACCCAGTTGAAATTGCTAAGCGCTATGATGATCAAGGTGCTGATGAGCTGACATTCCTTGATATTACAGCGACATCAGATGAGCGAGATCTGATTTTGCATATTATCGAAGAAGTTGCTAGTCAAGTCTTTATACCATTGACAGTTGGCGGAGGTGTGCGTGAGGTGGAGGATGTGCGTAGGTTGCTTAACGCTGGTGCTGACAAAGTGAGTATTAACACGACAGCAGTTTTTAATCCCCAAGTGGTTGCCGATGCAACCGCGCGCTTTGGATCTCAATGTATTGTGGTAGCGATTGATGCAAAAAAAGTAGACAACAAACCATTCGAGTGGGAAGTTTTTACCCATGGAGGAAGAAAACCGACAGGTCTTGATGCTGTTGCGTGGGCTAAAAAGATGGTTGGCTTGGGTGCAGGTGAGCTATTAGTGACTAGTATGGATAGAGATGGGACAAAGATAGGATTTAACAATGCGCTGAATCGTGCGATTTCAGATGCAGTGCAAGTGCCTTTGATTGCATCAGGCGGAGTGGGCAATTTGCAACATTTGGTTGATGGTATCAAGATTGGTGGTGCCGATGCGGTGTTGGCCGCTAGTATTTTCCATTATGGTGAATATACTGTTAATCAAGCAAAAACCTATATGCAAGCACACAACATCGAAGTAAGGTTGTAGAATCTAATACATGAACTGGTTAGAT
Organism: Methylophilaceae bacterium; assembly: GCA_018398995.1. Classification (NCBI taxonomy): domain Bacteria; kingdom Pseudomonadati; phylum Pseudomonadota; class Betaproteobacteria; order Nitrosomonadales; family Methylophilaceae; species Methylophilaceae bacterium. Next base: position 748,680 of record CP073759.1, on the reverse strand, counting down.
AAGATACAGTGGGATGCCGATGGCCTTGTGCCCGTTATTGCACAAGAGCACAATAGCGGCAAGATTCTCATGTTCGCGTGGATGAACCGTGAGGCATTGGCGATCACTAATGAGACCAAGCGCGCTGTTTATTGGTCACGATCACGCCAAAAATTATGGCGTAAAGGTGAAGAATCTGGTCATACGCAATTGGTACATCAAATCCGTTTAGATTGTGATGAAGATGTTGTGCTGATTGAAGTTGAGCAAGTGGGCGGTATCGCTTGTCATACAGGCAGACACAATTGTTTTTTTAGAAGATTAGAAAATGGACAATGGTTAATCGATCAGCCAGTTGTAAAAAATCCAGATGATATTTATAAGCCAATTGCATGAGTGATATATTAAATCGATTAGCAGCGTTATTAGAGCAACGTAAAACGGCAGATCCTGAGGCGTCATATGTTGCCAAACTATATGCAAAAGGCATGGATAGCATTCTTAAAAAGATAGGTGAAGAAGCGACAGAAACAGTGATTGCAGCCAAAGGTGGTAATAAAGAAGAGATTATTTATGAGACTGCCGATTTATGGTTTCATACTATGGTGATGTTAGCGAAGGCAGACTTAAAGCCACAAGATATTTTAGATGAACTAGCAAGGCGAGAAGGTTTGTCTGGCTTAGATGAGAAAAATGCACGATCAAACAATTAAAGTAGTGATCAGTATCCGCAAAGTAGAGGGCGAGTAGTATGGAGGCAGACTGTCTTTTTTGTAAAATAGTTGCTGGTACTATTCCAGCCACAACAATATATGAAGATGATGATGTGATTGTGTTTAATGATATTAAGCCGATGGCAAAAATTCACTTTCTTATCGTACCTAAGTTGCACATTGAGAGTTTAAAAAGCTGTGATTCCACGCATCAAACACTGCTCGGAAAGATGTTGCTATTAGCCCCAAAATTATCTGCAGAGCAAGGTTTGCAAGGGTTTAAAACCTTAATTAATACTGGACGCGAAGGCGGACAGGAAGTGTTTCATATACACATACACGTATTTGGTGGCGGCCTGTCAACTATTTAAAGTTTAGGAGATTGTAATGGGTGCATTTAGTTTGTGGCATTGGCTAATTGTTTTATTGGTTGTTGTTTTGGTGTTTGGGACAAAGAAGTTGCGCAACATGGGTGGTGATGTTGGTAGCGCAGTTAAAGAGTTTAAAAAAGCAATGAAAGAGACTGAAATAGAAGATAAGTCTGAAGAGGCTGGCACAACAATAGAAGGTGATATAACTGAAAAAACCAAACATTAATGTACCAATAAGTAACAATTATGTTTGATATTTCTTTTGCGGAGTTAATGTTGATAGCTGTCGTCGGACTATTAGTGATTGGTCCTGATAAGTTGCCTCAAGTTGCGCGTTCCTTAGGTGCTTTTGTAGGACGATTGCAGCGTTATGTGATGCAAGTAAAAGAGGAAGTTAATCGCGAGGCGCGATTTGAGGATTTGCAAAAACTGCAGCAAGAAATTATAGACAATGCTCGCCAAGCAAAGTCTAGTATTATGGAAGGTGTCAATCAGACAAGTTCAGCCGTGGTATCTATACAAGGTCGCCCTCAGCCGAAACAGCCAGTGAAAGCCGCAAGGTCACCTGTTAAAAAGGCAGCAGTCAAAAAAGCATCTGTAGACACTGCTGTCGCTAAAAAGCCCGCCACTAAAAAATCGCCTTCGCAAATAAAAAATAAAACCATCAAAAAATCGGCAGTATCTACAAAAGTCGAAAAGAGTTAACTGTTGACGCCTACAGAATCTTTTGTTTCACATTTAATTGAATTACGTAATCGGTTATTAAGAATCGTTGTTGGCTTATTATTGGTTTTTTTATGCTTATTTCCCTTTGCTAATCAAATTTATGCTTTGTTGGCTTTGCCAATGTTAGACAAATTGCCAGAAGGTACGCAAATGATTGCAACAGCAGTTGTAACTCCTTTTTTTGTGCCAATGAAAGTTGCAATGTTAGCTGCATTTTTGATTTCACTGCCGCATACCTTGTATCAGCTTTGGATGTTTGTGGCGCCAGGTTTGTATGCGCATGAGAAAAAATTGATGTTGCCAGCTATCATGGCAAGTAGCTTTCTATTCCTAATGGGCATGGCATTTGCCTACTTTTTGGTTTTTCCTGTTGTCTTTTCTTTTATCGTAAATAGTGCACCAGTTGGTGTAGCAGTCATGACAGATATTGCCGAATATTTAGACTTTGTGATGACGTTGTTTCTTGCTTTTGGTTTTGCATTTGAGGTGCCAATCGCGGTGATATTGATGGCGCATTTTGGTTGGGTCAACGTCTCGCAATTAAAAGAGATTCGTGGCTATGTCATTGTGGGCGCGTTTATAGTGGCGGCTGTTTTTACGCCGCCAGACATCATCTCTCAGTTTATGTTGGCCATTCCACTTTGGTTGCTGTATGAGCTCGGTATTTTATTTGTCAAACTCATGCAGCCCAAGCCTAATAAGATTCACGTCAAATTGTAAGGTGCTATTCAATTGGCGTGGGTCTTTTGCCGATGAGAATCTTAATATCCATTTTTTGCTGAGCGCGTACGATTTTAAGTGTTGCATTTTTGTTGGGCTCAAGAACAGCAATTAAATTTAACATGGATGCACTATTGATAATGGGCTTATCATTAATGGCAATTAATACATCGCCTGCTCTTAGTCCCGCACGGTCGGCAGGACTATCTCTTAAAACACCCGCTATTAAAGCACCCCCTGACGATGTTAGGCCAAAAGACTCTGCTAATTCTGGTGTCATGTTTTGTGCTTCAACCCCTACCCATCCGCGAGTGACAGTACCCTCTCGTGCTATTTGTTCCATTACTTGTTTGGCAATACTAATGGGAATGGCAAAGCCTATGCCCATACTACCGCCATTGCGAGAGTAAATTGCACTATTAATGCCAACAAGATTGCCTGCTGTATCGATAAGTGCACCACCAGAATTGCCGGGGTTAATCGAGGCGTCAGTTTGAATAAAGTTTTCGTAGGTATTGATACCTAAGTGATTGCGACCCAATGCACTGACAATGCCTTGTGTAATTGTTTGACCAACCCCAAAAGGATTGCCGATAGCGAGAACAACATCTCCTACATCTAATTGATCGGGGCTTGCAAAAGTAATGGATGGTAAATGTTGCGCCTGTACTTGTAAAAGTGCTAAATCAGACTCTGGATCAGCACCCACAATGGTAGCGGACAATTTTCTACCGTCTGCTAACGCTACTTCGATAGCGTCGGCTGTTGCGATAACATGATTATTCGTTAAGATTAAGCCATCTTGACTAACAATAACGCCACTACCAAGACTGTTGTCAGAAGGAGCATCTTGTTCTTCTTGATCACCAAAAAAATGTCTGAATAGTGGATCATCCATGAATTGTTGATGTGGGTTGATGTTTTTGCTAGAAGTGAAAATATTCACGACAGCTGGCATCGCTTTTTTTGCCGCGTCACGATAACTACTAATCGGGCTAGATGCGGATAGTCGCGGTGCTTGTTTAATTACAATCGGCTGTGGATTTAGCTTCAGAAAATCTAATTTGATTGTTTGCAGTATAAATAATATACCCAAACATATTGTGGCTGACTGAGCAAAGATGAGCCATATTTTTCGCATAGTTTTAGTGTTTAGTAACAGAATTGTTTAGTATAGGCGAAAATGAATGAATTATTAACAATTTAAGGATGCTGATCATGCAGTTAGGTGAACTCAATCGCTATTTGACACAATATCTACAGCCACAAAAATATAGTGATTATTGCCCAAATGGCTTACAGGTTGAAGGTAAGCGTGAAGTGAAGAAAATTATTACCGGTGTGACTGCCAGTTTAGCGCTTTTGCAATTGGCTCAAGCCGCACATGCAGATGCAGTTTTAGTGCATCACGGCTACTTCTGGCGCGGTGAGTCGCAACCTGTGGTCGGTATTAAGATGCGCCGATTAAAATTTTTACTAGCAAATGACATCAATCTTTTTGCCTACCATTTGCCACTAGATGCGCACCAAGAGGTTGGAAATAACGTCATGCTTGGTCATGTATTAGGTTTGGAAATAGCAGGATGGTTGGATGGTGAAAATATGTTGGCTTGGGCTAAGCTAACACAAGCTATGCCGTTAAAAATGCTGGCCGACAGTATTGGTAAACGATTAAACAGACAAGTGCAATTAATAGGTGATGCAACTAAATTAGTTGAAACAGTTGCTTGGTGCACTGGAGCCGCTCAACATTATATTGATCAAGCAATTAACGCACAAATTGACGTCTTTATCAGTGGAGAAATTTCAGAACAAACGGTGCATATGGCGCGTGAGTCTGGCACGGCATATATCGCAGCAGGGCATCACGCCACTGAGCGTTATGGTATAGAAGCTTTAGGCGTGCATTTAGCACAAGTTTTTGATCTGCAACATGAGTTCATTGACGTTGATAATCCAGTTTAATTTATAATAATCAATGATTTAAATAATAATATTTTGATTTTTCATTTTTAAAATGTATAATCTGAATTAAATTCTTATTGTGTTCAATAACGCTTCAAAAGAGCGAGTAAAGGAAGTCAATGTCAGTTTCAGATTCAGGGAAAGAGAAGCCAGCAAAAAGTGCTGCACTCTCGTTTCAAAAGCCCTCTCAGGTTGATCAAGAAAAAAGGCAGTTTCTAGTGGCGACTACTGCGGCAGTCGGCGCAGCTGGCGTAGCTGCAGTTGCTATACCATTTGTGGGTAGTATGTTGCCCAGCGAGCGGGCAAAAGCAGCTGGTGCTCCCGTAGAAGTAGATATTAGCGATATTGCGCCAGGAGGTATTAAAACTGCTGAATGGCGTGGTCAGCCAGTATGGATTATTAAGCGGACCGATGCAATGATTGCAGACTTACCTAAGCACAATGATCAGCTATCAGATCCAATGTGTGAGGTTGCTTCTCAACAGCCTGCTTATTGTCAAAATGCAGACCGCTCTATTAAACCCAATATTGGTGTGATGGTTGGTATTTGTACCCATTTGGGTTGCTCGCCAACAGCCAAGTTAGAATCGGGTGGAGATATGGGTGATGGTTGGGTTGGAGGTTTTTACTGCCCATGTCATGGCTCGAAATTCGACTTAGCGGGTCGCGTGTTTAAAGGCTCCCCTGCCCCGACTAATTTGATTGTCCCGCCACATTCTTACGTAGATGAGAATACTTTGGTTATTGGTATTGAAACTGAGATGGAGGCATAAGACATGGATGCTAATAAACAAAAAGTAACTGCGGCAATGACCAATCTTGTCGGCTGGGTCGACCGTCGTTTGCCATTTACTAGCATGGTGAGAGCGCATCTGACGGAGTATTACGCACCCAAAAACTTTAATTTTTGGTATTTCTTTGGTTCGTTGGCAATGTTGGTTTTAGTAATGCAGATTTTGACTGGCATTTTCTTGACAATGCATTATAAACCTTCAGCAACTGAAGCATTTGCGTCGGTGGAGTATATTATGCGTGACGTCTTTGGAGGTAATATTATCCGATATATGCACTCTACTGGCGCATCTATGTTTTTTGTCGTGGTTTACTTGCATATGTTCCGAGGTATTATTTATGGTTCTTACAGAACACCGCGTGAGTTAATTTGGTTGTTTGGTGTGGGTATATTCTTGACCTTAATGGGCGAGGCGTTCTTTGGATATTTGTTGCCTTGGGGGCAAATGTCTTATTGGGGTGCTCAAGTGATTACAAGCTTATTTGGTACTGTTCCCTTTATTGGGCCAGATTTAATGGAGTGGTTACGTGGTGATTTTTTGACGTCAGATGCAACATTGAATCGTTTCTTTGCTTTTCATGTTATCGCATTGCCTCTGGTTTTATTAGGCTTGGTTATGGTTCATTTGGTTGCTTTGCATGAGGTCGGATCTAACAATCCAGATGGTATTGAGATTAAAGAAAACAAAGATAAAAAAACAGGTATTCCACTTGATGGCATTCCTTTTCATCCTTATTACACAGTAAAAGACATCGTTGGGGTAGTTGTGTTTCTGATGGTTTTTGCCGCCATTGTATTTTTTGCGCCAGAAATGGGAGGATATTTCTTAGAGCATAACAACTTTATTCCTGCTGATCCGCTCAAAACGCCGGAGCACATTGCGCCAGTATGGTATTTCACACCATACTACTCCATCTTGCGGGCTGTTCCGCCAGTATTAAATTCACAATTTCCTGGTGTACTTGCAATGGGTTTATCGGTGGTTGTATTTGCATTGTTGCCTTGGCTAGATAAAAGTCCAGTTAAGTCAATACGATATCGTGGCGTTCTTTATAAACGCTGGCTGGCTGCTTTTGTTATTAGTTTTCTTGTATTGGGCTATTTAGGGACTGAGCCTTCAAATGTTTGGGGTCAGTTTGGCGCATGGGCGGGTGGCGCTGATCGAGCAACTGTTGTTGCACGTATCTTTACGGCTATTTACTTTTTATTCTTTTTATTAATGCCTTGGTATACCGCACGTGATAAAACTAAACCAGTGCCAGAAAGGGTAACGTATTAAATATGAAACAGCTATTAGTCATGATCGCGCTTTTGCCGATGGTTGCGCTTGCGAATACGGCAGCTATTACAGAGACCGCGCCTATCGATCCATCTGACCAGGCCTCTTTGCAAAGGGGTGCACGTACGTTTATTAATAATTGTTTAAATTGTCATAGTGCAAATTACATGCGGTATAACCGTTTAGTAGATATTGGATTGACCGAGAAAGAAATTAAAGAAAACTTACTATTTGCCGGAGAAAAAGTGGGTGACACGATGCGGGTTGCCATGGATCCACAAGATGCAAAAAAATGGTTTGGTGTCACGCCTCCTGACTTATCAGTTGAAGTAAGGGCTCGTGGAGTTGATTGGCTATATGCGTATATGCGTGGATTCTATAAGGATGAAACAACGCCAAGTGGATGGAATAACATCGTTTTTGATAAAGTAGCAATGCCACATGTTTTCTACCAACAGCAAGGCGAACAAATATTAAATCATGAAACACATCAGCTAGAGTTAGTGAAGCCTGGACGTTTAAATCCAGCGGAATATAACGCTTTTGTTGCCGATTTAACAAACTATATGGCTTTTATGGCAGAGCCAGCTAAAGCACAACGAAAAAGTTTGGGCATCTGGGTGTTGGTGTTTTTAGGCATTTTGCTTGTGCTGGCCAAAAAGATTAAAGCAGCCTACTGGAAAGATATTAAATAAAATTAATAATGAGCGCTTACAGTTAAATAAACAGTAAGCGCATTTAAGGGTAAAGTAATTATGATGAAATTATATTCAGGATCGGTCGACCCTTTCAGTCACCGTTGTCGTATTGTATTATTTGAAAAAGGGATGGATTTTGATGTGATAGATGTGGATTTGGCCAATAAGACAGAAGATCTTGCTGTGTTGAATCCGTATGGTAATGTGCCAGTATTAGTTGAGCGGGATTTAGTATTGTCAGAAGCAAATATCATCAATGAGTATATTGACGAACGTTTCCCGCACCCGCAATTAATGCCGGCAGATCCGGTCATGCGCGCACGCGCACGGCTTTTTCTTCATAACTTTGAGCAAGATTTATTTAGTCATATTAAAGACTTGGAATCGAACGACGATGAGCGTGTGACAAAAGCGCGAAAGACAGTGCGTGATAATTTAACACAGCTTGTTCCTATTTTTAGTAAGCGAGATTACTTGCTAGGTGAAGAATATTCCATGTTAGACGTTGCCGTTACTCCATTATTGTGGCGGTTGGAGCATTATGGTATCGAAATGCCAAATCAAGCTGCGCCATTGCTTAAATATGCAGAGCGTTTATTTTCACGTCCACTATATGCAGATGCAATGACGCCCTCAGAAAAAGTGATGCGTCGATAATTATGGCTGATAGCTTAGGATCAACTAAGCCATATATGATTCGCGCTATCCATCAATGGTGCGTGGACAATGGTTTAACTCCCTACTTATTGGTTGCAGTAAATGCACAAACAATTGTACCAAAGGCCTTCATTAAAAACGGTGAAATTGTGCTTAATCTCAATTATTCAGCTACCAAAGATTTGAACATTGATAATGAGGCTATTTGTTTTTCTGCGCGATTTGGTGGCCATGCGCAGAATTTGTATATACCAATAATAGCAGTTCGTGGAATTTTTGCGCGTGAAAACGGGCAGGGAATGTTTTTTGAAATGGAAGCTGAGGATTCCTCTGTTAGTGGGCATGATATGAAAGTGATTGAGAAGTCTGAGTTGGCGCCTAAAAGCGCTAAAAAAGGACCTAACCTGACTGTCGTCAAATAATTTTTTTGAATACGATAAAAATTATTTAAAAAAACACTAGCGTTTAAAATATAAAAAATGCTATAGTCACGCCTCAAATAAATGCCGGATTAGCTCAGATGGTAGAGCAGCGCACTTGTAATGCGAAGGTCATCAGTTCGATTCCGATATCCGGCACCAAAGATGTTAAAGATTCATTGTGAAATAAGCTAAATATGCCACTTTAAGTGGCTTTTTTATGCTTGATTTGTTTGACAGTAGTTTAAAAGTTAAGCATAATCGCGGGTTCGGTTAGGAGGGGTGGCCGAGTGGTTAAAGGCGACGGACTGTAAATCCGTTCTCTCTGAGTACGAAGGTTCGAATCCTTCCCCCTCCACCATTAAGCGGTAGTTAAGATTGAATAGAAGTGAGTAATAGGTAAGTGTGAGCCGCAGTGCGGGAGTAGCTCAGTTGGTAGAGCTTCAGTTTTCCAAACTGAATGTCGCGAGTTCGAGCCTCGTCTCCCGCTCCAGTAAGGCATTCATTTGGAATGTTAGTGGCCCATGTGGCTCAGTGGTAGAGCACTCCCTTGGTAAGGGAGAGGTCGCGGGTCCGATTCCCGCCATGGGCACCACGAGTCGCTGCAAAGGTTGTAAGAATGATTTTTAGAAGGTTAAAGTTTTATTAAGTTAAATAAAACTTTTATAAAGCAAGATAAATTAAGTTAATAAAATTTTAGTTAAAACTAATTAAAGTAAAGGACTGGAAGATGGCAAAAGGTAAATTTGAACGGACCAAGCCGCACGTAAACGTGGGAACAATTGGTCACGTGGATCACGGTAAGACAACGTTAACGGCTGCGATTTCGACAGTGCTAACGAAGAAATATGGTGGCGATAAGCGTGACTTTGCTGAGATTGACTCAGCCCCGGAAGAGAAGGCGCGTGGTATTACGATTAATACCTCACACGTAGAGTACGAGACAGAAGGACGTCACTACGCACACGTTGATTGCCCAGGCCATGCTGACTATGTTAAGAACATGATTACTGGTGCTGCACAAATGGACGGCGCTATTTTGGTTGTATCAGCTGCTGACGGCCCAATGCCACAGACGCGTGAGCACATCCTGCTTGGTCGTCAAGTTGGCGTTCCTTACATCATCGTATTCCTAAATAAAGCTGACATGGTTGACGACGAAGAGTTGTTAGAGTTGGTTGAAATGGAAGTACGTGAGTTATTGAGTAAATATGACTTTCCAGGCGATGACACACCCATTATCCGTGGTTCAGCTAAATTAGCACTAGAAGGCGACCAATCTGAGATTGGCGAGCCAGCAATTTTCAGATTAGCAGAAGCATTAGACAGCTACATTCCAATGCCAGAGCGTGCGATTGATGGAGCATTCTTGATGCCAGTTGAAGACGTATTCTCAATTTCAGGACGTGGTACTGTAGTAACAGGCCGTATTGAGCGTGGCATTGTAAAAGTCGGTGACGAGATTGAAATCGTTGGTATCAAAGATACCGTATCAACAACCTGTACAGGTGTTGAAATGTTCCGTAAATTGCTAGATCAAGGTCAAGCAGGCGACAACGTAGGTGTATTGCTACGTGGTACTAAACGCGAAGATGTTGAGCGTGGTCAAGTGTTGGCTAAAGCGGGTACAATCAAGCCACATACAAAATTCACAGCAGAGATTTATGTGTTGGGTAAAGATGAGGGTGGTCGTCATACACCATTTTTCCAAGGATACCGTCCACAGTTTTACTTCCGTACAACGGATGTAACGGGCGCTGTTGAGTTGCCAGCTGGCACAGAGATGGTAATGCCTGGAGATAACGTATCAATTTCAGTTGCATTGATTGCACCGATTGCGATGGAAGAAGGTTTACGCTTCGCTATTCGTGAAGGTGGCCGTACCGTTGGTGCGGGTGTCGTTGCTAAAATTATTGAATAAGTAATTAGTAAAATAAGCTACGCTAATCTAGCGTAGCTTTTGATGTTTGTAGTGCTTACAGGCCAATAGCTCAATTGGTAGAGTATCGGTCTCCAAAACCGAGGGTTGGGGGTTCGAAGCCCTCTTGGCCTGCCAAATAATAGTGTAACTCATCTGTTGAGTTGCCGTATAAAGTTAAGTGATTAATTATGGTAGATAAAATTAAGCTGGTGCTGTCCTTGCTGCTCATTGCCGCGGGTATCGCTGGTTTTTATCTTTTGGCTGAAAGCCCATTGGTATTACGTATTGTTATTGTAATTGTGGGTGTTGTACTTGCAGCTTTGCTGTTTAAAACAATACCAATAGGTCAGCAAGCATTTGATTTTGTCGGTGATTCAATTGCAGAAGCGAAGCGCGTGGTTTGGCCAACACGGAAAGAAACGGTTCAAACGACGATAGTTGTTTTTGTTTTGGTGGTGGTGATGGCGGCTTTCTTGTGGGTAATTGATATTGGCTTTTCACAGATGATTCAATGGGTATTAGGACGGAGTGCTTAATGGAAATGCATTGGTATGCAGTTCAGGTGTTTTCAAGTATGGAGAAGTCCGTTAAAGCTGCGCTAGAAGAGCGTATTGGTCGCTCCGATATTCAAGATCATTTTGGTGATATTTTAGTGCCGATTGAAGAAGTTGTAGAGATGAAATCAGGCGTTAAAAAAATCTCTGAGCGACGTTTGTATCCTGGGTACGTATTAGTACAGATGGCGATGACAGATGCGAGCTGGCATCTAATTAAAAGTACGCCCCGAGTAACTGCATTTATTGGTGGAAGTGCGCAGAAACCAACACCAATAAAAGATAAAGAAGTTGAAATCATCTTACAGCGCATGGATGATAGCAAATCGAATCCAACGCAGAAAATGACGTTTGAAAAAGGCGAATCTGTGCGTGTCATTGATGGGCCATTCAAAGATTTCTCTGGCAATATTGAAGAGGTCAATTACGAGAAAAGTAAAGTGCGTGTGTCAGTTTCTATTTTTGGCCGCGCAACACCTGTTGAGTTGGATTTTAGTCAAGTAAATAAAGAAGTTTAGTAGCAAGTATTGTTAACGGGGAGCCTTTATTTTAAAGGCGTTTGCACCCAATTTAGGAGTAGCAAAATGGCAAAAAAAGTCATCGGTTATATCAAGCTGCAGATACCTGCAGGTAAAGCAAACCCAAGTCCACCGGTTGGTCCAGCGTTGGGTCAACGTGGTTTGAATATCATGGAATTTTGTAAAGCATTTAATGCTGCAACACAAGGTGTAGAGCCTGGTTTGCCAATTCCTGTAGTCATTACTGCATTTGCAGATAAGAGCTTCACTTTCATCATGAAAACGCCACCAGCATCAATTTTGCTGAAGAAGGCGGCTAAAATTACTAAAGGGTCTCCGCGTCCACACGTTGATAAAGTGGCGACTATTACCCGTAAGCAAGCTGAAGAAATTGCAACAACTAAGATGCCTGATTTGACCGCCGCTGATATGGATGCAGCTGTGCGCACAATTGCAGGTAGTGCGCGCAGTATGGGCATTATTGTGGAGGGTGAATAAGATGGCTAAAAGAATAAATGCACTTCGTGCAAAAATTGATCGTAATAAATTATATCCAGCGCAAGAGGCGCTAACACTTGCTAAAGAAGGTGCAAAAGTTAAGTTTGATGAGTCTATTGATATCTCAATTAACCTAGGAATTGATGCTAAAAAATCAGATCAATTGGTTCGCGGTTCTTTAGTGTTGCCAAATGGTATTGGTAAAACAACACGAGTAGCTGTTTTTGCACAAGGTGCACAAGCAGATGCAGCTAAAGAAGCGGGTGCTGATATTGTAGGTTTTGAAGACCTTGCTGAGCAAATTAAAGGCGGCATGATGGATTTTGATGTTGTGATTGCAACACCAGATGCAATGAGAATAGTTGGTACCTTAGGTCAAGTATTAGGCCCACGTGGTTTAATGCCAAACCCAAAAGTGGGTACGGTAACGCCAGATGCAGCAACAGCAGTAAAAAATGCGAAAGCTGGTCAGGTGCAATACCGTACAGATAAAGGCGGTATTATTCATTGCACAATCGGCCGTGCTTCATTTACCGTTGAACAACTTTCAGGAAATATGATTGCGTTAGTAGAGGCGATCAGTAAAGCTAAGCCAGCTTCATCTAAAGGTGTTTATTTAAAGAAAATGTCTATTTCTAGCACGATGGGTCCTGGTATTCGCGTGGATCAAGCTACACTAGCATCATAAGGAATTGCCGAGCATTTGCTCGGTTTGAAAGAACTTTGGGCTTGCTGCTTTAAATAAAGTAGCAAGAGCATCAAAGACCGTTGGTGCCCATAAGGGCTTAATTGATGTTGATCAGTAATGGGTGAATGAAGTGATTCAATCCTCTGTTATTGTTTATCGGAATCCAACGCAGATGGCGAACCCGATACAGGATTTGTAAGCCCTGAATCAAGGACGCCGTGAGTGGTGCGATATTTAGGTATTGTACTTAACATTAACGGAAGGAGAAAAGACCTTGAGTCTCAATCTAACAGAGAAAAAAGCAGTAGTTGCTGAAGTCAGCGAGCAAGTCGCGTCGGCGCAAGCAATTGTTCTTGCTGAGTATCGTGGCTTGACGGTGACAGAAATTACGTCACTAAGAGCTGAAGCTAGAAAAGCTGGTGTTTATTTGCGTGTTCTTAAAAACACGTTAGTCCGTCGTGCAATCGACGGTACGCCGTTTTCTGGTTTAACAAACGATATGGTTGGTCCATTGATGTTTGGCATTTCAGCCGATCCAGTGGCAGCAGCAAAAGTAATGAACAGTTTTGCGAAGACTAACGATAAGTTTGTGATCAAAGCAGGCGCAATGCCAAACGAAGTTTTAGACCAAGCAGGTGTAAAAGCGTTGGCAACAATGCCTAGCCGTGAAGAGCTGTTGTCTAAATTGCTCGGTACTATGCAAGCTCCTGTGGCCAAATTTGTGCAGACACTTAATGAAGTGCCTACCAAATTTGTACGCGGTCTTGCTGCAGTACGTGATCAAAAAGCAGCTTAATTTTACGCTAACTTAATATTTAAATTTTAGGAGTTTTACAAATGGCAATTTCAAAAGACGATATCTTAGAAGCAATCAGTGCAATGTCAGTTTTAGATTTATCTGCATTGATTAAAGAAATGGAAGAAAAATTTGGTGTATCTGCAGCCGCAGCAGCAGTTGCAGTTGCAGCGCCAGCAGCAGGTGGTGATAGTGGTGCTGCAGCAGCTGAAAAATCAGAGTTCGACGTGGTGTTAACTGCAGCTGGCGAACAAAAAGTAAGCGTAATTAAAGCTGTTCGTGAATTAACTGGTCTTGGTTTGAAAGAAGCTAAAGATTTAGTGGATGGAGCACCTAAAACAATTAAAGAAGGTTTGGCAAAAGCAGAAGCTGACGAAGCATTGAAAAAATTAATTGAAGCTGGTGCTACTGGCGAACTTAAATAATTAAGTTATGTGATTAAGTTAGGCTGGCGGGAAACCGTCAGCCTAAGCTGTTTATAGATAGTAAAAATTGTATCAAAATGTAATCGATTTTTAATATTAAAAGATGTTATAAATCAAAGCATTAGAATTTCTAGTTCTTTGATTTCTACCCTCAAAAAATATCAGGAGACGCTATGAGCTATTCCTTTACCGAAAAAAAACGTATTCGTAAGAGTTTCGCTAAAAGAGAAAGTGTGCAGGAAGTACCTTACTTACTTGCGATGCAATTGGAGTCCTACAAAGCCTTTCTACAGGCGGATGCTTCACGGGACGAGCGTAAAAATACAGGCCTCGAGTCAGCTTTCAGATCGGTTTTTCCAATTGAGAGTCATTCGGGTAATGCGCGCTTAGATTATGTCAGCTACCAATTAGGTGCTGAGCCATTTGATGTAAAGGAATGTCAGCAGCGAGGCTTAACTTATGCTGCACCAATTCGAGTTAAAGTGCGTCTAACGATAATGGACAAAGAGGCATCTAAGTCTACGGTAAAAGAAGTTAAAGAGCAGGAAGTTTATATGGGCGAGTTGCCATTGATGACTGAAAACGGCTCATTTGTGATTAATGGTACTGAGCGGGTGATTGTTTCACAATTGCACCGCAGTCCAGGTGTGTTCTTTGAGCACGATAGAGGTAAAACACACAGTTCAGGCAAGTTGCTATTTTCTGCGCGCGTGATTCCTTATCGTGGTTCTTGGTTGGATTTTGAGTTTGATCCTAAGGATTATTTGTATTTCCGCGTTGATCGCCGTCGTAAAATGCCGGTCACTGTGTTGTTAAAAGCGCTCGGCTTTATGCCAGAGCAGATTTTAGAAGCTTTCGGAGATACCGACACATTCCACATTGGACCTAAAGGGGTGGAGTTCACTTTAGTGCCTGATCGTTTACGCGGTGAAGTAGCAAAATTTGATATTACCGATAAAAATGGCGTAGTAGTGGTTGCAAAAGATAAACGTATCACTGTTAAACATATTCGTGAAATTGAAAAAGCGGGCATTGATAAAATCGCAGTGCCAGCTGAGTTTATGCTGGGCCGCGCCATCATGAAAAACATTATCGACACCGAAACAGGTGAAGTGATTGCTAATGCGAATGATGAAATGACTGAAGAGTTGTTTGAGAAGCTAGTTGAAGCTAAAGTCAAAACAGTTGATACGCTTTACTCAAACGATTTGGATCATGGTGACTTTATTTCACAAACACTACGTATCGATGAAGTGCCAGATCAGTATGCCGCACGTACCGCTATTTATCGGATGATGCGTCCAGGTGAGCCGCCGACTGAAGATTCAGTAGAGGCGCTATTTCAAGGTTTATTCTTTAATCCAGATCGCTATGATTTATCTGTAGTAGGTCGTATGAAGTTTAACCGCCGTGCTTACCCAACTAAATTGGAAGACCGTACTGCTGATTGGATGAAGCGATTCTATGAGCGCGTGGGTCCTCAGGGTGATACAGGCGAAATGATTCTGTCGACAGATGATGTGTTGGCTGTGATTGGCGTGTTGTTAGAGTTGCGTAATGGACATGGTGAGATTGATGATATTGACCACTTAGGCAATCGACGTATTCGCTCTGTAGGTGAATTAGCTGAGAACCAATTCCGTGCAGGTTTGGTGCGCGTAGAGCGTGCTGTTAAAGAGCGTTTAAGCCAAGCTGAATCAGATAACCTAATGCCGCATGATTTGATTAATGCGAAGCCAGTCTCAAGTGCGATTAGAGAATTCTTTGGCTCAAGTCAGCTTTCACAGTTTATGGATCAAACTAATCCATTATCAGAGATTACGCATAAGCGCCGTATTTCTGCATTAGGCCCAGGTGGTTTGACTCGCGAGCGTGCAGGTTTTGAAGTGCGCGATGTGCATACGACGCATTATGGTCGCGTTTGTCCAATTGAAACGCCAGAGGGTCCAAACATTGGTTTGATTAACTCGCTGGCATTGTATGCACGGACTAATGAATATGGTTTCTTAGAAACACCATACCGCCGTGTAAAAGATAATAAAGTATCGAAAGATATTGATTTCCTTTCTGCCATCGAAGAAAGTGAATTCATGATTGCGCAAGCGAATACTGAGCTTGATGCTAAAGGTGGTTTTAAAGAGGAAATCGTCTCTTCACGTTATCAAAATGAATTTACGATGGCGCAACCTGAAAGCGTCCAATATATGGACGTCGCACCGGGACAAATTGTATCAGTCGCTGCATCATTGATTCCATTCCTGGAGCATGATGATGCAAACCGTGCGCTGATGGGTGCCAACATGCAACGTCAAGCGGTTCCATGTTTACGCGCTGAAAAAGCAGTGGTTGGGACAGGTATTGAGCGTACAGTTGCGATTGACTCAGGTACGATCGTACAAGCAAGTCGTGGCGGTATTGTTGATTATGTTGACTCAAGCCGTATTGTGGTACGCGTGAATGATGATGAAGCCGTTGCTGGTCAAGTAGGCGTTGATATCTACAACTTAACCAAATACACACGTTCAAACCAAAATACCAATATTAACCAACGACCATTGGTTAAAATTGGCGATACTCTACGTCGTGGTGATGTGATTGCCGATGGTGCTTCTACCGATATGGGTGAATTGGCGCTTGGTCAAAATATGTTAGTTGGTTTTATGCCATGGAACGGCTATAACTTTGAGGATTCAATCTTAATCTCAGAGCGCGTTGTAGCAGATGACCGTTATACGTCTATTCATATTGAAGAGTTATCCGTTGTTGCGCGTGATACCAAATTAGGGCCAGAGGAAATTACACAAGATATTTCGAATCTATCAGAGCGTATGCTAGGCCGTTTAGACGAATCAGGCATCATTTATATTGGTGCTGAAGTCGAAGCTGGCGATGTGTTGGTAGGTAAAGTGACGCCAAAAGGTGAGACACAATTAACGCCAGAAGAAAAGTTGCTACGTGCGATTTTTGGTGAAAAAGCATCTGATGTGAAAGATACGAGTTTGCGTGTACCATCAGGAACAACGGGCACAGTGATTGATGTGCAGGTGTTTACGCGTGAAGGGATTGATCGTGATGCGCGTGCACAACAAATCATTGATGATCAATTAGGTCATTTTAAACAAGATTTAGCCGATCAAATGCGTATTGTTGAAGATGATGCGTTCGGTCGTATTCGTCGCTTAATCGAAAGTCAAGTTGCAACTGGCGGTCCAAACAAGCTGAAAAAAGGCGACAAAGTGTCTGCTGAGTATTTAGATTCGGTAGGGCGTTATGATTGGTTTGATATTCGTTTGTCGGATGAAGATGCTGCACGTCAATTGGAACAACTAAAAGATGGATTAACAACTGCGCGTGCTAATTTTGACAATAAATACGAAGAGAAAAAACGTAAATTAACTCAAGGTGATGAATTGCCACCGGGCGTGCAAAAAATGGTTAAAGTTTATTTAGCTGTTAAACGTCGCATTCAGCCAGGCGATAAAATGGCTGGTCGTCACGGTAACAAAGGGGTTATTTCAAAAATTGCACCAGTTGAAGATATGCCACATATGGCTGATGGTACGCCAGTTGATATTGTGTTGAATCCACTAGGTGTTCCGTCTCGTATGAACATTGGTCAGATTTTAGAAGTACATCTAGGTTGGGCTGCTAAAGGCTTGGGTATGCGAATTGCCGAAATGTTAGAAGCTGAAACTAAAGTGGCTGAAATACGTGAATTTTTAAATAAAGTGTATAACGATAGTACAGGTAAAAAAGAAGAGATTGACAGTTTATCTGATGCTGAAGTGATTGAGCTTGCGCATAATCTCAAACGCGGCGTGCCTTTCGCAACACCAGTATTCGATGGTGCTGCTGAGTCTGATATTAAAGAAATGCTTGATTTGGCTTTCCCGGATGATGATGGGCGCACCAAACAGTTACAATTTCATGCTGGTAAAACGCAAGTTAAATTATTTGATGGACGCACTGGGGACGCTTTTGAACGTCCAGTTACCGTTGGTTATATGCATGTATTGAAATTGCATCATTTGGTTGATGACAAAATGCATGCACGTTCAACGGGTCCTTACAGCTTGGTGACGCAACAACCATTGGGCGGTAAAGCGCAATTTGGCGGTCAACGTTTTGGTGAGATGGAGGTTTGGGCATTGGAGGCTTATGGTGCGGCTTATACCTTGCAAGAGATGCTCACTGTTAAGTCTGATGACGTTAATGGTCGAACTAAAGTGTATGAGAATATCGTTAAAGGCGAACACAAAATTGAAGCTGGTATGCCAGAGTCATTTAACGTGCTGGTAAAAGAAATTCGTTCGCTTGCTATCGACATCGATTTAGATCGCAACTAATTTATATTATGCGCACTTTTAGGTGCATTAGTTTTTATTTATGCGCCTGCGGGTGCATTAGAGGAGAAGTCAAATGAAAGCGCTATTAGACTTATTTAAACAGGTAACGCAAGAAGAAGAGTTTGACGCGATTAAGGTCGCGTTAGCCTCGCCTGAAAAAATCCGTTCATGGTCTTATGGGGAAGTAAAAAAACCTGAAACCATCAACTATCGTACATTCAAGCCTGAGCGTGATGGTTTATTCTGTGCAAAAATCTTTGGTCCAACTAAAGATTATGAGTGTTTGTGTGGTAAATATAAACGCCTAAAACACCGCGGTGTGATTTGTGAAAAATGCGGTGTTGAGGTGACTTTATCTAAAGTACGTCGTGAGCGTATGGGGCACATTGAGCTTGCATCTCCTGTTGCGCATATTTGGTTCTTAAAATCATTGCCAAGCCGTTTAGGTATGGTATTAGATATTGCATTGCGTGATATTGAGCGTGTGCTTTATTTTGAAGCATTCATTGTGGTTGATCCTGGTATGACGCCATTAGTACGCGGACAGTTGTTAACAGAGGATGACTATCTTTCCAAAGTGGAAGAGTACGGCGATGAGTTTAATGCAGTCATGGGTGCTGAAGCGGTGCGTGAACTGTTAAAGACCCTAGATATCCATCAAGAAATTGAAATCTTACGTAAAGATTTGTCAGAAACGGGCTCAGAAGCAAAAATTAAGAAAATTGCTAAGCGTCTAAAAGTATTAGAAGCATTCCAAAAATCTGGCATTAAACCAGAGTGGATGATACTTGAAATCTTACCAGTATTACCACCAGAGCTGCGTCCATTGGTACCATTAGATGGTGGTCGTTTTGCAACATCTGATTTGAACGATTTATATCGTCGTGTGATTAACCGTAATAATCGTTTAAGAAGATTATTAGAGTTGCGTGCCCCAGAAATTATTTGCCGCAACGAAAAGCGTATGTTGCAAGAAGCGGTTGACTCATTATTAGACAATGGTCGTCGCGGTAAAGTGATGACAGGTGCAAATAAACGACCATTGAAATCATTGGCCGACATGATTAAAGGTAAAGGCGGTCGTTTCCGTCAAAACTTGTTGGGTAAACGTGTCGATTACTCAGGCCGTTCAGTGATTGTGGTTGGACCACAACTTAAGTTACATCAATGTGGCTTGCCTAAAAAAATGGCGCTTGAGTTATTTAAACCATTTATTTTCCATAAATTGGAAGTGTTGGGTTTAGCAACAACCATTAAAGCAGCTAAGAAAAAAGTAGAAGAAGAAGGACCAGAAGTTTGGGATATCTTGGAAGACGTCATTCGTGAGCATCCTGTGATGCTAAACCGTGCGCCTACATTGCATCGTTTGGGTATCCAAGCCTTTGAGCCTGTATTAATTGAAGGTAAAGCGATTCAATTGCACCCATTGGTTTGTTCGGCATTTAACGCTGACTTCGATGGTGACCAAATGGCTGTTCACGTTCCATTAAGCTTAGAAGCGCAAATGGAAGCACGCACCTTAATGTTGGCCTCAAACAATGTGCTATCACCAGCAAATGGTGAGCCAATTATTGTGCCTTCACAAGATATTGTGTTGGGTCTTTATTACATGACGCGTGAGAAGGTAAATGCGCGCGGTGAAGGCATGATTTTTAGTGACGTAAAAGAAGTGCAGCGCGTCTATGACCAAGGTATGATTGATTTGCACGCGAAAATTACAGTGCGTATCAAAGAGTATGAAATGGATGTTGAAGGTAATAAGACAGAAAAAATCAATCGTTACGAAACGACGGTTGGACGTGCAATCTTGTCAGAAATTTTACCAGCAGGTTTGTCGTTCAGCCATTTATCAAAAGCATTGAAAAAGAAAGAGATTTCTCGCTTAATTAATGCTTCATTCCGTCAAGTTGGTATACGTGAAACAGTTATCTTTGCTGATAAATTGATGTACACAGGTTATACCTATGCGACAAAAGCGGGTATCTCTATTTCTGTGAACGACATGCTTGTGCCAGCAGAAAAAGAAGACTTAATCAATGCCGCCGATGCAGAAGTGCGTGAAATTCACGACCAGTATGTATCTGGTTTAGTCACCCAAGGTGAGCGCTACAATAAAGTGGTGGATATTTGGGGCCGCACAGGTGATAAAGTTGCTGATGCCATGATGAAGCAACTGCGCGAAGAAAAAGTACTAGATGCAAGTGGCAAGCAAGTAAAAGATGAAAATGGCAAGCCAATGACACAAGAGTCATTTAACGCGATTTATATGATGGCCGATTCTGGTGCGCGTGGTTCAGCCGCACAGGTCAGACAGCTTTCAGGTATGCGTGGTTTGATGGCTAAGCCAGATGGTTCTATTATTGAAACACCTATTAAGGCTAACTTCCGAGAAGGCTTAAATGTGTTGCAATACTTTATTTCTACCCACGGCGCCCGTAAAGGCCTAGCAGATACGGCATTAAAAACAGCAAACTCAGGTTATTTAACCCGTCGTTTAGTTGATGTTACACAAGATTTGGTTGTAACCGAGTTGGATTGTGGAACTGATTCAGGCTTGGTCACCAAGGCGTTGGTAAAAGGTGGTGAAATTGTTGAGCCGTTGCATGATCGAATTCTAGGCCGCACAGCAGCTTTAGACGTGATTCATCCTGAGACACAAGAGGTCATTTATCCCGCAGGCACACTGTTAGGTGAAGATGAAGTTGAAAGAATTGATGCTTTGGGTATTGATGAGGTCAAAGTGCGTACAGCCTTGACGTGCGACACGCGCTACGGTATCTGTGCCACTTGCTATGGTCGCGACTTAGGTCGAGGTAAGTTGATTAGTATGGGTGAAGCCGTTGGTGTAATTGCGGCCCAGTCCATCGGTGAGCCAGGTACTCAGTTAACTATGCGTACTTTCCATATTGGTGGTGCGGTGTCGCGTGCGGCTACCATTAGTCAAGTCGAAAGTAAATCTAACGGTACATTAAGTTTTACTTCAAATATGCGCTATGTAACCAATGCGCGTGGCGAACAAGTGGTGATTTCACGTAATGGCGAAGTCATTATTATGGACGACAACACAGCTCGTGAACGCGAGCGTCATAAAGTACCTTACGGTGCAACGTTAGCGGTAAGTGATGGTAAAACTGTTAAGGCTGGTCAAGCCCTAGCGACTTGGGATCCGCATACAAGACCAATCATTATCGAATATGCAGGTAAAGTAAAGTTCGAGAACGTTGAAGAGGGTGTTACTGTCGCTAAGCAAGTCGATGAAGTAACTGGTTTGTCTACTTTGGTCGTTATTGATCCTAAACAGCGCGCAGGTCAAAGCAAAGGTTTGCGTCCGCAAATTAAATTGTTAGATGCTGCGGGTCAAGAAGTAAAGGTAGCTGGCAGTGATGTGCCAGTGAATGTGACATTCCAATTGGGCTGCATCATTACTGTAAAAGATGGTCAAGATGTCGGTGTGGGTGAGGTGATTGCAAGTATCCCACAAGAGTCATCTAAAAACCGTGACATTACTGGTGGTCTACCACGAGTGGCTGAATTATTTGAAGCGCGCTCACCAAAGGATGCAGGTATGTTGGCTGAGGTCACTGGTAGTGTTTCATTTGGTAAAGATACCAAAGGTAAACAACGTTTGGTGATTACCGATGTGGATGGAGAAGTGAGTGAATTCCTAATCGCTAAAGATAAGCACGTAACGGTGCATGATGGCCAAGTCGTTACCAAGGGTGAAAGCATTGTAGACGGCCCAGCAGATCCACAAGATATTCTGCGTTTGCGTGGACGCGAAGCATTGGCAAGGTATGTGATCGATGAGGTGCAAGATGTGTATCGCTTACAAGGTGTTAAGATTAACGATAAACACATTGAAGTCATTGTGCGTCAAATGTTACGTCGTGTTCGCATTACCGATGCAGGCGACACAGGCTTTATTCAAGGTGAACAAGTTGAACGTGCAGATGTATTGACAGAGAACGAAAAAGTCATTGCTGAAAATAAACGCCCAGCTAGTTATGAATACGTGTTGCTTGGCATTACTAAAGCATCACTTTCAACTGATTCGTTTATTTCTGCAGCATCATTCCAAGAGACTACGCGTGTGTTGACCGAAGCAGCTATATTAGGTAAACGTGATGAGTTACGCGGATTAAAAGAAAATGTGATTGTTGGTCGTTTGATTCCTGCAGGTACCGGTTTGGCTTATCATGAGTCCCGTAGAAGAGCGGCGTCTGGATTAGTTGAGTCTGCAGCAGTGGCCGCGGCAGAAGAGTTATTTGCTAAGCAGGATGAGCCACTTGAAGTCACTGTAAATCAAGAAGCCGAAAGTGCTGCACCAGATATTGAAACACCTGCAGAATAATATCGCGTCGCTTTTATGTTGAATTAACAAGAGGTCGGCAAATTCGAGCTACTTTTAACTTGACACAAGAGCGGTCCGACCATACAATGCTCAGCTTTTCAGAATAGGCTAATTGCCTGCAATTAGCGCTATTCTGTAGTTGGGTATTATTAAGCATCACGAAAAGTATTTTTTTAAAGCATTTAAAATAAGGGTTCAAGGCAATGCCAACCATTAATCAGTTAATTCGTAAACCACGCGCTAAAGTGGTTGTTAAAAGTAAAGTGCCAGCGCTAGAAGCGTGCCCACAAAAGCGTGGCGTATGTACGCGTGTTTACACAACCACACCAAAAAAACCAAACTCTGCGTTACGTAAAGTGGCCAAAGTTCGCTTAACTAATGGCTATGAAGTGATTAGTTATATTGGCGGTGAAGGTCATAACTTACAAGAGCATAGTGTGGTGTTATTGCGCGGCGGTCGTGTAAAGGATTTGCCAGGTGTGCGTTACCATATGGTGCGCGGTAGTTTAGATACTGCGGGCGTAAAAGATCGTAAGCAATCTCGTTCTAAATACGGTGCAAAACGCCCTAAAGCAGGTAAGTAAAGTAGTATTTTTTAATAGCGGCTGAAATGCCTTGCTCGTGTAATTGCTAGCAAAATTAACTTAAGAGAATAGAGAATAGAATGCCTAGACGTAGAGAAGTCCCGAAGCGTGACATCCTTCCTGATCCAAAATTTGGTAGTGAAGAAGTATCAAAATTCGTCAACGTATTAATGACTGGTGGTAAAAAGTCAGTTGCGGAGCGTATTTTATATGGCGCTTTTGATCAAATTACCGCCAAAAGTGGCAAGGATGCATTAGAAGTCTTTACCACTGCGTTGGTGAATTTGCGCCCAGTTGTAGAAGTGAAGTCGCGTCGTGTTGGTGGTGCAAACTATCAAGTGCCAGTTGAGGTTCGTCCTAGCCGTCGTAGTGCGCTAGCCATGCGTTGGATGCGTGATGCCGCACGTAAGCGTGGTGAGAAATCAATGGGCTTGCGTTTAGCAGCTGAATTAATGGAGGCTTCTGAAGGTCGTGGCTCTGCGATGAAAAAACGTGAAGAAGTACATCGTATGGCTGAGGCAAACAAAGCATTCTCGCATTTTAGATTTTAATATTCATTGATTGTATTGATTAATAATCGCTCTTTAAGAATTTAAGTAAAGGTAATCACTGTGGCTCGTATAACCCCTATTAATCGCTATCGAAATATTGGTATTTCTGCTCATATTGACGCTGGTAAAACAACAACAACGGAACGTATTTTATTTTACACAGGTGTAAACCATAAAATTGGTGAGGTGCATGATGGCGCCGCAACAATGGACTGGATGGAGCAAGAACAAGAGCGTGGTATTACCATTACTTCTGCAGCTACTACCTGTTTCTGGAAGGGTATGGCTAATCAATTTGACCAACATCGTATCAATATTATCGATACACCTGGTCACGTTGACTTTACAATTGAAGTTGAACGCTCAATGCGCGTACTTGATGGTGCCGTAATGGTGTATTGTGCTGTTGGTGGCGTTCAGCCACAGTCTGAGACTGTTTGGCGTCAAGCTAACAAATATAAAGTGCCTCGCTTGGCTTTTGTTAATAAAATGGACCGTGCAGGCGCTGATTTCTTCAAAGTGTACGATCAAATGCGAGGACGTCTTAAAGCTAATCCAATACCATTGCAAGTACCAGTTGGCGCAGCGGAGACTTTTACTGGTGTTGTTGATTTGATCAAAATGAAATCAATCATTTGGGATGAAGAGTCGCAAGGCATGAAGTTTGAATACGGCGATATACCAGCAGCTTTGCAGGCTGATTGTGATAAATGGCGTTCAAATATGGTAGAAACAGCTGCTGAGGCCAATGAAACGTTAATGAACAAATATCTTGAAAATGGCGATTTGTCAGAAGAGGATATTTTGGAAGGTTTACGTATTCGTACCATTGCTTCTGAAATCGTACCAATGATGTGCGGTTCGGCTTTTAAAAATAAAGGCGTGCAAGCGATGTTGGACAAAGTGGTTGAGTTGATGCCTGCGCCAACCGATATTCCCGATACGCGTGCTGAAGATGATGAGGGTAATGAAGTTTTCTTGAAAGCATCTGACGATGAAAGATTTGCTGCGCTAGCATTTAAAATCATGACGGATCCATTTGTGGGTCAATTGATTTTCTTCCGCGTGTACTCAGGTACGCTTAATGCAGGTGACAGTGTATATAATCCAATCAAAGGTAAAAAAGAGCGTATTGGTCGTATTGTAGAGATGCACGCCAACTCGCGTGAAGCGCTTGAAGAGGTGCGTGCGGGTGATATTGCTGCTGCGATTGGTCTGAAAGATGCGACGACGGGTGATACTTTGTGTGCAGTTGGCCAAGAAATCATCCTTGAACGCATGGTTTTTCCAGAGCCAGTTATTCATGTGGCTGTTGAACCAAAAACAAAAGCTGACCAAGAGAAAATGGGTATTGCGTTAAACCGTTTGGCACAAGAAGATCCTTCATTTAGGGTAAAAACTGATATTGAAACGAATCAAACAATTATTTCTGGTATGGGTGAGTTGCACTTAGAAATTTTGGTTGATCGTATGCGCCGCGAATTTAACGTTGAAGCGAATATTGGTGCACCGCAAGTTGCTTATCGTGAAGCTTACAAAGATACTGTTGAGATTGAAGGTAAATTTGTTAAACAATCTGGTGGTAAAGGTCAATATGGTCATGTTTGGTTGAAAATGGAACCAAATGAAGCAGGTAAAGGTTTTGAATTTATTGATGCGATTAAAGGCGGTACAGTGCCACGCGAATTTATTCCTGCGGTAGAGAAAGGCTTACGTGAAACCATTCCCGCAGGTGTGTTGGCTGGGTTCCCCGTAGTTGATGCAAAAGTAACTTTATTCGATGGTTCATATCATGATGTTGACTCGAATGAAAATGCGTTCAAAATGGCGGCGTCTATGGCATTTAAAGCCGGTATGCGTAAGGCTAACCCAGTTATTCTTGAGCCAATGATGTCGGTTGAAATTGAAACGCCTGAAGATTATATGGGTGATGTAATGGGCGATTTATCATCACGTCGCGGTATCATTCAAGGAATGGATGATAATGCAACAGGCAAAATCATCCGTGCAGAAGTGCCTTTGGCAGAAATGTTTGGTTATTCAACAACCGTACGTTCACTATCGCAAGGTCGCGCATCGTATAGCATGGAATTTAAGCACTACGTGGAAGCGCCAAGAAACGTGGCTGAAGCAATTGTGAATAAGCAGTAATTGATTTTTATAGAATATTAAAGGAAGATAATCATGGCAAAAGGTAAATTTGAACGGACCAAGCCGCACGTAAACGTGGGAACAATTGGTCACGTGGATCACGGTAAGACAACGTTAACGGCTGCGATTTCGACAGTGCTAACGAAGAAATATGGTGGCGATAAGCGTGACTTTGCTGAGATTGACTCAGCCCCGGAAGAGAAGGCGCGTGGTATTACGATTAATACCTCACACGTAGAGTACGAGACAGAAGGACGTCACTACGCACACGTTGATTGCCCAGGCCATGCTGACTATGTTAAGAACATGATTACTGGTGCTGCACAAATGGACGGCGCTATTTTGGTTGTATCAGCTGCTGACGGCCCAATGCCACAGACGCGTGAGCACATCCTGCTTGGTCGTCAAGTTGGCGTTCCTTACATCATCGTATTCCTAAATAAAGCTGACATGGTTGACGACGAAGAGTTGTTAGAGTTGGTTGAAATGGAAGTACGTGAGTTATTGAGTAAATATGACTTTCCAGGCGATGACACACCCATTATCCGTGGTTCAGCTAAATTAGCACTAGAAGGCGACCAATCTGAGATTGGCGAGCCAGCAATTTTCAGATTAGCAGAAGCATTAGACAGCTACATTCCAATGCCAGAGCGTGCGATTGATGGAGCATTCTTGATGCCAGTTGAAGACGTATTCTCAATTTCAGGACGTGGTACTGTAGTAACAGGCCGTATTGAGCGTGGCATTGTAAAAGTCGGTGACGAGATTGAAATCGTTGGTATCAAAGATACCGTATCAACAACCTGTACAGGTGTTGAAATGTTCCGTAAATTGCTAGATCAAGGTCAAGCAGGCGACAACGTAGGTGTATTGCTACGTGGTACTAAACGCGAAGATGTTGAGCGTGGTCAAGTGTTGGCTAAAGCGGGTACAATCAAGCCACATACAAAATTCACAGCAGAGATTTATGTGTTGGGTAAAGATGAGGGTGGTCGTCATACACCATTTTTCCAAGGATACCGTCCACAGTTTTACTTCCGTACAACGGATGTAACGGGCGCTGTTGAGTTGCCAGCTGGCACAGAGATGGTAATGCCTGGAGATAACGTATCAATTTCAGTTGCATTGATTGCACCGATTGCGATGGAAGAAGGTTTACGCTTCGCTATTCGTGAAGGTGGCCGTACCGTTGGTGCGGGTGTCGTTGCTAAAATTATTGAATAGTAAGTAATTTAAAAATAAGGCGGCAGGCTTAAGTCTGCCGTTTCGCTCTTTATAAGGAAAAAATCATGGCAGCTCAAAAAATTCGTATTCGTTTAAAAGCATTTGATTATCGTTTGATTGATCAATCTGCTCAAGAGATTGTTGAAACAGCAAAACGTACTGGTGCTGTGGTAAAAGGACCTGTGCCTTTGCCAACTCGTATTGAACGTTTCGATATCTTACGTTCACCGCACGTTAACAAAACATCGCGTGATCAGTTTGAAATCAGAACGCATCAGCGCTTAATGGACATTGTTGAGCCTACAGATAAAACAGTAGATGCATTAATGAAGTTAGACCTGCCAGCAGGTGTTGATGTAGAAATTAAGCTGTAATTTGGCTTAAGGGTTGTAATAAAGTTTGGAGTTCGGTATAATCCGCGCTCTTTCACAGAAGTCGGTCAATTGTAATCGACTTTTTAATTAAATAATAAGGAATAGATCATGAGCTTAGGGCTTATTGGTCGCAAGGTGGGCATGACCCGCGTGTTTACTGAGGAAGGTAATAGTATCCCAGTAACCGTGCTTGAGGTTAAGCCTAATCGTGTGACACAGATCAAGACGGTCGAAACAGATGGCTATACTGGCCTTCAAGTTGCTTTCGGCGAACGTCGTGCTAGCCGCATTAATAAAGCGCTTACGGGGCACTATGCCAAAGCCGGCGCAGTTGCGGGTTCAGGCATGCAAGAATTCAATGTTGAGGCAGATGTGGCTGCTAATCATGCAATCGGCTCTGAAATTTCAGTGGCATTGTTTGAGGCGGGTCAATTAGTTGACGTGACTGGCACTTCGATTGGTAAAGGATTTGCTGGCGGTATTAAGCGTCACCACTTCTCATCAGGCCGCGCATCGCATGGTAACTCTAAAGCGCACAAGAAAATTGGCTCACAAGGTATGGCACAAGATCCAGGTCGCGTATTTCCTGGTAAGCGTATGGCTGGCCATTTGGGTGATGTTAAAGTGACAACGCAAAATCTAGAGGTGATTCGTGTTGATGCTGAACGTAACTTGTTGTTGATTAAAGGTGCTATTCCAGGCTCTAAAGGTGGTGATGTTGTTGTACGACCAGCCATTAAAGCAAAAGCGACCAAAACACAGGGAGCTAGATAATGGAAATTAAATTAATTGATAATGCAGGTAAAGTTGCCAAAAAAGGTATCACTGTATCTGAAGCAGCATTTGGTCGCGAATTTAATGAAGCACTGGTCCATCAAGTTGTAGTTGCTTATATGGCAAATGCGCGCACATCAACTCGTGCGCAAAAAACACGTGGCACAGTTGCTCACTCAACGAAAAAACCTTATGGGCAAAAAGGAACTGGTAACGCACGTGCCGGTATGACATCTAGTCCGATTTGGCGTGGAGGTGGACGTGCATTTCCTGCAAGTCCAAAAGACAACTACACGCACAAGGTCAATCGTAAAGCTTACCGAGCTGGTATGCAAACTATTCTTTCAGAATTGGTACGTCAAGAACGTATTGCTGTGGTTGAAGACTTTAAAGTTTATTCTCCTAAAACAAAACAGTTTGTAGAGAAAATTAAAGGCCTTGGCTATGCTGATGGCGTGCTATTGCTTACAGATGGTTTTGATGAAAATTTATATCTATCTTCACGTAACCTTACAAATGTAATGGTTGTGGAAGCGCAATATGCTGACCCAGTTAGCTTGGTTCGCTTTCCAAAAGTATTGGTGACAGCTGGTGCAGTGAAAAAACTTGAGGAGATGTTAGCATGAGTGCACTAATTCATACTCAAGATCGTTTGTTGCAGGTTATCGTAGCTCCCCAGGTGACTGAAAAAGCTACATATATAGCCGACAAACATGAGCAAATCGCATTTAAAGTACTTAAAGATGCAACTAAGCATGAAATTAAAGCGGCGGTCGAGCTGGTGTTTAAAGTTGAAGTTGAATCTGTTACAACGATAAACGTACTTGGTAAAACAAAGCGTGCTGGCCGCACCATGGGCAAGCGTAATGACTGGAAAAAAGCTTATGTAAGCTTGAAGCCTGGTCAAGAAATTAACTTCGCAGCTGGCGAATAAGGAGAGTGAGATGGCATTAATTAAAGTCAAACCAACTTCCCCGGGTCGTCGTGGAGTTGTTAAGGTTGTTACACCGGACTTGTATAAAGGCAAGCCTTACGCGCCGCTTTTAGAGAGTCAGAGTAAAAACGCTGGTCGTAACAATAATGGTCGCATTACAACGCGTCATCAAGGTGGTGGTCATAAGCAGCATTATCGTCTTGTTGATTTCCGTCGTAATAAAGATGGCATTCCAGCGAAAGTTGAGCACATTGCATACGATCCTAACCGTTCTGCACATATTGCATTGCTATGTTACGCCGATGGCGAGCGTCGTTACATTATTGCGCCAAAAGGTATTTCTGCTGGCGATCAGTTGATCAGTGGTTCAGAGGCGCCAATTAAAGCTGGCAATGCGCTACCGCTTCGCAACATTCCAGTTGGTAGCACTATTCATTGTATTGAGTTACAGCCTGGTAAAGGTGCGCAAATTGCACGTTCAGCAGGTACCTCAGTACAATTGTTAGCAAGAGAAGGCATCTATGCGCAGTTGCGTTTGCGCTCTGGTGAGGTTCGTCGTGTACACGTTGACTGTAAAGCGACAATGGGTGAAGTTGGTAATGGTGAGCATTCATTGCGCTCTATCGGAAAAGCTGGTGCAATGCGCTGGCGGGGTGTTCGTCCGACAGTTCGTGGTGTTGTGATGAACCCGGTTGATCACCCGCACGGTGGCGGTGAAGGTCGTACTGCAGCTGGTATGAATCCAGTAAGTCCTTGGGGTGTTCAAACTAAAGGTTTCCGCACTCGTAACAATAAACGTACGGACAATATGCGCGTTAGTCGCCGTCCGAGAGGCGTAAGGTAGAAAATATGGCACGTTCAATTAAAAAAGGTCCATTTATAGATGGACATTTAGCAAAAAAAGTAGAGGTTGCTGCGGCAAATCGTGATCGTAAACCAATTAAGACTTGGTCACGTCGTTCTACTATTTTGCCAAATTTTATTGGTTTGACGATTGCTGTGCATAACGGAAAAATTCATGTGCCAGTACTCATTTCTGAAAACATGGTAGGTCATAAGCTTGGTGAATTTGCGTTAACGCGTACATTCAAAGGTCATGCTGCTGACAAAAAAGCGAAGAAATAGGAGCTTATGATGGAAGTAACAGCAATCTTAAGAGGTGTGCACATCTCTCCGCAAAAAGCGAGACTTGTCGCTGACCTTGTGCGCGGCAAAAAAGTAGATCATGCTCTAAATATTCTAACTTTTACACCAAAAAAAGGTGCAGAGTTGATAAAAAAAGTAGTTGAGTCAGCTATTGCTAATGCAGAACATAATAACGGTGCAGATATCGATGAATTGAAAGTCACTTCAATATACGTTGATAAAGGCATTGTGTTGAAAAGAATTCGCGCTCGGGCCAAAGGCCGTGCTGGGCGTATCATTAAACCAACCTGCCACATTCATGTGACAGTAGGCGATACAAAGGCGTAATATGGGACAAAAAATACATCCAACCGGTTTCCGTTTAGCAGTAACAAAAAACTGGCAATCACGCTGGTATGCAAACTCTAAACAGTTTCCAGAAATGTTACAAAACGACATCAAAGTGCGTGACTTTCTAACAAAGAAATTAGTCAATGCTGCGGTCAGTAAAGTGGTGATTGAGCGACCTGCTAAAAATGCAAAAATTACAATTCATAGTGCCCGTCCAGGTGTTGTGATTGGTAAAAAAGGTGAGGATATCGAATCTTTACGTTCAACATTACAAGGTATGATGAATGTGCCGGTGCATTTAAATATTGAAGAAGTGCGTAAGCCTGAGCTTGATGCCACTTTAATTGCACAAAGTATTGCTCAACAATTAGAAAAACGTGTGATGTTTCGTCGTGCCATGAAGCGCGCAATGCAAAATGCCATGCGTCTTGGTGCTAAAGGCATCAAAATCATGAGTTCAGGTCGTTTAAACGGTATCGAGATTGCACGTACTGAATGGTATCGCGAAGGACGCGTTCCACTTCATACTTTGCGTGCTGATATTGATTATGGTGTTGCAGAGGCATTAACAACATACGGAATTATTGGTATTAAAGTATGGGTATTTAAAGGCGAGATTTTTGCGGATAATGCGCAAACTGCAGTTGATGCTGCTGATTCTGAACCAGAAAAAAAAGTAAGAAAGCCGAGGGTTAAAGATGCTACAACCATCTAGACAAAAATTCCGTAAAATGCAAAAAGGCCGTAACAAAGGCATTGCAACAACAGGAAATAAAGTAAGTTTTGGTGACTTTGGATTAAAAGCAATTGGTCGTGGGCGCATTACTGCTCGCCAAATCGAAGCTGCGCGTCGTGTAATGACGCGTCATATCAAACGTGGTGGTCGCGTTTGGATTCGTATTTTTCCAGATCAGCCAATTTCTAAGAAGCCAGCTGAAGTGCGTATGGGTAAAGGTAAAGGTAGTGTTGAATTTTACATCGCACAAATTAAGCCTGGCAAAATGTTATATGAAATGGACGGCGTGAGCGAAGAGCTTGCACGTGAAGCGTTTAAATTGGCAGCAGCAAAATTGCCAATTGAAACTGTATTCATGACACGTCAGCTTGGCGGTTAAGGAAAAGATGATGAAAGCTACTGATTTAAGAAGTAAAAATATTGACGAGCTAAATAACGAGCTGATCGAGTTGCGACGTGCACAATTCTCATTGCGCATGCAATCGGCAACACAGCAGCTAAACAAGCCAGATCAAATTTTAAAAACACGACGCAATATTGCGCGTATTAAGACTGTGCTAGCTGAAAAAGCGAAAGCCTAAGAGGATTGATGATGACAGAAACACAAGCAAAAGTTGTTCGCTCGTTAAGCGGTCGTGTCGTAAGTGATAAAATGGATAAAACAGTTACTGTGTTGGTGGAGCGTAAAATTAAGCACCCATTAATTGGTAAAGTTATATCTAAATCAAAGAAATTTCATGCGCACGATGAGAAGAATGAGTGTAAAGAAGGCGATATCGTAACAATTACAGAAGGTCGCCCACTATCTAAGCATAAAACTTGGGTGGTAACTAAGATTGCTGGAAAAGCCGCTTAAGCTATTCTAGAGATGTGGTAAAAATTTACATTTTCTACTTGCTAGAAAATGTAAATGAAGTATATAATGTTGGACTTTTCGGCGCTCGTATATGGTTAGTAACCCTAATTATCTACTTTAGCAAGCGCCCCAATACTGACCGTGGTCAATTGGCCGAACCAATTTTTGGCGGCTGTTTTGGTAAATACGGATTAAGTTGGAGATTATTTCATGATTCAAATGCAGTCAAGGCTAGAAGTGGCCGATAACACTGGTGCGCGTTCAGTAATGTGCATTAAAGTGTTAGGTGGTTCTAAGCGTCGTTACGCCAGTGTTGGTGATGTGATAAAAGTTACCATCAAAGATGCAGCTCCGCGTGGACGAGTTAAAAAAGGCGAGGTTTATAACGCTGTCGTTGTGCGTACCGCCAAAGGTGTGCGTCGTCCCGATGGTTCTTTAGTTAAGTTTGATAGCAATGCTGCGGTGTTGTTGACAGCTAAACTAGAGCCAATTGGTACCCGTATTTTTGGGCCAGTAACACGTGAATTACGTAGTGAGCGCTTTATGAAAATCGTTTCTTTAGCTCCTGAAGTGCTTTAAGAGCGAAGTAGAGGATATACAGATGAGTAAAATTCTTAAAGGTGATCAAGTTGTAGTCAATACAGGTAAAGATAAAGGTAAGCGTGGTGTTGTTACACGCATGCTTGAGAATGGCCTTGTTATTGTTGAAGGTATCAACTTGGCAAAAAAACATGAAAAGCCAAACCCTATGAAAGGTGTTGCTGGCGGTATCGTTACTAAAGAAATGCCAATACAGATTTCTAATATTGCTTTATTTAATGCGGCTACAGAAAAAGCTGACAGAATAGGTTATAAAGTTTTAAAAGACGGTCGCAAGATTCGTGTATACAAATCTAACGGCGAAGCTGTTGAAGCTTAAGTGAGTAAATGGGATAAATTATGGCACGCTTAAAACAATTTTATAATGAGTCAGTCGTTAAAGAAATGACTGAAAAGTTTGGTTATACCTCAGTAATGCAGGTGCCAAGAATAGAAAAAATTACACTTAACATGGGCGTCGGTGAGGCTGTTGCAGATAAGAAAGTAATGGAACACGCTGTTGGTGATATGGAAAAAATCGCCGGTCAAAAAGCTGTTGTAACCAAAGCAAAAAAATCCGTTGCAGCTTTTAAAATTCGAGATGATTACCCTGTTGGTTGTAAAGTGACTTTACGTCGTGAGCGTATGTACGAGTTCTTTGATCGTCTAGTAACTGTTGCTATTCCGCGTATAAGAGATTTTCGTGGTTTGTCATCAAGGTCTTTTGATGGTCGTGGAAATTACAACATGGGTGTAAAAGAACAAATCATTTTCCCTGAAATTGATTACGATAAAATTGATGCGATTCGTGGTATGAACATAACAATTACGACGACTGCAAAAACTGACGAAGAAGCTAAAGCATTGCTTTCTGCGTTTAACTTTCCTTTTAGAGGTTAAGACATGGCAAAAACATGTATGACAGAGCGTGAGATAAAACGACGCGCTACAGTAAAAAAATTCGCTGCTAAGCGTACGGCGCTAACAGCAATTATTAACGATCAAAGCGTTAGTGTTGAAGAGCAACGCGAAGCGCGCTTGAAATTACAAGCATTGCCGCGTAATTCAAGCCCTGTGCGGTTACGCAATCGTTGTGCGCTTACTGGACGTCCTCGTGGCGTGTTTAGTAAATTTGGAATTGGACGTAGTAAATTGCGTGACTTAATGATGGCTGGCAAAGTGCCGGGCGTTACTAAGGCTAGCTGGTAAATAAGGGACAGATCTATGAGTATGAGTGATCCAATTGCCGACATGTTAACGCGTATTCGCAATGCGCAAAGTGTTAATAAAATTTCGGTATCAATGCCAGCATCTAAATTAAAAGGTGCTATAGCGAGTGTGCTTAAAGATGAAGGCTACATTGAGAGTTATTCAGTTGAGCCAAATGATGGTAAACCAGTATTAAATATTGGTCTTAAGTATTATGCTGGACGCCCAGTTATTGAGAAAATTGAGCGTGTTAGTAAGCCAGGTTTGCGTGTTTACAATAGCGGACAGAATATACCTAAGGTAATGAATGGTCTTGGTGTGACAATTGTGTCTACATCCAAGGGTGTAATGACAGATCGTAAAGCGCAGGCTGCTGGTATTGGCGGCGAGTTGCTTTGCATAGTGGCTTAAGGAGAAGCAGATGTCACGTGTTGCTAAAAATCCAGTAGTCATTCCCGCTAAAGTGGAAGTTGTTTTGAGTGCAGATAGCATTGCTGTTAGCGGCCCTTTGGGTAAGTTATCTCACCCTTTAACCAGTGCTGTTAATTTGAATCGTGATGGTGAAACCATTACATTCAAAGCTGCAAATCAAGATGCGCATGCGCGTGCTATGTCAGGAACTTTGCGTTCTTTGGTCGCTAACATGGTGCACGGCGTTTCAGTGGGATTTACGCGTAAATTAACATTAGTTGGTGTAGGTTATAAAGCACAAGCACAAGGTCAAATGCTGAACTTGGAGTTGGGATATTCGCATCCAATCAATCATAAAATGCCTGATGGTATAACAGTGAAAACAGCGACACCTACGGAAATTGAATTGACGGGCGCTGATAAACAAGTCGTCGGTCAGGTGGCTGCACAAATACGTGCTTATCGTCAGCCTGAGCCTTACAAAGGTAAAGGTGTTCGTTATTCTGATGAAGTTGTTCAGATTAAAGAATCTAAGAAAAAATAGCAGTAATTTAAGAAATAAAGGCTAAAACATGACTACAGTAAATAATCGCTTGCGCCGTGCACGTAAAACCCGTGCCATTATTGCCGGGCAATCTGTAACGCGCTTGAGTGTGCATCGTACAAACTTACACATCTATGCACAAATCATTGATGCATCAGGTGCTAAGGTGCTTGCTAGTGCTTCTACAGCAGAAGCGGAAGTTCGTAAACAGTTAAAAAATGGTGGCAACGTTGAGGCGGCTACTGTTATAGGTAAACGCATTGCTGAGAAGGCAAAAAAAGCGGGTATTACTACAGTAGCTTTTGATCGTTCAGGCAATAAATATCATGGTCGCATTCAAGCGTTGGCAGAAGCTGCGCGTGAAAATGGTCTGTCATTTTAATAAGCGAGAATAGATTATGGCTAAAGGTTTTGAGCAACAAGCACAGCAAACAGATGGTTTGCGTGAAAAAATGATTACCGTTAACCGTGTAAGTAAAACGGTTAAAGGTGGTCGTATTATGAGTTTTGCAGCACTCAGCGTTGTTGGTGACGGCGACGGCAGTGTTGGTATGGGTAAAGGTAAAGCGCGTGAAGTGCCGACCGCCGTACAAAAGGCAATGGACGAAGCGCGTCGTGAAATGGTTAAAGTGAGTTTAAACAATGGCACGTTGCATCATACAGTCATCGGTCGTTTTGGCGCTGCTAAAGTCTTGATACAGCCAGCTCCAGAAGGTACTGGTATTATTGCTGGTGGCGCAATGCGTGCGATTTTTGAAGTGATGGGTATAACAAACGTAACTGCTAAATGCATCGGTTCTGCTAACCCTTACAACGTTGTTCGTGCAACATTAAATGGTTTAGAAGCTATGAATACGCCTTCGGACGTCGCTGCTAAACGTGGTAAATCAGTTGAAGAGATTAGAGGCTAACAAATGGCTAAAGCAAAAAAAGAGTCTGGCGCTACTGTTAAAGTAACCTTGATTAAAAGCATTATCGGTAGACTTGAGTCTCACCGTGCAACAGTAAAAGGGTTAGGTTTGCGTCGTATGCACCATACAGTAGAGTTGCAAGATACGCCAGCTGTACGAGGCATGATTAATAAAGTCAACTATCTATTAAAGGTAGAAGGATAATGGAATTAAATACAATTAAACCTGCTGAAGGTGCAAAAAAAGTAGCTCGTCGTGTTGGTCGCGGCATTGGTTCTGGGTTAGGTAAAACGGGCGGTAGAGGGCATAAAGGGCAACATTCACGTTCTGGCGGCACCCATCGTGTTGGTTTTGAAGGCGGACAGATGCCTTTACAACGTCGACTACCTAAGCGTGGCTTTAGGTCCATGACTAAAGCAGATACTGC
This sequence comes from Methylophilaceae bacterium, assembly GCA_018398995.1. Lineage (NCBI taxonomy): Bacteria > Pseudomonadati > Pseudomonadota > Betaproteobacteria > Nitrosomonadales > Methylophilaceae > Methylophilaceae bacterium. The sequence goes on along the minus strand of CP073759.1, from coordinate 712,522 downwards.
CCACGTTCGAACAAGTGAGTTATTGGGTTTAAATGCTGGTGTGATTGATCTACTGGCTTTGAAAGAAGCGAAAATTGTTTCTAGTCGTGTTAAAGCGGCAAAAGTATATTTATCAGGTGAGTTAACTGAAAAAGTACAAGTGCAAGGTTTGTTGCTAACTAAAGGTGCGCGTGCGGCAATTGAGAGCGCTGGCGGTAGAATCGTAGAAGCGTAAGAGAAAATTAATTGGCACAAGATAATCTATTAAAGTCATTTGGAAAGATGAGCGAGCTTAAAAGCCGTTTATGGTTTGTGTTAGGCGCTTTAGTTGTGTTCCGTTTAGGTTCACATATTCCAGTGCCAGGCATCGATCCAACAGTGTTAAAACAACTTTTTGATTCACAAAGTGGTGGAATCTTGGGCATGTTTAATATGTTTTCTGGCGGCTCGCTAGAGCGTTTTGCAATATTCGCTCTTGGCATTATGCCTTATATTTCTGCTTCAATTATTATGCAGTTATTAACTGTCGTTTCACCAAAATTAGAGCAGCTTAAGAAGGATGGTGAGGCTGGTCGTCGTCTGATTACTAAGTACACGCGTTATGGAACGGTTGCATTAGCTACTTTTCAAGCGCTGGGTATTGCGATTGCTTTTGAAGGTCAAGCTGGCTTAGTTCTTGATCCTGGCATGTCTTTTAGATTGATTACAGTAGTAACTCTAGTTGGTGGCACCATGTTTTTAATGTGGTTGGGTGAGCAAATTACTGAGCGTGGTATCGGTAATGGCATTTCGATTATTATTTTTGCGGGAATTGTTGCTGGGTTACCTAGAGCAATTGGTAGCACACTAGAATTAGCACGAACAGGTGCATTCTCAATTCCATTGGTTGTATTCTTGTTTGTCATGGTGATTTTAGTTACTGCATTAGTAGTATTTGTTGAGCGAGGCCAACGTAAAATCACGGTAAACTATGCGAAGCGTCAAGTAGGTAATAAGGTGATGGGTGGTCAAACAACACATTTGCCATTGAAGTTAAATATGGCTGGTGTGATACCGCCGATTTTTGCATCTAGCATTATTTTGTTTCCTGCTTCATTAGCAGGTTGGTTTGGTAGCAGTGAAAGTATGTATTGGTTGAAGGATTTGTCTGGTGCTATTTCACCAGGTCAGCCTATTTACATTTTGTTATTTGCGTCTGCAATTTTGTTTTTCTGTTTCTTTTATACGGCGTTAGTTTTTAACCCAAAAGAAACAGCTGATAATTTGAAAAAAAGTGGTGCTTTTGTCCCAGGTATTCGTCCAGGCGAGCAGACGGCAAAGTATATTGACAAGATTATGGGTAGATTGACATTGATAGGCGCTGTCTACATTACATTGGTATGTTTGTTGCCAGAGTTTTTAAGTTTGAAGTTCAATACGCCGTTTTATTTTGGAGGCACTTCATTGTTGATTATTGTTGTCGTTACTATGGATTTTATGGCGCAAGTGCAGTCTCATTTGATGTCACACCAATATGAAGGTTTGTTAAAAAAGGCTAATTTTAAAGGTGGCGTAACGCGCTAATGATTAAAGTGTTGGAATATAGGGCGTGATTAGTTTTCACGTGAAGAAATTAAAGATTTAGTTGGTTAAAGAGGTTAATTATGAGAGTTCGTGCATCAGTTAAAAAATTATGCCGCAATTGCAAAACAGTGCGTCGCCGTGGTGTATTGCGTGTTATTTGTTCAGATCCACGTCATAAGCAGCGTCAAGGATAGTTGTTAATCTAGTCTTGTTTTGTTTGAAAAACAATATGCAAACTGTTAGAATGCAAGGCTTTTTTTATTTGGTCGCTTTTATATATCGCGATTCATTTTGGAGTTAAGAGTATGGCTCGTATTGCTGGGGTAAATGTCCCAAATCATAAACATACAGAAATCGCATTAACAGCGATTTACGGTATTGGTAAAGTGACTGCTAAAAGCATTTGTGCTGCTGCAGGTGTTGCAACGACTGCGAAAGTGAAAGATTTAAATGATGCAGAAGTAGAAAAACTACGTGAAGCAGTTGCTCAATTCACTGTCGAAGGTGATTTGCGCCGTGAAGTCACAATGAACATTAAACGTTTGATGGATTTGGGCTGTTATCGCGGTGTACGTCACCGTCGTGGTTTGCCAGTTCGCGGTCAGCGCACTAAAACAAATGCGCGTACACGTAAAGGTCCAATTAAGCCAATTAAGCAATCTAAATAACATTAATCAGTATTTAAATTATTTGTAAGGACAGTACAACATGGCAAAAGCTAATGTACGCGTAAGGAAAAAAGTTAAAAAGAATATTGCAGAGGGTGTAGCTCACGTGCACGCTTCATTTAATAATACCATTATCACGATTACCGATCGTCAAGGCAATGCTTTATCATGGGCGACTTCCGGTGGTCAAGGTTTTAAAGGTTCACGTAAAAGCACTCCTTTTGCCGCACAGGTTGCAGCAGAAGTTGCTGGTAAATCAGCGCAAGAAAATGGTGTGAAAAATTTAGAAGTGCGCATTAAGGGCCCTGGCCCAGGCCGTGAATCTGCTGTACGTGCACTGAATGCTGCTGGATTTAAAATTACCAGCATTACTGATGTGACGCCAGTGCCACATAATGGCTGTCGTCCACCCAAAAAACGTCGCATTTAAGCGAAAAAGATTACTGGAGAACTATCTTGGCTAGAAACTTAGATCCTAAATGCCGTCAGTGTCGTCGCGAAGGCGAGAAGTTGTTTTTGAAGGCTGAAAAATGCTTTACTGATAAATGTGCAATCGAAAAACGTAACTTCCCACCTGGTCAACACGGTCAGCGTCGTAGCTCACGTTTATCCGACTACGGTGTTCAATTACGTGAAAAACAAAAAGTACGTCGTATTTACGGTGTGCTAGAAAAGCAATTTCGTAGCTACTACGCAGAAGCTGATCGTAGAAAAGGTGTTACTGGCGAAAACTTACTGCAGTTGCTAGAGTGCCGTTTAGATAATGTGGCATACCGTATGGGTTTGGCTGGTTCACGTACAGAAGCACGTCAAGTTGTTAAACATAATTCAATTCTTGTTAATGGCAAACGTGTGAACATTCCTTCTTACCAAGTAAGAGCTGGTGATGTTATTTCTGTTGCTGAGGCTTCTAAAAAGCAATTGCGTATCAAATCTGCTTTAGAAGCAGCTGATGAACGTGGCTTCCCAGAATGGTTAGAAGTTGATGTTAAGGCGTTTACAGGCACATTTAAATCTGCGCCGCAACGTGATGACTTGCCTCCAACTATTAACGAATCATTGGTGGTTGAGCTGTATTCTAAGTAATTGTACTTGGCAATACGCTTTTTATTAACCAATTAGTTCAAGGACTGATATGCAAAGTAATCCTACAGAGTATTTAAAGCCACGTGTTGTAAACGTGGAAGAAATAACACCACTAAGAGCGCGTGTTACATTAGAACCGATGGAGCGTGGTTTTGGCTACACATTGGGCAATGCTTTACGCCGTGTATTGTTGTCATCAATTCCTGGTTTCGCTATTACAGAAGTGAAAATCGATGGTGTAGTACATGAATACTCAACTATTGATGGCGTTCAAGAAGATGTTGTTGATATTTTGCTTAACCTTAAAGGTGTAGCATTAAAGTTAAATAGTAAATCAGAAACGATTTTAACATTAAACAAATCTGGTGAAGGTGTTGTCACTGCTGCTGACTTTGCATCAGGTCATGATGCTGAAATTGTGAATCCAGACCATGTAATTGCCCATTTGACTAAAGGTGGAGCACTTAATCTTGAAGTTAAAGTTGAAATGGGTCGCGGTTATCAACCTGTCCCAGTAAGAACAAAAGTCAATCAGGAAGATCGCACACTTGGATTTATCATGGTTGATGCGTCATTCAGCCCAATTAACAAAGTGAGCTATCAAGTTGAAAGCGCGCGTGTCGAACAGCGTACCGACTTAGATAAATTGATTATGGATGTTGAAACGAACGGCATTGTCGATCCAGAGCAAGCAATTCGTGATGCTGCAGCAATTTTAATTGGACAGCTTTCTGTGTTTGCAAACCTAGAAGGTGCGCCAACAGAAGAGGCGGAAGCAGCAGCACCACAAGTTGATCCTATTTTATTACGTCCAGTTGATGATTTAGAGCTTACAGTGCGTTCAGCAAACTGCTTAAAAGCAGAGAATATTTTTTACATTGGTGATTTAATTCAACGCTCTGAAAATGAATTACTGAAAGCCCCTAATTTAGGCAGAAAATCATTAAATGAGATTAAAGATGTATTAGCTTCAAAAGGTCTAACATTGGGCATGAAGTTAGAGAGTTGGCCACCAGTTGGCCTTGAGAAAGCTTAAAAGCTAAATTTTAAAAGTTTAAGGAAGTTACTATGCGTCACGGTAATCAAAATCGGAAATTAAATCGTACGAGTAGTCATCGTGCAGCTATGTTTCGTAATATGTCAGTATCATTACTTCGTCATGAAGTAATTAGAACAACTTTACCTAAAGCTAAAGAGTTGCGTAAATATGCAGAACCTCTTATTACTTTAGGTAAAGATGCAACTTTGGCTAATCGTCGACTTGCATTTAATCGTTTGCGTGATCGGGAAATCGTTGGCAAGCTGTTTGGTGAACTAGGTCCTCGGTACTTAGCACGTAAAGGTGGTTATTTACGTATTCTTAAATGTGGCTTTCGTAATGGCGATAATGCACCAATGGCATTTGTTGAATTGGTTGGTCGTCCAGAAGCTACTGATGTAATAACAGCAGACTAGTGACCGCATTATCAATACCAAAAAAGCCAGCTAAATGCTGGCTTTTTTAATTGCATTACAGTTGTATAAAACGCAATATGTCATGCGCATTAAATGGCCAGTTAAGTTCCTTAGCATTATCTGTCCTTTTTAAGACAGGTATTCGGCTACCGTATACGTCGATTAAATCATTATTATCTGCTATTTCAATGAGCGTTAACTTGATATGTTGCTGTTTTGACAGAAGTTCAACTGCCTGCTCACACAGATGACAATTAGATGTGGTATAAAGCGATAGTTGGATTAATGTAGGCATTTTATTTGGTAAAAGTAGAAAACACTTCATAATAACGTTTAATCATATTAATGTCATAACACAAGGTAGCGATGGCGGATATTCAAGAGTCAAAAGATAGGTTAACCGAAACGCTAGATCGAGTAGTTTCTTTATTGAAGAAGCATCAATTAGTGGAAAATCTCGTGCATAAGCAAGAGATGCCTAAGCATGACCTTATTGAGACGATTTTACACAGGCAAAATAAGATTGAATTGCAGAACATTTTAAATGCTTTGCATCCAGCAGATGTTGCCCATATTTTAGAGGCTTTGCCGTTAAATGACCGCCTATATCTTTGGGATCTAGTGAAGGTTGATCGTGATGGTGATATTCTTTTAGAAGTTTCTGATGCCGTAAGACAGACTCTCATTGCAGATATGGACAGTCAAGAGCTACTTGCTGCCGCAGAAAAGTTAGGTACGGATGAGTTGGCAGATCTGGCGCCAGACTTGCCAAAAGACGTTCTACAAGATTTGCTAGATAGTTTAGATACGCTTAATCGGGAGCGGTTACAATCTGCACTTTCTTATCCAGAGGACACTGTTGGTGCCTTGATGGACTTTGATATTGTGACAGTGAGGGAAGATATTACGCTTGAAGTTGTCTTACGATATCTTCGTCGATTGGATGAGCTGCCAGATCATACAGATAAAATCTTTGTTATTGACCGTCACGATAATATTAAAGGTGTTTTACCGATTACGACAATATTAGTCAATGATTTGGACGAAACTGTCGAAAATGTGATGGCTGCTGATGTTGTATTGTTTCATCCAGAAGACATCGCAGATGATGCTGCAAAAGCATTTGAGCGCTATGATTTAGTGAGTGCGCCTGTAGTGGATAAGAATCATAAGTTAGTAGGACGATTAACCGTAGATGAAGTTATGGATTATATCCGAGAAGAGTCAGATTCAGATCGCTTATCAATGGCTGGCTTGCGTGAGGAAGAGGACTTTTTCTCCAGTGTATGGGCTTCTGTGCAGAACCGCTGGGCGTGGTTAGCGATCAACTTGGTAACCGCCTTAATTGCTTCACGTGTGATTGGGTTGTTTGAGAACTCCATAGGAAAAGTAGTGGCTTTGGCTGCATTGATGCCGATTGTTGCAGGCATAGGTGGTAACTCTGGCAATCAAACTACAACAATGATAGTACGTGGCTTAGCGCTGGGACAGATATCTGGCAGTAATATGCAATCGCAGTTGAGCAAAGAACTTGGAGTCGCCCTTGTTAATGGTTTAATCTGGGGAGGTGTGCTTGGAGGTGTCACTTATGCATTATATACCGACTACCGCTTGAGTTTTGTAATGACTGCAGCCATTACGCTCAACTTATTATTGGCAGCTTTAATGGGAGTTGCTATTCCGCTGGTTATGAATAAATTGGGCAAAGATCCTGCTGTGGGTTCTAGTGTGCTTATTACAGCAATGACAGATAGTGGTGGTTTTTTTATATTCTTAGGTTTGGCGACAATCTTCTTGCTGTAAATCGAACCTGATTATTCGAACCTGATTGTGTAATCTGATTATAAAGTGTAATAAAAAACCCGCAGATGCGGGTTGTTTTATTAAAAAATCAAAAGGTTTATTTGATTTTATTTTCTTTGTACATCACATGTTTACGAACTACTGGATCAAACTTTTTGATTTCCATTTTTTCTGGCATCGTACGTTTGTTTTTAGTTGTGGTATAAAAGTGACCTGTACCAGCACTTGACTCTAATTTAATTTTTTCGCGCATGGTAATACTCCTTAGATTTTTTCACCAGCAGCGCGCATTTTAGCGAGTACTGAATCAATACCGTTCTTGTCAATTGTGCGTAACGCTGCATTGGTAATGCGTAAGCTAACCCAGCGATTCTCACTCTCAACCCAAAATTTACGGTTTTGTAAATTCGGTAAGAAACGACGTCTTGTTTTATTGTGTGCGTGAGAAACATTGTTACCCACCATTGGCTTTTTGCCTGTTACCTGACATACACGTGCCATGGTTATCTCCAAATACTTTGTCTTTTCAGAAAGACGGCAATTATAGTGTAAAGACTGCTCTAATTCAACTGATATATACAGATTTATTTCAAATAATCTGAGCGTTAATGTTTACCAGTGCTTCCAAAGCCGCCTTCTCCACGATCGGTCTCTATAAACTCATCAACAATAAGAAACTCAGCCTGCACAACCGGTACGATGACCATCTGAGCAATACGCTCCATTGGATTTAGCGTAAAGGGTTCTCCACTACGATTCCAGCAAGAAACCAACAATTGTCCTTGATAATCAGAGTCGATTAATCCAACGAGATTGCCTAGCACAATACCATGCTTGTGGCCTAGACCAGAGCGCGGCAGGATAAGCGCAGCATGGTATGCATTATCAATATGAATAGCGATGCCAGTCGGAATCATCACTGTTTCACCTGGTTGTATGGTTTGGGTGTGCTCAATGCATGCACGTAAATCAAGGCCAGCGGAGCCTTTGGTTGCGTAGCTGGGCATCATATTGCGAATGCGGTTATCTAAAATTTTTAAATCAACATTAATAGACATAACAGTTTCTTACATGACAAATAAGATGTTATTAAACACTAAATAACAACGAAAATCACTAGTAACCGGAAAGCAATTGGTTAGTGCTAGTTAGTGAATTGGTATTTTTTAATTTGAAATTAGTAATAGGCGCTTAACCCCATCAGATAGTTGCCTGTAGCGCTAGTCATAGAATAATCTATTATCATCATTTATTCTGATTAAGCCAATGTACGCTTTATCATGCATATTTTCGACATAAAGAAGTTAACTGAGTCTGCAGTCGGCAAATGCTTGTTCAAAACTATGTTGTTCGTTACCCGTACCTGTTGTTACGACATGGCTAAATTGGATATTGCTTTTTTTAGCTTGTTCTGCAAATACAAGTTATGGTCAATTGCAAACATTGATGGCAAGCATCAGGGTTTTTAATTTAAATAAGTGATTTGACATGATAATAGAATGAATTAATTTTGTTACAAGAGGTGTGCTATCTGCTGATTGGTATGCGACATGCTAAAAGCATTTTCATGAATTAACCACATTTGAAATGAGGCTTTTTATTTATAGCATATTGGAGATATGTTCTAAGATTTCATGTGCAAGATGCGACTTTGAAGCACGAGTGAGCGTGTGGTGACCATTGTCATCAATTAACGTTACTTGGTTGTCATCTAAACCGATAGTAGAAGTCACTTCATTGGCGATGATTAAGGGTAGTTTTTTTGACAAACGTTTTTGTGTCGCATATTCAATCACATGTTCGCTTTCAGCGGCAAACCCAACGCAGAACGGTGGATTTGATAAATGAGCAACATCGGCCAAAATGTCTTTATTTCGCTTTAATGGTATGGTGATCGACTCAGCATTTTTCTTAATTTTTTGCGTGGCTGTTTCGCTAGGTGAGTAATCAGCAACAGCAGCAACTGCAATAAAAATATCTTGATTTTGAATGGCTTGCATGACTGCGTTGTACATGGCTTCTGCACTAGTTGCTTGCTTAAAATTGACGTTAGCTGGTTTGGCTAAATGGCTAATACCGCTTATCAACGTCACATCAGCACCCATATTAGCCGCTACTTGTGCCAACGCATAACCCATTTTTCCGCTACTTAAATTGGTAATGCCACGCACTGGGTCTAGCATTTCTATGGTTGCACCGGCTGTGATTAACACTTTCTTATCTGCTAATATTTTTGGTGTGAAATGTGCTACTACATTTGCCAGCAATTCAGATGCTTCTAACATGCGGCCGTCACCCGTTTCTCCACAAGCTTGTTCGCCATTGCCAGGACCTAAAACTACAATATTATCTGATATTAACTGTGAAAAATTACGTTGTGTGGCTGGGTTTTCCCACATTTGTTTATTCATGGCTGGTGCAACCAGTAAAGGACAATCACGGGCTAGACACAATGTAGAGAGTAAATCATCTGCACGACCATGAAGCAGTTTTGCCACAAATTCGGCAGAGGCTGGCGCGATTAGAATCGCATCAACGCCACGACTTAGCTCAATGTGTGGCATGCCGTTATCGATATTGCTGTCCCACATGCCAGTAAAAACAGGCTTTCCTGATAATGCTTGCATCGTCATTGGAGTAATAAATTTTGCCGCTGCTTCAGTCATGACTACTTGGACATCAATATGCGCTTTAATCAATAAGCGCACTAATTCTGCTGCTTTATAGGCTGCGATACCGCCTGTAATGCCTAAAATTAACGATTTATTTTTTTGCATAAGATTTGAGAAAACTTTTTTATCAACAAGCGTTGATATCAACGAGTTATATTATGATCATGTTTGATGTAATGATTGTATTTTAATATGAAACAGAGAAGAGCGGATTAAATCCATGTGGCGAAGCTTAAGAATCAGTTTTTTATTGCTTATTTTAGCGATTGTTACACAACAATTATTTTTAGAAAAAGCAGATTTAGATTGGCATGATAACTTTTATGTAGCGTTGTATCCAGTCAATGCGGATGGAAGTGAGAACGTTGCCCAGTATATTAATCGCTTAAAGCCAGATGATTTTGCGCCCTTAGAGCGCTTTTTTGCTAAAGAAGCGCAACGATACGGATTGAAGATGCGACGGCCAATCGCAATTCAGTTAGGGCCCGCGCTAGAGCGGATTCCACCAGTGCCGCCAAGCAATGGCAATATTATGCAAACGATATTTTGGAGCCTCAGCTTCCGTTGGTTTGCATGGAATAATAGCCCAACTGTCCCTGTGCCACCTGATATTCGTCTTTATTTGCTATTTTATGATGTAGAGCAACATGAGGTGTTATCGCATTCTACCGCACTGAATAAAGGCCGTATTGGACGGGTGAATTTGTTTGGTGATCGGTTGCATAATCCACAAAATTTAGTGATTACCGCACATGAGCTATTGCACACCTTAACTGCAACGGATAAATATGATTTGCAAACAGGTTTACCCATTTATCCAGATGGCTATGCTGATCCAGAAAAGCAGCCACGATATCCACAATATGATGCTGAATTGATGGGTGGCTATGTGCCAATCAGTGAAGATAAGAAAAAGATTCCCGCTAGCCTTAATGAAGTATTAATTGGATTTAAAACAACAAAGGAGATTGGTTGGATACAATAGCTAAGTAGCAGACTCAAACAATAATTCGTTAAAAAGAAAGAAGAAAAATAATGGCGATTACAGATTGGCCGGCAAGTGAGCGGCCACGAGAAAAACTGATGGAATCTGGTGCGCAAGCACTATCGGATGCTAAGTTGTTGGCAATATTTTTACGTGTTGGCGTTGTGGGCAAAAGTGCGGTTGATTTGGCACGCGATTTACTCATACAGTTTGGTAGCTTAAATGGTGTTTATGCTGCCTCTGCCAAAGAAATTAGTCTAGTGCACGGCATTGGTATGAGCAAATATGTGCAATTGCAAGCGGTATTTGAAATGAGTCGTCGTGCCTTAAGTGAGCAAATAAAAGAGCGAGATATTTTAACTTCACCTGATCAAGTGCGTGATTTTTTAAAACTAAAACTCGCTAATCAATTAAAAGAAATATTTGTTGTTTTATTTTTAGATGCACAAAACCGCTTAATTGCAACCGAGGATATGTTTACTGGTACATTAACCCAAACTAGCGTTTATCCAAGAGAAGTAGTCAAAAGGGCGTTACATTACAATGCAGCGTCTGTGATGTTCGCGCACAATCATCCTTCTGGCGTTGCCAAGCAAAGCCGTGCAGACGAAATGATTACGCAGGAGCTAAAAAAGGCACTGAATTTAGTCGATGTGCGGGTACTTGACCACTTTATTATTGCAGGCAACGAAACCTTATCATTTGTGGAAATTGGTTTATTATAACCATACGACAAAAACTGGGCGAAGCAGAACAGTTAAATGGGGGCGCTCTGCTAAACAGTGGCGTGTATTCACTAACGAATCGATTTAAACAATATCATGCAAAAATTATTAAAATTAACACTTTGGGTTGCCGTTGCTTTGCTGGGCGCTTATGCATTATCTGTTATAGCACTGAACCGTGGCGAGCCTGTTAATGCTATTTGGATGGTGACTGCTGCTGCCTGTATTTATGCCATTGCTTATCGTTTTTATGCGGCTTGGATAGCAGCAAAAGTGTTAACCATTGACGAAACGAGAGCAACGCCTGCAGAACGATTGGATAACGGACGCGACTTTATTCCGACCAATAAATGGATTGTGTTTGGACACCACTTTGCAGCAATATCTGGACCCGGTCCATTAATTGGACCTACGTTAGCGGCACAGTTTGGTTATTTGCCTGGCACATTATGGATATTAATAGGTGCGGTGTTAGGTGGCGCAGTGCAAGACATGGTTGTTCTATTCTTTTCTACTCGCCGTAATGGCCGTAGTTTAGGGCAGATGGCACGCGATGAAATTGGTACTATTGGTGGCACTGCTGCGCTAATTGGCACTTTCATGATTATGATTATCCTGATTGCCGTGCTAGGATTGGTTGTTGTTAACGCCATGAAGCATAGTCCTTGGGCAACATCAACCATTGCCGCAACTATACCAATTGCCATGATAGTGGGTCTTTATATTCGCCATATTCGCCCGGGTAGAGTATTAGAGGCATCAGCCATTGGTGTTGTCTTGTTATTACTGTCAGTATTTGCTGGTGGCTGGATTGATCACAGTGAAGGGTTGCGTACATTATTCGATCATGATGGAGTGCCATTGGCTTACGCGATTATCCTTTATGGTTTTGCAGCGGCTGTGTTGCCAGTTTGGTTGCTGCTAGCACCACGTGACTATCTATCCACCTTTATGAAACTTGGTACGATATTTTTATTGGCAATCGCTATTGTTGTTTTACAGCCAGAAATTCATATGCCAGCTGTTACTCAGTTTATTGATGGCACAGGGCCTATTTTTGGGGGCAAATTATTTCCATTTGTTTTTATCACTATTGCATGCGGTGCGATATCTGGTTTTCACGCCTTAATTGCTTCTGGCACTACACCAAAATTGATAGCCAATGAACGCGATATTCGTATGATAGGCTATGGCGGTATGTTGCTCGAGAGCTTTGTTGCGATGATGGCCATGATAGCCGCAACGGTATTAGAGCCGGGTGTATTTTTTGCGATTAATAGCCCAGCCGGTGTGGTGGGTAAAACTGCGATAGATGCTGTAGCAACAATTAATAGTTGGGGTTTCGCGGTGACCGTTGATCAAATGGAGCAATTAGCAAAAGACATGGGGGAATCAACTTTATTTGCCAGAACTGGCGGCGCGCCAAGTCTCGCAGTCGGCATGGCAAGTATTTTTGCCAATGCTTTTGGTAAGCACTTATTAGCGCTTTGGTATCATTTTGCCATTATGTTTGAGGCCCTATTTATTCTCACAACACTAGACGCGGGCACTCGGGTGGGGCGGTTTATGTTGCAAGATATTCTAGGTAATTTTAATCAAAAATTAGGTGAAACATCCTATATGCCATCCGTGATTTTAACCAGCAGTTTGGTCGTCGCTGGCTGGGGTTACTTCTTGTATATTGGTGTGATTGATCCGAATGGTGGCGTTAATATTCTTTGGCCATTGTTTGGGATTGCCAATCAAATGCTGGCCGCGATTGCCTTGTGTGTAGCCACTAGTATTATTATTAAATCTGGCAAGCCAAAACATGCTTGGGTAACTGCATTGCCGCTTATTTGGTTGATTATTATTACCACGAGTGCGGCATATGAAAAGATATTAAGTGATGATATCCGCGTTGGCTTTTTTGCTGCTGCCAATCATATGAGTATGCAACTGTTAGACGGCACTTTGAGCGCAGAACAGGCGGCAGTCGCACCGCAACTTATTTTTAATCAGCATTTAGATGCTTACCTTACGCTGTTTTTTGTAGTTGTCTTATGGATAGTTGTGATTGATATGATGAATATTTCTCGTCGCTATTTACAAGGCAAAAAAGTATTAAGCTCAAGTGAAGCGCCTTATGTGAAAACGGTGTTGGAATAGCACATGTTGGCTAAAATTAAATCGTTTAAGCTAAAGCATTTATGGCATATCGTCCGCCAACTTTCAGGCGATGATGCCTATGAACGATACTTAAAGCATCATGCTGCATTTCATGCCAGTACCGTAGATGCGCCCGCGCCACTATCACGCAAAGCATTTGTTAAGCTATGGCAAGACAATAAGTGGGCGGGTGTAAATCGCTGTTGTTAGGCGATGTTTGATGACTCAAAACGCTTTTGATAAGCAGCGCGCAACATCCATATCCCAACCAAAACCATCGGCAAACTCAGCCACTGCCCCATCGAGAGTCCTAGCCCCAATAAACCTAAAAAGTCATCTGGCTGTCGTGTATATTCAACAAGAAACCTGAAGCAACCATAGCCAATTAAAAAAAGGCCTGATATTGCGCCAGTTGGTCTTTGCTTTTTAGAAAACCACCACAATAAGATAAACAAAATAACACCTTCTAAAGCAAATTCATACAATTGAGATGGGTGGCGAGCGAGAGTATCTGCCTGCGGAAAAATCATACCAAAATTACCCTCAGTCACGCGTCCCCATAATTCACCATTAATAAAATTACCCATACGGCCAGCACCTAAACCAATAGGCACTAAAGGCGCAATAAAATCCATGGTATTTAACCAGGGTTGAGGATGTTTTTTATTGAAAAAAAACATCGCGACCAATACACCCAAAAAGCCACCATGAAAACTCATTCCCCCTTGCCACACTGCGAATATTTCCAGTGGATGATGCATAAAATAGCCAGCCTGATAAAACGCAACATAGCCTAAACGACCACCAACAATAACCCCTATGGCGCCATAAAATAACGCATCGTCAATCATAGTTTGGTTCCAGTTAAACCAAGGCTTGTGCTTAATCCGATGTTTGCCAAGTAATAAAAAGCCCAAAAAACCAGTTAAATACATGAGTCCATACCAATGAATGCCAAATGAACCAAGATGTATTGCAATAGGGTCAAATTGGGGGTGGGTCAAAATCATCAAAATCCTCTAGGTTGATTGTCATAGTTAGTTGATGCTACTAGGTGTGCCCAAATTATACGTCTTAGTGCCGATGATGAATATAGGCATGATGCAGGCAATTTAATCATCCGCACTCAGGAGATGAATCTAGCGCCTATAAGTTGGTCATACGCTAGCATGATGAAGGGTGCATCAGTTAGAATAATGTTTTAATTAGTTTATTAGGGATTCTTATGCCTCAGTATCGTTCTCGAACTACCACTCACGGTCGCAATATGGCTGGCGCGCGCGCGTTGTGGCGTGCTACAGGTATGAAAGATGGTGATTTTGATAAACCAATTATTGCAGTTGCCAACTCATTTACGCAATTTGTACCTGGTCATGTGCATTTAAAAGATATGGGACAACTGGTTGCACGTCAGATTGAAAAGGTGGGTGGTGTAGCAAAAGAATTTAATACCATTGCAGTGGATGACGGTATTGCGATGGGACACAGCGGCATGCTATACAGCTTACCAAGCCGTGATTTAATTGCAGATTCTGTTGAGTATATGGTTAATGCGCATTGCGCTGATGCGTTAGTTTGTATTTCTAATTGCGATAAGATTACGCCCGGTATGTTGATGGCGGCCATGCGATTAAATATTCCTGTGGTATTTGTCTCGGGCGGTCCTATGGAAGCGGGTAAGGTGAACTGGCAGGGTGAAGTCATGAAGCTGGATTTGGTGGATGCGATGGTGGCTGCAGCTGATGATAAGGTCAGTGATGCCCAATCTGAAGCAATTGAGCGTTCTGCTTGTCCAACATGCGGTTCTTGTTCAGGTATGTTTACCGCAAACTCAATGAATTGTTTAACAGAAGCGCTGGGTTTAAGTTTGCCTGGTAATGGTTCTACGCTTGCGACGCATGGTGCACGTAAAGAGTTATTTTTGCAGGCAGGTCGGACTATTGTTGATTTAGCTAAACGACATTATGAACAAGATGATTACTCTGTTTTACCGCGTGCAATTGCTAATTTTAAGGCGTTTGAAAATGCCATGAGCCTAGATGTTGCAATGGGGGGCTCAACAAATACGGTACTCCATTTATTGGCTGCCGCGCATGAAGCGGGAATTGATTTTACAATGAAAGATATCGACCGCATTTCACGGCATGTGCCTTGTGTGTGTAAGGTGGCGCCTGCGACTGCAAAATATCATATGGAAGACGTTCATCGTGCAGGCGGTGTGATGGGTATTTTAGGTGAATTAAATCGTGCAGGTGTGATTCATGGTGAAATACCAACGGTACATAGTGCCACATTAAATGAAGCGTTGGCAAAATGGGATGTTGCGGTAACAGCAGATGAAGAGGTAAAAAAATTCTACCGTGCAGCACCAGGTGGCATTCCAACAACAATCGCGTTTAGTCAAAGTATGTTGTGGCCAGATTTAGATATTGATCGTGCAAACGGCTGTATTCGTGATAAAGCGCATGCTTATTCACAAGATGGAGGCTTGGCGGTATTGTATGGCAATATTGCTTTAGATGGTTGTATTGTGAAGACAGCTGGCGTGGATGACAGTATTTTGAAGTTTACAGGACGTGCCCGTATTTTTGAATCACAAGATGCTTCAGTTGAAGCAATTTTAGCCGATAAAATAGTTGCAGGCGATGTAGTGCTTATTCGTTATGAAGGTCCTCGCGGTGGACCAGGTATGCAAGAAATGTTGTATCCAACTTCATATCTTAAATCTAAAGGGCTCGGCAAAGAGTGTGCTTTATTAACTGATGGGCGCTTCTCTGGAGGAACATCAGGTTTAAGTATCGGACATGTCTCGCCAGAGGCTGCTGAAGGTGGTGCGATAGGATTGGTTGAAGAGGGTGATATTATTGAAATTGATATTCCAAACCGCACCATCAATTTAAAAGTTAGTGAAGATACATTGATAGAGCGACGTGCAAAAATGGAAGCTAAAGGAAAAGATGCGTGGAAACCGCTGGGTCGAGAGCGATATCTTTCTTCCGCATTAAGAGCTTTTGCTGCAATGACGACCAGCGCAGCTTTTGGCGCGGTGCGTGATGTGTCACAAATTGAAAAAGGATAAAGATGACTATAGAGGCTGCCGTATTATCAACTGCACCAATGACGCACAAGCGGCTTAAGTTACATGCACATGTTAATCAGACACAAGATGAATCTGGACTACAGTACTTAGAAATTGATAACCCGTTGGCAACAGCCAAAGTTGCCTTGCAAGGTGCCCATCTGATGGCTTGGCAACCAAAGTTTCTAGCAAACCCAGTGTTATGGCTATCGAGTAATGCGCGCTATACTAAAGGCCGATCTATTCGTGGAGGTGTGCCTATTTGTTGGCCGTGGTTTGGTAATCATCCAACAAATAGCACCTTTTGCCCACATGGTTTTGCACGTGTAATCCCATGGCGTGTGATGGATATAGATGCAACGCCTACAGGGGCAACACGTATTATTCTATCAATGCAAATGACAGAAGAAACCAAAAGACAGTTATCATACCCTTTTGAACTGAACTTGGTGATTACCATTGGTCGTCGTTTGCGGGTTGATTTAGCTACCACTAACCTAGCCGATCATCCGTTTGTGATTAGTGAAGCTTTTCATACTTATTTTAATGTGAGTGATATCGGCAACATTGAGATTACAGGCTTACAGGATTCAGTGTATGCTGATAAGCGGGTTAAATATGAGCGCAATGTAGAACATAATGCATTGACTTTTGATGGCGCTGAATATGATCGTGTGTATATTGATCATAGCAGTGATTGTGCTATTCATGATAAAGGTTATAACCGCATTATTCATATTTCAAAATCCGGTAGTGATACGACTGTCGTTTGGAACCCCGGGGCAGAGAAAGTGGCGCAAATGACTGATATGGGTACGGGTGATGAGTGGCGTAAAACAATCTGTGTTGAAACCACCAATGCTTTAGATAACATGGTAGTGATTAATCCAAGTCGTAAGCATGTGTTGAGTGCTGAGTATTATGTTGAAACCATGTAATGGCAATAGAGTAGTAGAGTAGAGGGTCAACTGTTTATTGACACCATACGTTAAGTGTTGGTTACAGGTGTAATTGATTGAACAATTTTTAATTATAGGTATGATACGGCTTGTAATATTGGGGTTCTTTATAAGTATTTAAGGAGATAGCATGAAAGCATTTTTAATAATGGTAATGACAGTTAGTGCGTTAATGGTGGCTGGTCAAGCAGCTGCGAACGAAGCATTGGCAAAGAAAAGTGGTTGTTTAGCATGCCACGGTGTGGATAAAAAAGTGTTGGGCCCGGCTTTGAAAGATATTGCCGCGAAATATAAAAGTGATAAATCTGCAGAGGCCAAATTAGTGACTAAAGTTAAAGTAGGTGGTAGTGGCGTTTGGGGCCCTATGCCAATGCCAGCCAATAGTCCGCAAGTCAAAGATGCTGATATTCAAACGATCGTTAAGTGGATATTGTCACTTTAACGCTATCAGTTGATTGTAAGACTTAAAAAAGCCAGCCAATGCTGGCTTTTTTGATTATTTGATAACATTAAACAAGTAGAGAAATACTGCAAAAATGGCTGCTGGCGCAATAATATTATTAGCGATTTGCCATAAGGTGTAAGTGTTACTACCCAGATCAAGCTCATCTTTAGAGTGATGTTTTTTCATAAAATAACCAGCAAAAATAGCCATCAGTAAACCACCCAAAGGTAGCATGATAGTGCTTGTGAGTTTGTCTAAAGTATCAAAAATACCTAAGCCAAAAATAATTTCTACATCCTGCCAAAGGTTGAAAGATAGTAAGACGCTGATACCGACAGTCCAGATAAATATGCCTAAGAGTAGAGAGGCTTTTTTACGGTTGATATGGGTATTTTCGACTATCCAGGCAATCGATGGCTCTACCAAAGAAATGGCAGAAGTTGATGCCGCAAACGCGACTAATATAAAAAATAGCACGCCAAAAAAATTACCCAATGGCATTTGACCAAAGGCAATCGGTAATGTTTGAAAAATGAGGCCGGGCCCTGCATCTGGTGCTAAATGGTTGGCAAAGACTAAGGCGTAGATAGATAGCCCCACCAACAAGCCAAGCAAGGTATCTGCAATCGCTATATAAATAGACGTACGAGAAATTGAAACATCTCGTTTTAAGTAAGAGCCATAGACCATGATTGAGCCCATACCAATGCTAAGCGAGAAAAAGGCATGGCCCATAGCAGCCAACGCTGTAATAGGGGTAATTTTTGAAAAGTCAGGCTTGAATAAAAATTGAAAGGAAGTTTGCATATCGCCAACTGATATGCTGTAGCCCAATAATATCAATAAAATAATAAATAACGCAGGAATAAGAAAGTTGTTTGCTTTTTCTAATCCAGAGGTAACGCCACGTGACACAATGCCCATTGTCAGTGCCATAAACAACGTATGCCAGAAAAGGAGTCTGAGTGGCGATGCAAGTAAGGCGCTAAATTGTTCGCTAGATTGTGTTGGCGTCATATGCTCAAAGCCCGCTTGTGCAGCAGTGCTGATGTAGCTGAGTACCCACCCGCCAATAACACTATAAAAACACAATATTAATACACCAGTAAACATGCCCATAGTGCCAACATATTGCCAAGCATTTGAACAGTTTGATTGTTTTGCTAACTGCTTCATTGCGTCCATAGGGTTTTTATGTATGCGCCTACCTAACATCACTTCGGTCATGAGTAATGGGATACCAATGAGTATAATGCTTAGTATGTAGATTAATACAAATGCACTACCACCATTAACACCTATCATATAGGGTAGTTTCCAGATATTGCCTAAACCAATTGCAGAACCTGTGGTGGCTAATATGAAAGACCAGCGGCTATTCCACGCGCCACGATGTGACATTGCAGTATCCTTATCATGTATTGTTGGATGTAAAGTATCGCTCCGTTTCATTCTTGATGATTTTGGAGAGCAGTAATAAGCCAATCAGATTGGGAATTGCCATCAAGCCATTCATCATGTCAGAGAAGTTCCATACAAACTCTAAACTGGTCATTGCGCCAACCATCACAGCCACTGTAAAAAAGACACGGTAGATTTTAATGGCTTTGCCACCAAACAAATATTCAATGGCTTTTTCTCCATAATAACTCCACCCGATTAACGTAGAAAAAGCAAAAAATGCAGTGGCAATCCCTACGATAATACGCCCTGTATCCCCCAAGGTTTCAGCCATGCTAGCGCTGGTTAGTTGACCAGCGTCTACTCCTTGTGTCCAGCTTGATGCGGTGAGAATGACTAAAGCAGTCATCGTACAAATGACCAAAGTGTCAATAAATGTTTGTGTCATACTCACTAATGCCTGTTTTACAGGATCGTCAGTTCGGGCCGCCGCCGCCGCTATAGGTGCAGAACCTAAACCAGATTCATTAGAAAATACACCACGTGCGATACCATATCGCATTGCTGCGGCAATGGTTGCGCCAATAAAACCACCACTTGCTGCTGATGGATTAAAGGCATGATAAAAAATCAAGCCAAATGCATGTGGAATCGCCTCTATATGTGAAGCTAATACCCAGATACTACAACCAACATAAGCAGTAATCATAAAAGGCACCAAGAATGAGGTGAATTTGCCGATGGTTTTAATACCGCCAATAATGACTAAACCAGTCAGCAATGTGAGTATGATACCTGTCGTATGCGTTGGTATTTGAAAAGTGGATTCAAATATTTTTGCAGTCGCATTGGCCTGCGTCATGTTGCCAATGCCAAATGCTGCACATGCGGTGAAAACTGCAAATAGCGTCGCTAGCCAAGGTAAGCCAGCCCCTTTGCTTAAATAATACATCGGTCCGCCTCGCATCCCGTGAGAGCCTTTTTCGCGATACTTCACAGCTAAGACAGCTTCACTATATTTCGTTGCCATGCCAACAAGGCCTGTGACCCACATCCAAAACACAGCACCTGGCCCACCGAATGTAATCGCTGTCGCGACACCGACAATATTGCCAATACCGACCGTTGCTGCTAGTGCTGTCATTAACGCTGCAAAATGGCTGATATCACCTTCTTCATGTGTTTCTTTTTTAAATATAAGACGAAAAGCATGTGGTAAGACGCGAAATTGTATCCCTTTTAATAGTATCGTCAGATACAAGCCTGTGCCAACGAGTAAGGTTAGCATGATGGGTCCCCATATGATTCCAGAGAGCGTTGAAACGAGTGTTTCTATTTGTTGCATTTTATTTCCCCTTAGCCTTGATTATAGCCATAAATGACCATGCTTTGTGAGGCGGGCAATACTTAAGATTGAAAGTGCTGTTTTAATACCGCAATCATATAGCCATGATCAATCGCGCCGGCACTTTCACGGACGCTGTGCATGGCCCACATCGGGTTACCAACATCGACAGTGGGCATGCCAAGCTGTGCGGCTAGTGTTGGCCCAATGGTGCTGCCACAACCTAAATCAGTGCGATGGCTATATTGTTGATAAGGTACATTGGCTTTTTTACATAATTGAATAAAGCGTGCAGCTGTATCTGCATTAGTGCTGTAACGCTGGTTACTATTGGTTTTAATCACTGGCCCTTGATTAACTTGGGCATGGTGATGTGGTTCATAAGCGCTTGGATGATTGGGATGATAAGCATGCGCCATATCAGCACTAATCAAAAAGCTTTTGGCATAGCTACGTAAACGATCTTCTTCACTATCTGTAAAATATAAACATATACGGTTTAATACATCACGCATAAAGCTACCACTTGCCCCAGTTGCACTTTCACTACCAACTTCTTCATGATCAAAAAAAGCACATATGCTGGTTGATGCAGGGTTTTCAATTGCCATGAGTGCGGTCATTGCCGCATGACAAGAGGCTAAATTATCGAGTTGGCTATTGGCGATAAACTCTTGTTTAGCACCCCATAAACTACCTTTTTGGGTGTCGTAGACATGTAAATCCCAAGTTAATATAGCATCTGGCTTTATGTTTAACGCATTAGCTAATGCTTGACTGAGTTGGCTATGCGCTTCTGCACTATCACTTGCAAAGCCAAAAATTAAAGGTAAGCCAGTTTGCTTATTTAACAATAAGCCTTTTTCATTTACCTCTCGGTTCATGTGTATCGCTAAATTGGGCAAGCGTACGACTGATTGATTGAGGCGCACGGTATGCACTTCTAACACCTCGCCATTACGCACAATCACACGTCCTGCAATACTTAAATCTCTATCAGTAAAGCTTGCTAGAATTGGGCCGCCATAGACTTCAACGCCGAGTTGAGCGATCCCTTCAGTGCTGTAAGCGGCTTTGGGTTTTAAGCGTAGACCTGGCGAGTCGGTGTGAGCGCCCACTATCTTGAATCCAGCTTCTGTAATGGGTTTTTGTCCTAATATAAAAGCAATAATCGAAGCGCCATCACGCACGACATAGTACTTACCACGCTTGCCAAAGTCCCAGTGTTGGTCTTCTAGTAAAGGCCTAAAACCATTTTTTCTGAGCGTGGCTGCAATCGTTGAAACGGCATGCCATGGGCTTGGACTTGCATCAATAAAGTCAAGTAAATCTTGTGCATGCTTGGTTGCCTCATTTGATACGCTCATGGATTATGCCCACTCTTTAGCAATTAAGAAATCAGTATATAACTTTGCCTCGGCGCTGCCCATTTCTGGTTTCCAATCGTAGCGCCATTTCACGATAGGCGGCATCGAGAGTAAGATAGATTCCGTACGGCCATTGGATTGCAAGCCAAAAATAGTACCGCGGTCAAGAATGAGATTAAATTCTACATAGCGGCCGCGACGATAAGCTTGGAAGTCACGTTCGCGTTCTCCATATACCATGTCTTTGCGACGTTGCACAATCGGTAAATAGGCTTGGGTAAATGCATCGCCAACCGCACGTAACATGGCAAAGCTTTTGTCAAAACCTAAATGATTGAAGTCATCAAAGAAAATGCCGCCGATACCACGCGGTTCTTTGCGATGTTTGAGATAAAAGTACGCATCACATTCTTTTTTGAGTGTTGGATAAAGGGTCTCGCCAAATGGAGCTAACGCTTCTTTGTTGACGCGGTGAAAATGCACACAGTCTTCTTCATTGCCATAATAGGGCGTTAGATCCATACCGCCACCAAACCACCAAATATCCTCTTGGTGTGCATGCTGTGCTTTTGCCATAAAGAATCTGACATTCATGTGAACAGTGGGTACGTATGGGTTGCGCGGGTGGAACACCAATGAAACGCCAACTGCTTCCCAAGGCCGACCTGCTGCTTCAGGATGTGCAACACTGGCAGCTGGCGGTAATTTATTGCCCAATACATGCGAAAACCCAATGCCAGCCCGTTCAAATACATTGCCTTCTTCCAACATGCAGGAATTGCCACCACCACCTTCTGGTCGCTGCCAGCCATCATGCAAAAAAGTTTTACCATCGACGAGTTCCACCGATTCAATAATCCGTGCTTGCAACCCTTGCAGATAGTCTAAAACCGCTTGTGTATTAACATTGCTCATATAGTGAGATTATCCTTTTAGTGCGCGATAACCAATATCTGCTCGGTACTGTGCGCCGTCAAAATGAATATCCTCGATAATCTGATATGCTTTTTTTTGTGCAAACTTAACGGTTTCGCCAAGTGCGGTTACACAGAGCACACGGCCACCACTCGTGACAACTTTACCGCCGTTCAGTGTTGTGCCTGCATGAAAAACATAAGCATCATCTACGTTTTTTGGAAGACCGATAATTTCGTCACCCAATCTTGGTTTGGCCGGATAATTTGCGCTGGCCATGACCACACCTAAGCCAAAACGCCTATCCCATACTGTTTCAGCTTGGTCTAGTGTGCCATTGACCCCGTGTTGCAGCAAGCTTAGTAAATCGGATTTTAAACGCATCAAAATGGGTTGGGTTTCGGGATCGCCCATGCGGCAGTTAAACTCTAACGTTTTAATCTGACCATTGGGACTAATCATTAAGCCTGCATATAAAAAACCAGTATAAGGGATGCCATCTTTCGCCATACCCTCAACCGTTGGTTTAATCACCTCGCGCATAGCGCGGGCATGAATTTCTGGCGTAACAACAGGTGCTGGGGAATAGGCCCCCATGCCACCAGTATTAGGTCCTTGGTCTGCATTCAATAAACGTTTATGATCTTGACTGGTAGCGAGTGCCAAAATATTTTTACCATCGACCATCACCATAAAACTGGCTTCTTCACCCGTTAAAAACTCTTCAATAACGACACGTGCACCAGCATCGCCAAAGGTATTGTCGCCTAACATCATGTCAACGGCTGCATGCGCTTCGTCTAATGTCATCGCAACCACAACGCCTTTTCCAGCGGCTAAACCGTCTGCTTTCACCACAATTGGGGCGCCTTGTTGCTCAATATATGCGTGCGCCGCTTTGATGTCAGAAAACGTTTCATAGGTGGCAGTCGGGATACTGTGACGTACCATAAAAGCTTTAGAAAAATCTTTTGATGATTCTAATTGTGCCGCTGCTTGCGTTGGGCCAAAAATCTTAAGCCCTTTAGCTCTAAAAGCATCGACCACACCTTGGCTAAGCGGGGCTTCTGGACCGACCACAGTAAGGGCAATTTTTTCATTCTGCGCAAACTGCACCAAATCATCAACCTTGGTCATTGGCACATTGACCATATCTGGATTGGTTGCTGTTCCTGCATTGCCTGGTGCAACATAAGTAAGGCTAACTGCCTTATTTTGTGAAATTTTCCATGCTAAAGCATGCTCACGACCGCCGCCACCAATCACTAATACTTTCATTATTATTCCTTATGTAAAGCCACTTAATCAATGACGGAAGTGGCGAATACCAGTCAGCACCATGGCTAATCCACGCTCATCGGCTGCAGCAATCACCTCGTCATCCCGCATGCTACCACCTGGCTGAATGACACAGCTCGCACCAGCATCTGCTAATACATCGACACCGTCACGGAAGGGGAAGAACGCATCGGATGCAACTACTGACCCTTGTAAACTAAGCCCGGCGTGTTCGGCTTTAATTGCCGCAATTTTGGTACTATCAACACGGCTCATTTGACCTGCACCCACACCAAGTGTCATGCCATCACCGCAGAAAACAATGGCATTTGATTTAACATATTGCGCCACATTCCAAGCAAATAATAAGTCTTGCATTTGCGCTGGTGAGGGTTGTTTTTTTGTCACAATCGTTAAATCAGTCATTTGAATTTGATGAATATCAGCTGTTTGTACCAGCAGGCCGGAGCCAACACGTTTTGTATCATGCGAGTTACGACCTTGTTCCCAAGGCGTATTACCCCCAGTTGGCAAGGCAATTTTTAACACGCGCACATTTTTTTTGGTACTGAAAATAGCCAGAGCCTCAGCGCTATATGCTGGTGCAATTAAGACTTCTAAAAACTGTTGCGCAATCACTTCGGCAGCCGCTTTGTCAACAGGCATATTGAAAGCGATAATGCCACCAAAAGCAGAAGTTGGGTCTGTTTTAAATGCTTTGGTATAAGCTTCCAATGCAGTTGCCCCCAGTGCGACACCACATGGATTGGCATGTTTAACAATGACACAAGCATTGCTATTAAATGCTTTGACTGTTTCCCAAGCGGCATCCGCATCAGCAATATTGTTATAACTCAGTTCTTTACCTTGAAGTTGTTCCGCGGTAACAAGAGAGCCCGGTGCTGGATGTTGATCTTGATAAAAAGCAGCAGTTTGATGTGGATTTTCACCATAACGTAAATCTTGCACTTTGGTAAAACGACTATTTATTTGCGCAGGATACGGATTACGTGAACCATCTTCATTGAAGCTGGAAAGATAATCACTGATCGCACCATCATAATTACTCACGCGATTAAAAGCAGCAACTGACAGTGCAAAAGTGGTTTTTTCTGAAAGCTGGCCATGATGACTAATTAGCTCGTCAATCACTGCGCTATATTGGCTGGCATCGGTTAATACCGCTACATCTTTCCAGTTTTTCGCAGCTGAGCGCAACATGGCTGGGCCGCCGATATCGATATTTTCAATCGCATCTTCTAGTTTGCAATCTGACTTGGCAACGGTTGCTTCAAACGGGTATAGATTAACGACCAGCATATCAATATTAGGAATATCTGATTCCTGCATTGTGTTTACATGTTCGGGCAAATCACGACGACCCAACAAGCCGCCGTGCACTTTAGGATGCAGCGTTTTTACGCGGCCGTCTAACATTTCAGGAAAGCCTGTGTAGTCACTCACTTCGATAACGGGAATATTATTTTCACGAAACAGTTTAGCGGTGCCGCCAGTTGAGAGAATTTCGATATCTAATTTGTGCAGGTGTTGCGCTAATTCAACAATGCCTGATTTGTCTGAAACGCTAATGAGAGCTCGTTTAATAATTGCCATGATTTTAATTTAAATAGTGTTGATTTGAGTAATTTGAACAGATTGTAAACAAGTATTCTGTTTTATTGGTGGCCATCACCAGCTATACCTAAGATAAATAAAGCTTAGCTTAAGTTATATAATGCCATTTTTTTACGTAAAGTATTGCGATTGATGCCCAGCATTTCTGCTGCCTTACTTTGGTTGCCACCCACTTTATTTAGAATATATTCCAGCATCGGCTGCTCAACACAACCAAGCACCATGTCATAAATTGCATGCGGTGGCTGTCCATCCAAATGTACAAAATAGTCATCTAATGACGCTAAAATTGCCTGGCTTAGTCTGCAGTCTTTACTCATTATGCAGCCACTGCCTCAGGTGATTGACTACTATCAAACGCTTCTTCATAAACCAAGCGTTCATTTTTTGTTTTCAGCTCTGTAAAAAAGTCACTAATCGATTGGATTTGTAAATCGGTTGTCTCTAACGTATTCATATGATGGCGAAACGCCGCTGAGCCTGATAAACCTTTTGTATACCAAGAAATGTGCTTGCGTGCAATGCGCATGCCAGTTAATTCACCATAAAAGGCATATAAATCATGCAGATGCTCTAGCATAACAGTATGAATTTCATCTACTGTTGGTGGCAACAAGTGTGTGCCAGTGAGTAAATAATGTTCAATTTCACGAAATATCCATGGTCTGCCTTGTGCTGCTCGACCAATCATCACCGCATCTGCGCCAGTATAATCCAATACATATTTGGCTTTTTCTGGCGTTGTAATATCGCCATTGGCAATCAGTGGGATATGAATCGCTTGTTTGACTGCAGCAATCGTATCGTACTCAGCATCGCCTTTATACAAACAGGCACGAGTTCGACCATGCATGGCTAATGCTTGAATGCCAATATCTTCGGCCATTTTTGCAATTTGGATAGCATTACGATTGTCTTTGTCCCAGCCTGTCCTAATTTTAAGCGTAACCGGGACATTGACCGCATTCACAACCGCTTTTAGAATTTGTGCAACAAGTGGCTCATCTTTCAACAATGCTGAACCTGCCATCACGTTACATATTTTTTTAGCTGGACACCCCATATTGATATCAATAATTTGCGCGCCATTATCTACATTGTGCTTAGCCGCTTCCGCCATCATGGCTGGATCTGCCCCTGCGATTTGGACAGAAATAGGGTCAACTTCACCTTCATGATTTGCGCGTCTAAGGGTTTTTTCACTGCCATAAAGCAATGAGTTAGAGGTTACCATTTCAGATACCGCTAAACCGGCGCCCATCTTTTTGCACAACTGGCGGAAAGGCCTATCAGTGACGCCAGCCATTGGCGCGACAATTAAGTTGTTTTTTAGAATATGGTGACCAATTTGCATAAGACTTTATCTGTAATAAAACCTTTATTTAATAAAGGTTGCTTATTTTATACGCAATTTGATTGATAGGGAACCAAAATAGTCATCATCGTTGGCGAAATTCTCCAATTTCGCTTGTGATTGCTTGTGATTAACTTTTGATTAAAAGACGAGTCAATACCGGATTGCAGAATATTACTGTTTACGTAGGTTAATATGCGTGCTGATGAGTGTTGCTGCTTGGTTCCTAAATCTTGTGCCATGTGTGTCTTTTACCCACATATGTAATAGCCCTGAGAAAAATAAATGGGTATCCATTGCCAATTGATTGGCGCTATGCAGATCGCTGATTAATCCTTGATGCTGTGCATTTAAATAGGCTTGCTCTAGCTTGACGATAATATGTGAACAGTTATTGAGTATTTGTTGCAATACATCTTCAAAATCATCAACATACTCACATTTTGACATCATGATTTCATAAGTTTCGCGCGTTGCTTGGTGCTCATTGAGCTTTTGTATTGTGTTTTGCAGAAAGCTTTCAATCGCACTTAAGGGATCGGTAGAAGAAGAGGTGGGATCTTCGGTAGTCAATAGCGTATCGTCTAGACTATCAATGAGTGGTAATAGCACTTGATCACGCATAGCATGAAATAACTCAGTTTTATTTTTGAAGTGCCAATACACTGCGCCGCGTGTGACACCAGCACGTGTGGCAATTTGCTCTAAACTGGTTTTGCTGACACCTTTACTTAAAAAAACCTCGCGTGCAGCATCAATAATTTGCTGACGGGTAATATTTGCATCTTCTTTTGTTTTGCGTGCCATATTGTTTAATGAATCTTTTGTTAAACCTATTTACATACATTCATGTTTGTATATAATATACATTCATTCTTGTATGTAATCAAGAATTATACTTCAAAAGCATAGCAATAGGGATCTCCTCATGGTGAATATGAATAATCAATATCTGAACATAATGTTCACAATACTATTGAGCTTGTTAGTAATGGCTTGCGAAAAAGAAGGGGCTAATGGGAGTGCTGGAATGCCGCCTATGCCAGTGAGTGTGTTAAAGGTGCAGCCGACAACCGTGCCGATTAGTACGGAAGCAGTTGCGCAGACAGAAGGCGCAAAACAAGTTGAAATTAGACCGCGCGTTGGCGGCATATTGTTGAAAAAGCTGTTTGAAGAAGGTGTTGAAATAAAGGCCGGGCAAGCCATGTTTCAAATTGACCCAGTTCCATTTCAATTGGCAGTATCTCAAGCAAAAGCACAACAGGCCAATAAAAAAGCACGCTTAACTCAAACGCAGCGAGAAGCAGCGCGTTTGAAGTCTTTATTGTCAACCAAATCAATTAGTCAGCGTGAATATGACAACGCCGTTTCTGATGTGGCTATGGCGCATGCAAGTTTACAAGAATCTAATGCTGTTTTACATGAGGCGGAATTAAACTTATCTTATGCCAAAGTCATTGCACCAGTCAGTGGTATTGCTGGTCGATTCTTGTTTTCAGAAGGGGCTTTAGTCAATGCAAACACCAGCTTATTGACGACAATCGTGCAAACTTCACCAATATGGGTGCGTTTTAGTTTATCTGATTTCGAACTAAAACAACTCGGTGGGATATTAACGAGTGATACGATCAAAAATATTAATGTGATTTTGCCCGATGGTTCTGTATATACTGAGTCGGGTACACTCAATTTTTCGGCCAGCAATATCGATCCAGCATTGGGTACGCAGCAATTACGGGCTGAGTTTAAAAACGCCGATAAAAAGCTCATTCCTGGTCAATTTGTGAGAGTAAAAATCACAACCGGTGAAAAAGAAGGGGTGTTTTTAATCCCGCAAACAGCGGTGATGACTGGAGAGCAAGGTAAATTTGTATTTGTTGCTGCGAAAGACAAAGATGGCAAAGTAAAGGCAACTATCACGCCTATCGAAGTGGGCAGTTGGCAAGGACAAGACTGGGTTGTATTGGGTGGTTTGAAAGTGGGTGATCAGGTCATCATTGATCATTTAATTAAATTGAGACCTGGGGCCCCAGTGATGCCTACAATACAACAAGATAACACTGTCATAGACAGCCAATCTGATTCAAGCAACGTCAGTTAGAGATAGGTAAATAGACGATGACCAAGTTTTTTATCACTAGGCCAATATTTGCCTCAGTCCTGTCGATTATTATTGTGCTGTCCGGTTTGGCGGCGGCCTTTCAGTTACCAATAGCGCAGTACCCAGAAATTGCACCGCCAACAGTGCAAATTACGGCAAGCTATCCAGGGGCTAGCGCAGATACACTTTCTAAAACGGTGGCTGCGCCGATAGAAGAGCAGTTGAGTGGCATTGATGATCTGTTGTACTTTAATTCTAGCGCAGATTCCAGTGGTACTTTAGTGATTACAGCGACATTTGATATCGGTACTGATATTGATCAAGCCACTTTTAATGTCAGTAATCGTGTGAATATTGCCACACCACGTTTACCTGACGAAGTCAGACGAAATGGCTTAATCGTTCAGAAAAAATCAAATGATATTTTGATGGCGGCTATGTTGACATCAACCAACGAAAAGCATGACAGGCTGTATCTGAGCAATTATGGCACCTTGAATGTGTTGGATGAGTTAAAACGTATTAAGGGTGTGGGCACGGCAAATATTGTGGGCGGTCAAGATTACGCAATGCGCATCTGGTTAAGACCAGACCGCATGGCACAATTAGGGGTGAGTACCAGCGATATTGCGGCGGCCATTGGTTCACAAAATAATCAATATGCTGCTGGTAAAATTGGGCAAGATCCTGCCCCCAAAACACAGCAGTTGATTTATACCGTCACGGCAAAGGGTCGTTTAGTTGACCCAGCAGAATTTGGCAATATTATTATTCGTGCAGATGGGCCAAATGGCATTTTGTATCTGAAAGATGTGGCGCGAATTGAGCTGGGTGCGCAGACTTATAACGCTTCTTCTGCGCTAAATGGTCAAACTGGGGTTGCTATTCTTGTTTTCTTACAAAGTGGTGCTAATGCACTGGATACCGCAAAAGCCATCAAAGAAAAATTAAATGAGTTGCAAGAAAATTTCCCAGAAGGCATGACATATGCTATCCCCTACGACACCAGTGATTTTGTGAGCTCAACTATCGACGAGGTCATGCATACTTTTGGTGAAGCCCTGGTATTGGTTGTGTTGGTGGTATTTCTCTTCTTGCAGAGTTGGCGGGCAACGCTTATACCTATTATTGCAGTGCCGATTTCCTTAATTGGTACTTTTGCTGGTCTTTATCTATTTGGTTTTTCTATCAATTTATTAACATTGTTTGCCATGATTTTAGCCATTGGTATTGTGGTAGATGATGCGATTGTGGTGCTTGAGAATACGGAAAGACTGATGCGAGAGGAAGGTTTAGACCCTTTACCTGCCGCTATTAAGTCAATCGGACAAGTTTCTGCAGCGGTGATTGCGATTGTGCTGGTGCTGTGTGCGGTGTTTGTGCCAGTTGCATTTCAAGGCGGCATAGCCGGGCAGCTATATCGTCAATTTGCGATAACGGTGGCTATTGCGGTGGTTATTTCAGGGGTGGTTGCATTAACATTGACCCCAGCACTTTGTGCCTTGATTTTAAAAAAATCACATGATCAAGAAAATGCTTTTTTTAGAAAGTTTAATAGTGGATTTAACCGATTAACGCGCTTTTATACTGACATTGTTGCAATCACCTTGCGCCATAAAATCATCGGCGCAATTGCCTTTGGCGGCTTTATTTTAGCTATGGTCGTGTTATTCCGCATTGTGCCAGGTAGTTTAGTACCACCAGAAGATCAAGGTTATATTATTACCGTAGTTGTGATGCCTGATAATGCAACATTAAGTAGGACAACCAAAACAACAGAAGATATTCGTGCAATCGTCGCACAAGATACAGCGGTCGCTTCTGAGTTTGCCATTAACGGATTTGAACTATTTACAGGTGCCAATAAAACCAATGCTGCCACGATGTTTGTGCGAATGAAAGATTGGGATGAGCGTGCTGCAAGTGCAGATGATATGGTGGCAAAAGTAACAGGAATTGGCATGCAGCAACCAGACGGTATGGGCTTTGCGGTCAATCCGCCAGCCATTCGGGGCTTAGGTTCGGCAGGCGGCTTTGAGGTCTATGTGCAAAGTCAACGAGACTCCGATCCTATTAAATTGGCACAGGTGATGAATAATTTTATCGAAGCAATGCGTGAAGAGCCTTCACTCACTGGCTTGAACAGTTTTTTTCGGCCTACCGTTCCGCAACTAAAAATTGAGGTAGATGAAGCAAAAGCAATCTCTCTCAATGTCAATATTGCCGACATTTACACCACATTACAAAGTACGATGGGTCAATTCTATGTGAATGATTTCAATAAAAATGGGCGTACATATCGTGTGCAATTACAAGCAGAACCTGAATTTAGGATGCAACCAGAAGACTTAGGTAAGGTGTATATTAGAAGCCAGCCAACGGCAGATAGCCCAACGGGCAATATGATTCCGCTATCTGCGTTGAGTATAGTAAAAAACGTGGTTGGAGCGGAGCAATTGGAGCGCTATAACGGCTTGTTATCAGCCAAAGTATTTGGTAGTGGTGCGCCAGGTGTCAGCTCAGGAGATTCGATTAAGGCTGTTGAGCGTATTGCAAAAGAGAGTTTACCCGACGGTTATAAAATTGCTTGGACAGGACAAGCTTATCAAGAAAAACGCACAGGCAATGCAGCAATGCTTGCTTTTGGCTTTGCTATTGTGATGGTGTTTTTAATCTTGGCAGCACAGTTTGAAACATGGGCGCTGCCGCTTGCTGTGATTATGGCTGTTCCTTTTGCTTTAACTGGCGCACTCTTGGCCGTGTTATTTAGGGGGATGCCTAATGATATTTACTTTCAAATTGGCATGATTACCCTCATTGGGTTGGCTGCAAAAAATGCTATTTTAATTGTTGAGTTTGCCAGCCAGAAAATGGAGGAGGGTATGCCATTAGGTCAGGCGGCCTTAGAAGCGGCTAGACTCAGATTTAGGCCGATTGTGATGACCTCTATGGCATTTGTATTGGGCATTGTGCCTTTGGTCATTGCCACGGGCGCTGGCGCAGCAGCTCGACAATCAATGGGAACGGGTGTGTTTGGCGGTATGATTCTTGCAACCTTTATTGCTACTATTTTTATCCCATTGTTCTTCACCTGGCTCACGAATACGAAACACATTCGTCATCATGGCCATATTGAAACGGAAGAAAAGAGCACATGATGAAACGATATTTGAATATGTTGATGGTAGTCGCTTTGTTAACTGGTTTATCTGGATGTGCATTGTTAGGTATCGATGATGAGCGACCACATTTGTTTGCTTTGCCAGATAGTTACGGTGATGCGCAAACGGCGTTGCCAAGCGATCTGGCAAAGTTAGATGCAATCCCCAGTGCGTGGTGGATTTTGTATCAAGATCCACAACTCAATGCGCTGGTTGAAAAAGCCATTCAAAACAACAGTAATATTCAAGCTGCGGTTGCACGTATTGAAGAGGCGGATGCCCAAATGCGTGAAGCTGGTGCTGCTTTATTACCAACGGTTGATTTAGGCGCTGATGGTGTGCGTAATCGTGTAACGGAGACAGGTTTTTTTCCGCCATTTGGACCGAACCCGCGCGAAAACTATAATTTATCGTTTAGAGCATCATTTGAGTTAGATTTTTGGGGTAAATTTAAACGCACAAAAGAAGCAGCACGAGCCAATTTTTTATCGACTCAATATGCAAAAGAGATGATAAAACTGTCTACCGAAAGTTTAGTGGTTAATAGTTATTTAAATCTGCGTAGTTTAGACTCGCAACTCACCAATGTCAGAGAAAATCTCAGCATCAGTGAAGAAAGCTTGGCGTTGGCTAAACGCAGACAAGAGGGCGGCATTGTTTCGATATTGGATGTGCAGCAAGCTTCCTTAGTGCGTGATGATTTATTGTTACAAGAGCAAGAGACGATACGTCTTAGAAAATTGACCGAACATGTGTTGAATATATTGACATTAGAAGAAGTCAATCTCGATGAAGCCAGCTTAGCCAGTTTGCCAATGCCGCCAATACCGCCGGTTGGTGTGCCCTCATCCTTGTTAGAAAATCGGCCTGATGTCAGACAGGCTGAGCAAGAGATGATTGCGGCCAATGCAAGAATGGGTGCAGCAAAAGCGGCTTTATATCCTAGTATTTCATTGACGAGTAGTTTTGGTGGTGAAAGCTTTGCCCTAGGCGATATTTTGAAGTCCGCATCACGCATTTGGTCTTATGGACTCGGCTTGAATTTACCCATTTTTAACGGCGGTATACTATCCTCACGTGTTGACCAAGCGAGCGCAAGACAAAAGCAAGCTTTGCAGGCCTACATAAGTGCCGTGTCAACTGCCTTTAAAGAAGTGAATGATGCTTTAGTTAATTTAAGACAATATCATACGATTGAGAACATTGCCGATTCTAAAAAAGAGACTACACAAGCCATGTTAGCGGTTGCAAGAAACCGCTATCAAGCAGGTTACTCGAGCTATTTAGATGTATTGGAAGCGCAGCGCAGTCATATTGAAGCCGCACAAAGCTTTGTACAGAGTCGACAAAATACACTCAATGCAACAGTTGATGTATTCAAAGCCTTGGGTGGTGGTTGGCAAGGTAGTATCACGCAAGATGCTAGCAGTGACAATGTGGTAACCAACCAAGTAGCAAAATAACGGCTATTTAATCATTTACCCATAAATCGGTTTATGATGAGCATCATGCAAAAAACATCGACTACCACAATTGCTTTTGCTAGCTTTATTGGTACAGCCATTGAGTTTTATGATTTCTATATTTATGCAATGGCTGCTGCTTTGGTTATTGGCCAAGTATTTTTTCCGACAAGTGATCCTGCGGTACAAACCTTAAATGCATTTCTCACATTTGGCATAGCTTTTATTGCGCGGCCATTTGGCGCCATTCTGTTTGGCCATTTTGGCGATAAAGTTGGGCGCAAAGTAACCCTCGCTGCTTCGCTATTAGTGATGGGTGTTTCAACGTTGCTGATTGGCCTATTACCAGGCTATGCGATGATCGGTATTTGGGCGCCGGTGTTGTTATGTTTGTTGCGAATAGGCCAAGGTATTGGTTTGGGGGGTGAGTGGGGCGGTGCAGCCTTGTTGGCAACTGAACATGCACCAGAAGGC
Organism: Methylophilaceae bacterium; assembly: GCA_018398995.1. NCBI lineage: Bacteria > Pseudomonadati > Pseudomonadota > Betaproteobacteria > Nitrosomonadales > Methylophilaceae > Methylophilaceae bacterium. Next base: position 678,461 of record CP073759.1, on the reverse strand, counting down.
AAACGTGGCTGGTTTGGTATGTTTCCGCAATTAGGTCCTTCAGTTGGTTTTTTATTGGCAACCTTAACCTTTTTGGGTCTTTCCTTTTTTTTGACCGATGCAGAATTTAAGGCATGGGGCTGGCGTTTACCTTTTATTGCCAGCGCATTGCTGGTTGTTGTTGGTTTATATGTTCGATTCAAATTGGCAGAAACGCCTATTTTTGCACAAGCATTAGCTCAGCAAGCCACACATCGCATGCCACTTAAACCCTTATTAAAAAACCACCTTAAGCCAATACTATTAGGTGCGTTTGCCATGGTGGTGTGTTATCACTTATTTTATACCGCTACCGTATTTTGTTTGAGTTATGGCACGCAGGAGCTTGGTATAACAAGACCAGACTTTTTAATCATGTTGTGTGTCGCCGTATTATTCATGACCTTAGCGACGCCTATTTCGGCACGCTTATCAGATCAGTTTGGTCGTCGCCCTGTCTTGATGGTCAGTAGTGCGCTTGCGCTGTTTGCTGGGTTTGCGATGAACCCGTTGATGGGCGGTTCGGTGATTACCATAACGCTTTTTTTATCGCTCGCCTTGTTTTTAATGGGCGCAACGTTTGCCCCAATGGGGGCATTTTTGCCCGAGCAATTTCCTGTTGCCGTTCGCTATAGTGGCGCTGGTTTAGCTTATCAATTAGGTGGTATTTTTGGCGCCTCGTTTGCGCCAACTATTTCACAATGGTTGGTGATGCAAGGTGGCATCGCTTGGGTTGGATTTTATACGTCAGCCATGGCGGGCATTAGCCTGATTGCCGTGTTTTTCATGCGTGAAACTGCATATTCATAAAGGTTTAGTCAGAATTTCTAACTGGCTTAGCCAAACCATGGCATGTTCTTTCGGGTTTTTTAAATGGTCTTCACCACACATTTCTATGCTCGCTTGTAAGCCAGCGCAAAAAGCAGGACGCTCAGGCTTACCAAAAATCAGACATCGATTCTGCGCATCGAGTTGTATGCAACGCACCCCCGCAGGCTTGCCGTTCGGCATGCCAGGAATGGGACTATTGATACTGGGCGCAATACAGCAAGCGCCGCAATTTGGCCTACAATGCATAAAATTTTATGTTGCTCACTAATGGCTGAGGCAATATTATATCTTGGCGCATGACGATGATAAAACAATTGGTAAGCGTGTTGATTGTTGTGATTGAAAGCGCCACATAATTCAGTTAACTAAATATCAAGCCATGGATAACCCAAAGCCGTTATACCTGCTTTTAAGTCTATTATCGCTTGGTTGACTAAAACAGTTTCACCTTTTATGCCCAGTTCGGTTGTTCTGCGTTGACCGCTTTTGGGTAAGCTAAATAGCTTCAATTGAGGGTATTTGGCAAGCATGGCATTCATAAAATCAATTAAATCACTCTCGCCAACCTCTGTCACCAAAATAGAGGCTTCAATATAATCTCGTTTGTGAAACAAGTGTTGATAGTATTTGTCTAGCACCCATTCCACCATTGGATGACCCATTTCAGGAAAGCCAGGTACAAAGTAATGCTCGTTAATACTAAAACCAGCCACTCGGTTCACTGGGTTGGGGATTAAATCTGCACCTTTTGGAAAGTCTGCCATCAATACCCGCTTCGGATAAGCGCTTTCGCCATATTGCGCTTCAATATTCGCAACTGCATCTTGATGTCGCTCAATCGGAACGCCAGCCGCCTTTGCTGCACATTGTCTGGTGTAATCATCTGGCGTAGCACCAATGCCACCAAAGCTAAACGCAATATCACCGCGTGCCATGCTGGCTTCTAATAAGAGGGTAATTTGATCTGGAACATCGCCTAAAAAATGTGCCCAGCTGAGTTGCAAACCACGCGCAGTGAGTAATTCAATCATCTTGCTCAAATGAGCATCTTTGCGTTTGCCAGAGAGTATTTCATCGCCAATAATATAAAGACCGATATTTTGCATAAAACATGCTTAACAATTAAAACGCTGATATTACGTTGTATCTCCTTTTCCGTCAGCATCTAATTTGGCCAAACGTTCGCTAAAAGCATCAACAAACAAGGGCGCCAAACTCTTAATTGTAAGCGCATGCGACAATGCATTGGCATCGCCTTCGTTGAGCTTATAAAGACCCAACGCTGCTCGAATGCTGATACTATCTGCCTCACGCGCTAATAAAGTAATCTCATCACCCGCGCCCACTTCGCCTTCTTCAATCACCTTGTGATAAAAACCGCTGTAACCACTCCATAAAAAGTCTTTGATAATGGCGGTATTATTCAGCTTATTGGCTAATTTAAAGCAAGGAATACGGGGCATGGTGGCTTGAATCACCGCGCCGCCCACTTTAAACATATCACCCACATAAACATCAGTTTCTAATAAACCAGAAACAGTAAAATTTTCACCAAAAGTGCCATAAGGTAATGCATCCTTAGCTAAGCATTGTTGCCAATGCGCATAATGCTCAACAGGGTAACTATAAACCGCTTGAAACTCACCGCCATGCACAGTTAAATCTGCTTGACCATCGCCAACAAGGTTAATTTTATTTAACCAAATACGCTTAGTTTGCGGCAGTTTATTGATCCCTGTTAAGACCGTATCGCCATTGATTTCAATGGGTTCTGGTTGAGAAATATTGACTGAAATTAGCTTCATTACTTTACTCGATGATGACCAGAATCAATCGTGACGGATAAAAAACAATACCGCAATGCGTAATATTGCGTAAGCGCAAATTTAATTGCTGAACTAATGATTCAACTAATTGCTCAATAACACACACAGTTGTATGATTTAAATCATAAATAAGATTCATCCATTTGATGATGTATCACACAAACAGAAAGCTAGCTATTTATGTTGTTCGTTATATCACCTGCAAAAAATTTAGATTTTGAAACGCCGCCCGTTACCAATAAGGCGAGTCAGCCTCGCTATTTGGCGCAATCAACCAAACTTATCACGCAATTAAAAACATTATCAGTGCAAGAAGTCGCGTCGCTCATGAGCCTCAGCGACAAACTGGCTGGCCTTAATCTCAGCCGCTATCAATCATGGCAAACACCATTTAATGCAGATAACGCCAAGCAAGCTGTATTAGCTTTTAATGGCGATGTCTATACAGGGCTAGATGCCACCACGTTAGATGAAGCTGGTTTAGCGTTTGCGCAAGAACATCTGCGCATTTTGTCAGGCCTATATGGCGTATTAAGACCATTGGATTATATGCAACCGTATCGCTTAGAAATGGGCACCAAATTAGCCAATCAA